>JBDTXA010000056.1:0-18693 GCA_040006415.1 Rhodanobacter sp.
AGCTCCTGGATGATCTTGCCGTTGCCGCGCACCGGACCATCCAGGCGCTGCAGGTTGCAGTTGATCACGAAGATCAGGTTGTCCAGACCTTCGCGTCCGGCCAGCGAGATCGCGCCCAGCGACTCCGGCTCGTCCGTCTCGCCGTCGCCGAGGAAGCACCAGACTTTTCGGTCACTCTTGGGGACCAGACCGCGGTTTTCCAGATACTTGAAGAACTGCGCCTGATAGATCGCCTGGATCGGGCCCAGGCCCATCGACACCGTGGGCACCTGCCAGTAATCGGGCATCAGCCAAGGATGCGGATAGGAGGACAGCGCCTTGCCCTTGCCGACCACTTCCATCCGGAACAGGTCCATCTGCTCTTCCGTGAAGCGTCCTTCGAGGAACGAGCGCGCATAGATACCCGGGCTGGAGTGTCCCTGATGAAGCACCAGATCGCCCGGATGATCGGCGCTCGGCGCGCGCCAGAAATGATTGAAGCCGACGTCATACAGGGTCGCGCTCGAAGCGAAGCTGGCGATATGTCCGCCCAGGTCGCCCGGCTTGCGATTGGCCCGCACCACCATCGCCATCGCATTCCAGCGGATCAGCGATCGGATGCGCCATTCCATCGCCGGATCGCCTGACATCTTCGCCTCGTTGCCGGGGGCGATCGTGTTGACGTATTCGGTGGTCGGATCGAACGGCAGATAGCCGCCCGAACGGCGGGTGGTATCGACCATGCGCTCCAGCAGAAAGTGGGCGCGCTCGGTACCATCGTGGTTGATGACCGCATCAAGCGACTCGACCCATTCGCGGGTTTCGGTGGGGTCGATGTCCTGATCGAGGATATCGTCGAGCTGATCCATGAACTTCTCCGCGGCGTCGATACAACGCCTGACTTGAGGGGGATAACGCCGCCGGGGACGCGGCAGGTCAACACCTGAGTTTAGCCGCCTGCTCCTGCGCTCGCCAATGGATGTCCATTCGTCGGCGCACGGACAGGTTGTCATGCCGTGTTTGGGTGCTTCCGATTCAGGAGGCGCGCCGACCACTCTGGGCGGCGCGAATCTGCGCGTCTACGGCCGCGATCGCGGTCATGTTCACCACCCGCCGTGCGGTCGATGCAGGCGTAAGAATATGCGCTGGCTTGTCGAGTCCCATCAGGATCGGCCCGATCGCCACGCCGTCAGTCATCACCCGCACCATGTTGTAGGCGATGTTGGCCGCATCCAGATTGGGCATCACGAACAGGTTGGCCCGACCGCTGAGCGTGGTATGAGGAAACATGCGCTGGCGCAGCACTTCATCCCAGGCCGTGTCGGCCTGCATCTCGCCGTCCATTTCCAGCTTCGGCATCCGATCCTTCAGGATCTTCCATACTTGGCGCATCTTTGCGGCGCTGGGATTGTCGTGACTGCCGTAATTGGAATGCGACAGCAAGGCCACCTTCGGCTCGACGCCAAACAGCTTGAGCCGTAGCGACGCCTGCATTGTCGCCTCGGCAATCTGCTCGGCGGTCGGGTCGACCTGCACATGCGTGTCGACGAAGAACCACGCGCCCTTGTCATTGATCACGCCAGTCATGGCAGAGGTGCACTGAACGCCGGGATCCAGCCCGAACACGCTGCGCAGATAGCCAAGCTTCTTGTGGAAACGACCGACCAACCCGGCAATCATCGCGTCCGCCTCGCCGCGCTCGACCATCAGCGAGGCAATCAACGTCGGCCGTGAACGCAACAGGTTCTTCGCCGCGGCCGGCGTCACGCCGCGACGCTCCGTCAGTGCATGGTATTGCTGCCAGTATTCGTTGAAGCGGGGATCGTCGTTGATGTTGGTGAGGTCAAAATCCTCGCCCACGCGCATGCGCAGGCCCAGCCGCTCGATTCGGGTCTGGATCACGTCGGGACGCCCGACCAGGATCGGCCTGGCGAGCTTCTCGTCGATCACTGCCTGCACGGCGCGCAGCACGACCTCTTCCTCGCCCTCGGCGTAAACCACGCGCTTGCAATCGGCGCGTGCGCGCTCGTACACCGGTTTCATCAGCAAACCAGTGCGGTAGATGAATTGCCCGAGCTTCTCCTTGTAAGCGTCCATGTCCGCTATCGGTCGCGTGGCGATACCTGAATCCATCGCCGCCTGCGCCACCGCTGGCGCCAGCATCACCAGCAGGCGCGGGTCGAACGGCCGCGGAATCAGGTATTCGGTACCAAAGGTCGGCACTTCGCCGCCATAGGCACCGGCAAGATCACCTGCTTCCAGCCGCGCCATACCGGCGATCGCCCGCACGCAGGCAAGCTTCATCGCTTCGTTGATGCCACTGGCACCCACATCAAGCGCACCACGAAAGATGTACGGGAAGCACAAGGCATTGTTGACCTGATTCGGATAGTCCGAACGGCCGGTGGCGATGATGCAGTCGGGGCGAACTGCCTTGGCGTCTTCGGGCAGGATTTCCGGATTCGGATTAGCCAGCGCAAGGATGATCGGCTTGTCCGCCATGACCGCGACCATCTCGGGCTTCAGCACACCGCCGGCAGACAGCCCGAGGAAAACGTCAACGCCCTCACAGATCGCCGCCAGCGTGCGCTTGTCGGTATCGCGGGCATAACGCTGCTTGTCCGGGTCGAGCTGATCGCGGCCGGTATAAAGCACACCCTCGCGATCGTAGGCCAGGATGTTCTCGGGCTTGAGTCCGAGCGCCACCAACATGTCGAGGCAGGCGATGCCCGCCGCACCCGCGCCGGCTGTGGCGAGGTGCACGTCCTCGATCTTCTTGCCGACAACCTCCAGCGCATTGATGACCGCCGCACCGACAATGATTGCGGTGCCGTGCTGGTCGTCGTGGAACACCGGGATCTTCATCCGCTCACGCAGTTTGCGCTCGACGATGAAGCATTCCGGTGCCTTGATGTCTTCCAGGTTGATGCCACCAAAGGTCGGCTCGAGACTGGCGATGATGTCGACCAGTTTGTCCGGATCGTTCTCGTTGATCTCCAGATCGAACACGTCGATGCCGGCGAATTTCTGGAACAACACGCCCTTGCCTTCCATCACCGGCTTGCTCGCCAACGGACCGATGTTGCCCAGCCCAAGTACCGCCGTGCCATTGGTGATCACGGCGACAAGGTTGGAACGAGCGGTGTACTCGGCTGCCGTAGTGGGGTCTTCGACAATCGCATCGCAGGCCGCCGCCACGCCGGGCGAATAGGCCAGCGACAGGTCGCGCTGGGTAAGCAATGCCGTGGTCGCGGTGACCTTGATCTTGCCGGGACGCGGCAGACGGTGATATTCGAGTGCGGCGAGGCGCAGTTCTTCGGGAAGGCTCATCGGATGCGTTTTTGTCGGGAGGGGAGCGCCACCCGCAGTCGCCGATGACGTCGGTCGATGTTAGCACCGGCGCGAGCTCAACCGTCGTAGCTGGTCGCGTAAGATGCGTTACAGCAGGTCGTCGCCTTCGACCCGATTCATGTGAATGCCGTTGATGAAAACCGAGAAGGCGAGCTTGCCGGCCAGTCCGTGCGCATGCTGCATCCACGGCGGCAGCCAGTGCGCCGGAGCAATTGCGCCGGACTCGAAATGCGGTTGCAGGGCAATCACGTCATGCAGGGCAAGCTTGCCGGCAAACAGGTGCCGCAGCAGGTCCATTCGCCGCTCCTTCAGCGCCCAGCGAAAAAATGTGTGCACGGTCAGCAAGCCTGCCAGGTAGACGTTGTCCTTGGCGAAGGCGGAGCCGCCTCCCACCGGCACTCCGCGAAACACCCGTTGCGCCGAGTGAAAGCTGTCGGCGTTGCTTTGCCCGCAGGTGCTGAAGTACCGGTAGACCTCGACAAAATCAGCACCGTTTAGCGCCATGTCAATCGCCAGAATGCGCAGGCTGATCCGTTTGAGACGGGTGATGTCGATGGCACCGGACATCAGTTCGGCAAACACCGCCAGACCTTCCTGGGTCGCGGTGACTCTGGGCGAGGTGCGTGCCAATGAGGCCAGCAGCGGCTGGCGGCGGCCATTCAATGCGGTCAGCGAATGCACGTACGCCTCATGGGCGAGCAACTGGTGCCGGTCGTATTCGCTGAAGCTGGCGCCACCGCGCAGGCGAATGCGGGTGGCGCCCGCGGCGGCCTTGGCGGTCAGTTCCGGATCCACCTCGACGCTGATGACGCCTGTTCCGAAAAACATGTCCAGCGTGGCTGCCAAATCGGCGCGCAGCACATCGGCCGGCATGTGGATGCTGGTTTCGTCAGCGAGCAGGTCGGCACCGAGTTCGTCCGACAAGGCGACAAAATAGCGGGCCGCGTCCAGGTTGCTGCGCTGACTGCCTGGAATCAGGTCGTCGGGGCGCCCGTAGAGTGCGATCGAGGGCGCCGTCACTGCCGCGGTGCCGACCGATTCCAGCATTTCGGCGGCGATCCGCCATGATTCGGCGGTGCGCCGGAGATAGCCGCCCAGCGGGTCGATGTCGTCAGGGTCCGTGCCGCCTGCCGCCGCCTCGATCGCTGCTAGCTCCGCGCGCGACTCGGACAGATCCGGACGGGCGTAAGTCACCTCTGGCAAGCTGAAGCGTCCGTTGCCATAAGCGTCGATCATGCGACCTTCGAGCGAAGCCGGCCACCCCACGGTGGCTAGAATGCGGATACCCCGCACCGCTTCAAGCAACCGACGGTCGAGCTCTGCGTAGCGCTGCAACTCAGGTGCCACCGTGGTGCCGGGTGCATTCATCGCGTGGCGTGCCGAGCGGCGTCGATACGCTTGGTGAGCTTGCTGGCCATCGGGTCTGGCGTGAATGCACTGAGGAATCCGCGCGGACTCGCCGGGACGAAGCTGACGTCGGAACCGAAGCGGGAGCAGGCTCGCAGCATTATGGCGATGCGGCACGGATGGGTGTGGGTGCTGGCATCGACGCTGATGAGATCGACAGGGCGACACGACGCTTCTCGCCACGGTGCTTCACTGGCAGAAGGTCACCGTCCGAGCCAGCGCTATCCAGCCAGACCTGGTCGACCCGATCGAAGATCAGGTGACGGTAGGCAACCCATCCCACGCCAGCCGTAAACACGCAAACCAGTACAAAGATCAGGGCAGGCGACAGATCGTTCATGCCGTTGGAGCAGTAGCGCGACCAAAGCGAAATGCCAGGAAAAATCAGGATGAAACCGAAACACAACAGTGGAGACATTCGCTTGCGAAACCATGTGCCTTGGGATGACAGCTGCTGCATTCCCCGCCTCCTCACGTTGAAAACAGCACGATGACGACAAGCTGCATGACGACAGCCATGGTAGACGCTCCGCAATATCTCACGCGACGTGAACCGGCTCGTCTCAGTCCCGCTCGCGCTGCCCGCGATGACCCCGCGGCTGCTCGATCGGTCGACCACCGCGTTGGCGCCGCAGGCGTTCCTCCAGCGTCGCCGCCTGCTCTTCGCGCTCGTCATGCAGCTTGAGGTAATTGCGCCAGCGGGCAGCCGTCAGATCGCCGGTATCGAGCGCCACCTGCACCGCGCAACCCGGTTCGCTACCGTGGCCGCAGTCGGCAAAGCGGCAGTTCTCGGCGAGTGCCTCGATGTCACTGAACAGGTCGAGATTCTCCTCGCCGGTGAGCTTCAGTTCGCGCATTCCCGGCGTATCGATCAGGCAGCCGCCGCTAGGTAGCTGCAGCAAGGCGCGGTGCGTGGTGGTGTGCCGACCGCGGCTGTCATGCCTGCGCACGGCAGCGGTTGCCATGGTCGCGTTGCCAAGCAACGTGTTGGTCAGCGTCGACTTGCCCGCGCCGGACGAACCCACCAATACCGCGCTGTCGCCGGGTTGCAGATATTTCTCAAGTAGCACGGCGCTGTCCGGATCCTTGCAGTTCAAGGCGTGGATCGGGATCGCGTCAGGCAGGCGCTGGCGCAGGGCGGCGATCTGCTCGGCAGCATCTTCGCGCGTATCGAGTTTGCTCAGCAGAACCACGGGCTGCGCTCCGGAATCCTCGTTGAGCGAGAGATAGCGTTCGATGCGGGCGGGGTTGAAGTCGCCGTCCAGACCGGTCAGCACCAGCACGTAATCGATATTGGTGGCGATCAGTTGCCGCTCGTAACGCTCGCCGGCGGCGGCGCGAGAAAGGACAGTTCGGCGCGGCGCCACGGTCATGATGTGCGGTGGCGTGCCGCTGGCTATCTCGACAAAGTCCCCCACTGCCGGCCGCTCACCAGGGTCGATGCCGCGCTTGAGAAAGTGGCCGTCGGGCTGTGCACCGAACAGGGTGTCACCATCGTGCAGTTCGTAACCCGCTCGATGTTGCGCAACCACCCGGGCCAGTCGCAAGCCGCTGTCGGGCAGCACATCGCCACGCCAACCAATATGGCGCAGCCGTTCGATCGTTTCGGCATCACTCATGGCACAGGGTCTGTCAGCAGGGTCTGTCGATTATGCCTTGTCAGAGCATGGCTAGACGATGAACCTGAATTCGACCGTCAAGGATATCGCGCTGCACTGCATCACGCTGCTAGCATCCAACGGTCGGCAGTGGTGCCGGCCTGGATTGGATATCTTGACTAGATTTAAGGATACGGCGTTGGCATCGATCAAACCCAGTGCAAACCTGGTGGAAGTACGCTACGAAATCCGCGGCGCGCTGACCCGGCGTGCCCGCGAGTTGGAGGCTTCCGGCCGCGACATCATCAAGCTCAACATTGGCAATCCCGGCCGTTACGGCTTTGAAGCGCCAGCGCACCTGCGCGAAGCGATCGCCACTCACCTGCACGAAAGCGAGGCCTACGGCCACGAGCAGGGGCTGGACGTGGCACGCGAAACCATTGCCGCGCAGCAACGTGCTCGCGGTGCCAGGAACGTCGATCCGGAGCGGATCTTTGTCGGCAACGGCGTCAGCGAACTGATCGACCTGTCGCTGCGTGCCCTGCTGGAACCCGGTGACGAAGTGTTGCTACCAAGCCCGGATTACCCGCTGTGGAGCGCCGCCACCATCCTCAACGGCGGTCAGCCGCGCTACTACCATTGCCTTGCCCGCAATAATCACCTGCCCGACCCGCAGGAAGTAGAGGCGCTGATTACCCCGCGCACCCGCGCGCTGGTGCTGATCAATCCGAACAACCCGACCGGTGCGGTATACCCGAAAGACTTGCTGGAACGTCTCGTCGACATCGCGGCACGTCACCGGTTGCTGCTGCTGTCCGATGAGATCTACGACGAGATTCTCTACGGCGATGCCGTATTCCAGCCGCTGGCCGAGGTGGCTGGGGACGTCCCGTGCCTGAGCTTTGGCGGCCTGAGCAAGGTCCACCGCGCCTGCGGTTATCGGATCGGCTGGATGAGCCTTTCCGGCGATCCGGCCCGCTCCAGCGAGTACCGAGACGCCTTGCAGTTGCTTGCCGCGTTGCGCCTGTGCGCCAATGTCACGGCGCAATGGGCGGTGGCACCGGCGCTGCAGAGCCGGGCCACCATCGGGGCGCTGACCGCGCCTGGCGGTCGCCTGTACGAAGCACGAGACGCTGCGCTGCAGGGCGTTGCAGCCAGCGAGTTTCTTGAGATGGTCATCCCCGACGGCGCGTTGTACGCCTTCCCCCAAGTGCGTGCCGATCGCTTCGCCCGCTTCGATGACGAAGCCTTTGCGCTGCGCCTGCTGGAGGAAGAGTCCGTGCTGGTCGTGCCGGGCAGCAGCTTCAACGTGCCACGAAGTCGCCATTTCCGGCTGACCTTGTTGCCGCCGCCGACGCAGCTGCGCGAGGTGTTCGTGCGAATCGAACGGGTACTGGCGCGAATGGCGCTGGAACAGCCCGACGTGGAGCAGTCCGGCGTGGAGCAGTCGAGCTCGCAGCAGCCGAGCGCGACCACGACCGCGCTGGCTTGAGACACGAACTGTGGTGATGTCGGCCCCGCGACCGCTGGATTACCTCGCGCTGGGCGACTCCTACACCATCGGCGAAGCTGTTTCGGCACAGGAGCGCTGGCCGGTCGAGCTGGCGAGACGCCTGCGCCAGAAGGATGTGATCATCGACGCCCCTCGCATCGTCGCCGTTACCGGTTGGACCACGGACGAGCTGAGCGCAGGCATGGATGCCGAGACGCTGGCGCCCCCGTATGACCTGGTCACCTTGCAGATCGGCGTTAATAATCAGTATCGCGGCCGCTCGGCGCAGGCGTATCGCCAGCCGTTCAGCACGCTGCTGAAGCGGGCAATCCATTTGAGCGGTGATAAGCCCGGCCGTGTGGTGGTGGTCTCGATCCCGGATTGGGGGGTCACCCGTTTCGCCCGCGAGCAGGGCCGCGATGCGGCAAAAATCGCGGCGGAACTCGATCACTTCAACAGCATCGCCCGCGAAGAGGCCGCTCACGCCGGCGCCCGCTTTGTCGATATCACCGGCATCTCGCGACAGCACCCCGAACTGGTCACCAGCGACGGCCTGCACCCCTCGGCAGTGCAGTACGCGTTGTGGGTCGAGGCAATCGAATCCGCTGCCCTTGCCGCCTTGCGCTGATTCCATCAGGCCGAAACCACGCTGCAATCTTTTCGCCATCCTGCGGTGACGTGCGGCTTGGATACTGATGCCCCGGGAACCTGACGGGGACGCATCATGGCTACTTTCCGCTGTCGCAGCGCCTTTATCTCGGACGTACATCTGGGCACACCGGACTGCAAGACAGACTATCTGCTCGATTTCCTGCGCCAGCTGGACTGCGAAAAACTCTATCTGGTCGGCGATATCATCGACCTGGAATCTCTTGCCAGGCGGCACTGGTGGCATCCCTCGCACAGCGCAGTGATTGCCGAAGTGCTCGACCTTGCGTGCCGCGGGGTTGAGGTGATTTATATCCCCGGCAATCACGATGCGCCCATGCGTGGACTGCACGGACAGAACGTCGGCGGAGTGCGGATCGAGCTGGACGCCGAACACGTCGGCGCCGACGGACGGCGTTACCGGGTCAGTCACGGTGACGAGTTTGACCCGCAACAGGTTGGCCGGCGCTGGATGCATCACCTCGGCGAAACCATGCACCGCTTCATTTGCTGGAGCAATCGCCGCCTGCACACCATGCGGCAACGGCTGGAGCTGCCGTACCTGCCACTCTCGATCATCGTCAAGTCACACATCGGCAAGGCGCTGACGTATATCCGCGCCTACGAGCATCGGGTGGCCGACGACGCCCGCGAACGCGGCTTCGACGGCCATATCTGCGGCCATATCCACTTCGGCCACATACGGGAGCTGGGTGGCGTGCTCTATCTCAATGACGGCGACTGGGTGGAACACTGTACGGCGCTGATCGAGGATCACACCGGCGCGATGGAACTGATTCACTGGAGCGAACAATCCACCACGCTCGGCCGTGCCAGCCGCGAACTGGTCTGGCCATCACCTGCGGCCGCCCTGATGCTGGCTCCACTGGGCGCCTGCCGGCGAAATCTGGACGAATTGCACCGCGCAGCCTGAACGGAAGCTCTTGAAGGTGGCGGGTTACCCCGCATATCGAGCGGCGTATCCTTGCCCTCTTTTCCGGAGTTTTCACCATGTCCCTCGACACCGCCACTCGCGAACGCATTGAATCCCTGCTCAACGAACACCGCGTGGTGCTGTTCATGAAGGGCGATCGGCAGCAGCCGATGTGCGGCTTTTCCGCGGCAGCCATCAACACCCTCAACGAAATGCTGCCGGACTACCACACCGTCAACGTGCTGGACGACCCGGAAATCCGCGAAGGCATCAAGGCGTACGGCGAATGGCCGACCATTCCGCAACTGTATGTCGAAGGTGAACTGCTCGGCGGTGCCGACATCATCAGCCAGATGTATGGCAGTGGTGAATTGCACAGCCTGTTCGGCGTGGCCGCACCGGATCGCACGTCGCCGGAAATCACCATTACCGACGCGGCTGCCGAAGCGATTCGCCAGGGCACCGCCAACGCGCAGGGTGTGTCGCTGCATCTGGAAATCGGCCCCGACCACAGCGCCGGATTCCAGCTGGCGCCGGCGGGCACGAACGACATCATCGCCCACGCCAATGGGCTGGAAGTGCATTTCGATCCCGCCAGCGCGCAGCGTGCCAAGGGCATCGTCATCGACTGGGTATCCACCGTGCAGGGCGAAGGCCTGAGCCTGAAGTTCCCGGGGGCGCAGGAAATCGCGTCGATCAGCGTGCAAGAGCTGCAGACGCGCCTCGCCGCGGGTGACATCACCTTGATCGATGTGCGACCCGCCGCGGGCCGGGCCCAGGCCCCGCCACTGGCGCAGGCCCGCGTACTGGAGGAGGAAGGCTACGAAACACTGGCCAGCCTTTCCAAGGACACCGCGCTGGCCTTCATCTGCCATCACGGCACCTCCAGCCGCAGCATGGCCGAACGTTTCGCCGCCCATGGTTTCAGCAAAGTGCACAACGTCGAGGGCGGCATGGACGCGTGGTCAGCGCAGATCGACACCAGTGTGCCGCGCTACTGAGTGATGTTTGTTTCAGTGACACGCTTGTGGCTTCGGCACCCGCAAGGTGCCGTGGTCCTCATGACGGTTTCTTCCCGAATGGCACCGACGGGTTGCAAATCCACCATGTATCCCTTGATCACGCTCGGTCTCGAGGACCAGCCCCCGCGCCGCTGAGTCGCCGCGGCTGCAAGCTTTCTCCGCACTGGCGCGTATGTTGAACCCACATGCTATGTTTTGACGGGCTTCTATAAGGGGAGTGCGCAATGCGATTGGGATTGGCCATTGATGCAGCCTGCGATCTTTCGCAGGACTTCATGCTGCAGAACAACATCGCCGTGATGCCAATCACGGTCAAAATCGACCGTGAAACCTTCATGGACAACCGCGACCCGGCCGAGATGGACCGCTTCATCAACAAGCGCCTTGGTAGCCGCAGCCATACGGCGCAGACCGAACCCTGTCCGGTCGAGGAAGTGCAGAAGCTGTTCCTGGAAAAACTGGTCATTGAGCAAGATTGCGTGTTCTGTCTGACCATTACGGCCACTCGCAGCCCGATCAACGAACACGTCAATCGTGCCAGCTTCGGCATACTCAAGAATTACCGGCAGGTGCGGGACGAGGCTGCCATCCCCGGCCCTTTCATGATGCGCGTGATCGACACCCGCAATATATTCGCCGGTGCGGCGCCCGCTATCTACGAAGCCAGCCGCATGATCGCCGCCGGCAACACGCCAGCGGCGATACGTGAGCGACTGCTGTACATCGCCGACCACAGTTATGGATACATGCTGCCGCGCGACCTCTATTACCTCCGTGCGCGTGCCAAGAAAAAGAACGATCGCAGCGTCAGCCTGTTCAGCGCAATGCTCGGTTCGGCACTGGACATCAAGCCGCTGCTGCGCTGTTTCCGCGGCGAAACCGGGCCTGTCGGCAAGATTCGCGGATTCGAGCAAGGTGCGGAATCCTTGTTCACGTATGCCTCCAAACGCATCCGGGCCGGCTTGCTGGTGCCCATGGTCTGCGTCAGCTACGGCGGCGACCTTGCGGTACTGAGCAAACTTCCCGGCTATGCCGACTTGCGTGCAGCATGCGAGGAGTGCAGCGTGGCATTGATGGAAGCACCGATGAGCATTACCGGCATGGTCAACGTGGGCGAGGGCGCCGTTACCCTGGGTCTCGCTGCCGAAGAACACGAAGCGGACTTCTGAGTTGATTTCCCGCCTGTGGCTCCTCTCCCTTCTGCTGCTCGTCATCAGCCCTCCGGTCACTGCCGGCACGGTATACAAGTGCAGTGACGGGCATGGGCATGTGAGCTTTCAGGAAGAACGCTGCGCCAGCGCCATGAAGCAGGAGACGCTGCAGCTGTCCGATGCCGTCGCCGCACCGTCGCCGATGCCGGTCCCGCCGATCAGACCGGCTCCCACCGTCGCCAAGCCAGCAGCCGAACCGCCCACGCCGCGGACACCGCTGACCCAGATGTACCGTTGCATGCACGCCGTCGACGACAGCCTGTATGTCAGCAGCAACGGTCATCCGCGCCCCTTTCTGGCGCCACTTGGGATGGTCGGCGCCGTTCCTAGCTCGCTCGCTGATACTTACGGGCAACCCGGCGGAGCCGGTATCTCAGCACCGGAGGCCAACCACGGACGGGTCAGCTCCAGCTTGGTCGCCGGCAGCTATACGCAGGTACAGGATCAATGCCGCCCGATGAACTTGCCGGAAATCTGTGACTGGCTGGGTGATCAGAACGAGGCGAATGAACGCAAGTTGCAGCGCGCATTCAAGAGTGACCAGCCACCCCTGCTTAAACGTGAAGCCGAACTGCGCGGGCAACTGAGCAACTGCGGAAGCAGCAGGAACTGAGCCCTCAGAAACCGTAGTTCAGGAATCCGCCATCGACGGCAAGAACCTGACCGGTGATGTAGCTGGCCGCAGGCATACACAGGAACGCAATGGCGGCGGCAACCTCTTCCGGCTCGCCGATGCGCTTGAGCGGGGTGTGCTCGAGGACTTCGTCCAGGTAATCGACATCGCTCAAGGCTGGCTCTGATCGCTGGGTCCGGATATACCAGGGTGCGACTGCATTGACGCGAATACCGTCCACCGCCCATTCCACCGCCAGATTGCGGGTCAGCTGATGCAGTGCCGCCTTGCTCATCCCATACGGCGAACCAGTGCGAACACCGGTGATTCCGGACACCGAACCCACATTGACGATCGCAGCATGGGCGTGTTGCACCAGCTGCGGATGTGCCAGCCGGCACATCTCGAAAGCGGAAACCACGTTCAGCCTGAAAAGGCTTTCGACATCTTCCGCGCTGTATCCAAGCGTGGGGCCGGGCTGATTGCCGCCGACATTGTTGATCAGCAACGACAACGGCGCGCCCAGGTCGGCGATCCAGTCGAATACCGCCAGCCGCTCTTCGGCCTCGGTCAGGTCAGCGCCGAAAGCCAGCACGTCGACCTCAGGGAAGTCGTCGCTTAATTCCACTCGCACCTGTTCGACATGATCCACGTCGCGGGCGACCAGCAGCAAATCCGAACCCAGCGCCGCCAGCTCGCGGGCCACGGCATAACCGATACCCTTGCTGGCGCCGGTGATCAGGGCGGTATGACCTTGCAGTTGCCATGCATCGAGACGGCTGTTCATGCCCGCAGCTTAAAACGTGGCTTCGACCACGACCAGTGCTGTGCTTGCCTGCATCGGCTGACGGCGTGACACTCGATGTTTCAGAAGCTCGCGAGGATACCGATGAAGACGTTTCCGATACTGCTGTGCGTGGTGGCGCTGGCACTGGCAGCATGCTCGAACAAGCCGCCGGAACCCAAGGCAAAGGCCGCTGACGTCGCCACCCCGTTTGACGCGCTGAAGGCAAGCGAACAGCGCGCCAGGGATGTGCAGAAAGTTGTCGACAAGCAGGCCGCCGAGCAACGCAAACAAATCGAAGCCCAGGAACGGTAGGAGCGCACCCTGTGCGCGAAGGCTCTGATGTCCGACCTCTCCAAGAGGCTTCGCGCACAGGGTGCGCTCCTACAGCCTCACCGCTTTAACGCGGACTGCACAGGCAATCGGCATAGATGTTCGGGGTTCCCGCCCTGGCATTGCGCAACAATTCAAGCTCCGGCGCCATCGCGGGCAACTGGGCAAACCATCGTGGCAGGTGGATGCCCCACGACTGCAGCACCTGCATGCTGGCGTTGTGGTTGAGGCCGACCAGGAATCGCTGGAATCCGCCCACCGGCGTTTCCGCGTAACGCACGGGATAGCCTTTGCCCAGCTTGGCCAGGCTCGCCGCATCGGCCACCGCCGCCTGCATGCCGCCGATCTGATCAACCAACCCCCGGTCCAACGCCTGCTGTCCGGTCCACACCCGACCCTGGGCAATCGCGTCGACCGCCGCGTAACTCTGGCCGCGTGCCTTGGCCACGTTGCCAACGAAGTCGCGATAGCCCTTGTTGATGATGGCCTGGATCACCGTTCCGACTTTCGGATCCAGGGGACGGGTGATGTCGAAGGCGCCAGCCATCGGTCCGGTGCCGACGCCATCACTATGGATTCCGAGTTTCGCCAGCGTGCCGGGGACCGAGTAGTACATACCGAAGATGCCGATCGATCCGGTAATGGTGTTTGGCTCGGCGAAGATGCGATTCGCGTTCATCGAGATCCAGTAGCCGCCGCTGGCGGCCACGTCTCCCATCGACACCACCACCGGAATGCCGCTCTTGCGGGTTAGTTCGACTTCGCGGCGAATCTGCTCGGCGGCGTAGACTTCACCGCCCGGTGAGTTGACCCGAAGCACCAGCGCCCTGGTTTTCTTGTTCTCGCGCGCGGCGCGAATCAGCGCAGCAGTCGACTCGCCACCAATTGAACCCGGCCCACGCTTGCCGCCGGCAATCTCGCCTTCGGCGACGACCACCGTCACGCCTGCCTGCGACGACCTCGCATCATTCTTCGGCGGCAGCTGCGCCGCATACCGTGCCAGATCTACCTGGCGGAACGTATGGTCTTTCTTGTCGGCGGGCACGCCTTCCTTGCGCATCATCGTCACCAGCTGGGCGCGGGTGGCGGTGCCGTCGATCAGGTGCTGGTTCAGCGCCAGTTGCGCCAGATCGCCCTGGGTGGTCGCGATATTTTGTGGCAGATGGTCGATGTTGTCGCGCAGCACGGCTGGATCGATTTTCCGCAGCGCCGCCACCTCGTTGATATAGCGATCCCACACGCCATTCATCCAGAAACTGTCCGCTTCCTTCGACTCGGGCGAGGCGTGGTCAAGAATGTACGGCTCGGCTGCACTCTTGAACTCGCCAACGCGGAACAGGTGCACGTCGACACCGAGCTTGTCGAGCAGGTCCTTGTAGAACAGGCGGTAATTCGCCAGCCCGGTGATCATCACCCCGCCCTGCGGGTCGACCAGCAAACGATCGGCATGCGCGGCGAGGTAATACTGGCCCTGATCCAGATTCACCGCCCACACGATCACCGGCTTGCCGGCGGCACGGAAACGATCCAGCGCCGCGCCGACTTCGCGCAACGCGGCAAAACCGCCGCCCTGCAACTCATCCGGCAACAGCAGGATGCGGGTAATGCGCTTGTCCTTTGCCGCCGCGTCGATCGCATCGACGAGGTCGCGCAGTTGTATCTGTTTGGGTTCTTCACCGGACAGACCCGCAAGCGCACGCTGCAACGGGTCGATGCTGTATTGCTCGACCAGCGCCCCCTGCGGCTTGATCACCAGCACGCTGTCGCTCTGCACCGCCCGATCACCCGTGCTGCCCGCTGCCACGACCAGCAACAGGATGGCCAACAGACCGAAGAACAGCACATTGATGATCAGCAGCCTGATCACGTTGATGCCGCGCCCGATGTTGCGCAGAAAAACCCAGAAGCCGCTGGGGCGGAAAGGAGGCGGTGATGTCATGCGAGAATTTTCCGTGATCGTTGGTTCAAGCGTAGCGGGTCAAGCTGGCGTGGTCATGGGAATCGGAGCGCCAGCGCTGCTTCCAGGCACTGCGCCAGAAGCGGACGAACAACATCACCGCTGCCACCGAAAGCCCTGCGATCAGGCCGATCCACATGCCCTGCGCGCCCATCTGCCGATGGAACGTCAGCCACCAACCCACGGGCATGCCGATGCCCCAGTAGGCAAACAGCGTAATTGCCATCGGCACGCGGGTGTCTTTCAGACCCCGCAGGGCGCCATTGGCAGCCACCTGGATGCCGTCGGAGAACTGGAACAAACCAGCCAGCACGATCAATTGCGCCGCCAGCTCGATCACCTTCGGGTCGTGGGTGTAAAGCGCGGCAATATGAAACGGCACGCTCAACATCAGCGCCGCGGAAAAAAGTTGCGTGATCAAGGTCAGGCCGATGCCGCAGAAACCGGCATAACGCACCCCGCGCTCATCGCCCCGACCTACCGCGTTGCCGACCCGTACCGTGATCGCCATCGCCAGGCCCAGCGGAATCATGAAGAAAAGCGAGGCGATGTTCACTGCCACCTGATGACTGGCAATCACGTTTTCGCCCAGCGTCGCGATGATCAGCGCGGTCGCCACGAACAGACCGGCCTCGGCCAGCAGACTGACTGCCATCGGCAGGCCAACATGGGCCAGCGCGCCAATGCGGCGCGGGTCTGGCCACTCGAAATGATCGAAAAGACCCAAGCCGTCGTAATTGCGTCGACACATCACATAGATGGCGAACGCCAGCATTTCCAGCCACAACACGATCGCCGTCGCGACGCCGCAGCCATGCGCACCCTGCGGCGGGATGCCGAACTTGCCGAACATCAGCACGTAACCCAGCGGCACCAGCAGAACCAGCCCGCCGAGGCTGAAGTACATCGAGGGCCGAGTCAGCGAGAGGCCTTCGGAAAGGCCGCGCAGGGCGAAATAGCAGGTCAGCGCCGGCGCTGCCCAGCTGATCGCCAGCAGGAAGCGCTGCACGTCGTGGCGCAGGCTCGTCGCCACCCCGATCAGATCGATCAGCGGCCCCGCGTGCCGCACCGCGAACCACAGCACCACGCCCATGCCCAACGCCATCCACATCGCCTGCCGGAAAACCGCGCCGACTTCGTGCCGGCGCCCGGCACCATCGAGCTGCGCCACCGACGGCGGCACCGCCATCATCATGCCGATCCCGCTGACGATGGCCAGCGACCAGATGCTGGCCCCCACCGCCACCGCGCCGAGCACGTGAGGGCTGACATGGCCGGCCAGGATCGCGTCGATCACATTGCTGCCGATCGCCGCCAGCTGGGCACAGATCAGCGGCAGCGCCAGACGCACGGTGGCGCGCATCTCGTGCATCAGACGGACGCGCTCGGGACGGAAGTGATTCATCGGCACAGCAGACTCCAGGACCGCGCATTCTACCTGAGCCATGGATTACCGCTGTCGTGGCGGGCAACCTGTCGAAGATCACGCGCTGCAGCGGATGGGGATCACGATGAAGCAGCTTACGAGTCACCAGGGCCAGCATTGCGCCCATTGCGGTGCCTTGATGCAGAGGGAGTTCTGCCACGCATGCGGGCAGTCGATCCATAGCGTGCTCAGGCCGGTGCACGGGATGATCGAGGAAACGATCGAAACCGTTTTCCATATCGACGGTCGCATCGTGCACGCACTGCCGCCGTTGCTACTCAAGCCCGGCTTTCTCACCCTGGAGTATTTTTCCGGCCGGCGCGTCCGCTACATTGCGCCGTTCCGGCTGACGTTCGTACTCTGCCTGCTGTCGTTCTTCGTGTTTCACCTGGCGATCAACCAGATCAGCGCCAAGGTCGCTATCGGTGATCTCCCGGCCACCAAGGTCGACAGCGATGCGATCGACAACGCCAGCAGCCCGGCAAAAGTGCGCAAGACACTTCAAGTCGAGCTGCAGGGCCTGCAGAGTGCCAGGGATACCGGCGTGCTGCCGCCAATCGTGCTCGACCAGACCACCATTGCGGCCCGCAAGCTTCGGGAACGGGCAAGCCAACGCCTGGTCGCGCTGGGTGCGGCGCGGATGCCAGCCGCATCCATGGGTGCGTCCTTTTTTTCCAGGTACTCCGGTGAAGGACCGCAACGTCGGGGCCGATGACGTGGCGTAGCGTGCGGTCAGGCAGCCATCCCAACCGGTGCGCATCAGCTGGCTCCCAGCGGAAGCCAACGACCACCTGACTGAGCTGGGCGCCAGTTTCGCAACAACCGGCGAACCTTCAAGGACGGCACCCCCGAAGCTAGCGCCGAAGCGAAGCAGACGATGATCAGCAGGGTGTTCAGCATCCTGCCCCCCGGCAATAGTTTGTGCTGATGCCGGTATTCGCACTGCTACTGACACTGTTTTACGTGTTCCGCCGAAGGCTATATATGGAGCATCTGATCGTGGCGTTGCACCGTCACGCCTTGATCTTCCTCAGCCTTCTATTGATCACACTCGTCGGCATGCTGTCGACCTCGCTGCGGCCGCACCCGGCTTGGGTTGGCTACGCCGTCGGCCTGATTCAGACTCCGTTGATTCTCTGGATACCGCCGTACCTGTTGATGATGCAAAAGCGGGTGTACGGTCAAGGCTGGACCATCACCATGGTCAAATTCTGGTTTGTCGGCTGGTGTTATTTCTGGCTATTGCTGTTGGTCCTGCTGACCGCGGGCGTCTTGGGCATGGCTCACTTAGCAACTTGATCACCGCCTTCGCGAGAAGGTTTTGCACAGCGTCATCGCTCTGTCAAGAGATATGGAACGCATTTGTCACTTGTGTGAACGTTGGCTGATCTAAATTTTCAAGTTATTGAAATACATACTTTTTTTTACCTGCCCAAATTTTCGTCAACGTGTCGTAAAAGGCGCTGCCGCGGCCTTTGAAGCGTCCCTTCCACGCTCCATCCACAGACTTATCCACAGGTATTGTGGATAACCGTAAAAACCTCCGCGGGATAGTCACTTACCCCGAATTCCTCGATAGGCAGCTAACAAGATCGTGCAACTTCATGAAGCACTTGTTGCTGATGTCGTGCTCATCCGGATACCGCGTGTCAGCGTCGCAGTTACACTGGTACGCCACGAGGTAACCATGCCCGCCGTCCTTCGCATCGCCCTGCCGATACCGCTGCCGACCCTGTTCGATTACCTGCCTCCTGCCGCCGGTGAAGCGCACGTCGGCAGTCGGGTGCAGGTGCCGTTCGGGCGCGGCAAGATGGTCGGGGTGGTGGTCGCCATCGATGCCGAGGCCAGCGTGGACAAGGCCCGCCTGAAACTGGTGCTGCGCTTGCTTGATGAAGAGCCATTACTCGATGCCGAGCTGATGCGAACCCTGGCCTGGGC
>JBDTXA010000057.1:0-18687 GCA_040006415.1 Rhodanobacter sp.
TGCACGATTCCGATCGCGTTCCTGATGGGCGGCTACATGCGCTGGTTCCGCGTCGGCCGCATTCTGGAAGTGTCGTTGATCGGACTGGTGCTGCTGCTGGCCTCGATCTGGTTCGGCAAGTACGTGGCGGACTCTGCCACCCTGGCACCGCTGTTCGACTTCGACGCCAAGTCGCTGGCCTGGTGGCTGATCGGCTATGGCTTCTTCGCCTCGGTGCTGCCGGTATGGCTGCTGCTGGCGCCACGCGACTACCTTTCCACCTTCCTCAAGATCGGTACCATCGCGCTGCTCGCGCTGGCTATCTTCCTGTCCGCACCGACCCTGCAGATGCCTGCCGTGACCCAGTTCATCGACGGCACCGGTCCCGTGTTCAAGGGCAGTCTGTTCCCGTTTCTGTTCATCACCATCGCCTGCGGCGCCGTCTCGGGCTGGCATTCGATCATCGCCTCCGGCACTACCCCGAAACTGCTGGCCAACGAAAGCCAGGCCCGCATGGTCGGCTACGGCGGCATGCTGATGGAGGCGTTCGTCGCGATCATGGCGCTGATCGCCGCCACCTACCTGCACCCCGGCGTGTACTTCGCGATGAATTCGCCCAGCGCAATCATCGGCACGACCGTGCAGGAGGCCGCCGCCACGATCAGCCAATGGGGCTTCGTGGTGACGCCGGATGAGCTGATCCAGACCGCCAAGAACATCGGCGAATCCAGCATCCTCAGCCGAGCCGGTGGCGCACCGACGCTGGCCGTCGGCATGGCCCAGCTGCTGCACAACATCATCCCCGGCGGCGGCATGATGGCGTTCTGGTACCACTACGCGATCCTGTTCGAAGCGCTGTTCATCCTCACCACGGTCGACGCTGGCACCCGCGTGGGCCGTTTCATGATTCAGGAGATCGCCGGCCTCGTTTACAAACCGCTGCAAGCCACCGAATCATGGACCGGCAATGTGCTTGCCACCGCCATCTGCGTATTGCTGTGGGGCTACTTCCTTTACCAGGGCGCCGCCGATCCACTGGGCGGCATCAATACCTTGTGGCCGCTGTTCGGTATCGCCAACCAGATGCTGGCGGCCATCGCCCTGATGCTGGCCACCGTGGTGGTGGTCAAACTCAAGCGCCAACGCTACGTGCTGGTGCCGGGCATCCCGGCAATCTGGCTAATCGTCTGCACCCTCACCGCCGGCTACGAAAAGCTGGTCGGTCCGATCAGCTTCACCGACGCGGCCAACAAGTACAACGCGGCCATGCAGCAAGGCCAACTGCTCGCCCCGGCCAAGACCGTCGCGGAAATGCAGCGCATAGTCACCAACAACTATGTCGACATGAGCCTCACCGGCCTGTTCATGCTGCTGATCGTCACCATGGTGTTCTTCTGCATGCGCGCCCTGTTGCGAGCATGGAAGATTGACCACCCCACCGCGCATGAAGAACCGTATGTCGCGCTGAGCAGCGTCACCCACTGAGGAGCACGCCGATGACCATGCTGCAAATCCTCAAACCCGGCTGGAAGTGGGCGGTACAAACCGCCCGCCTCTGCTGCGGCGTGCCCGACTACGATGCCTACGTGAAACATTTGCGCGCGCATCATCCGGAGCGAGAAGTGCCGGACTACGAGACGTTTTTTCGGGAGCGGCAGGTGGCGAGATACAAGGGGACGGGTGGGCGGTGTTGTTGAAGGAATCGAGCGACTGGGAAAGCCTATCGCTTGATCTGGTTAATCATTCAAGTCTCATTGGATGACAGAGCTGCACTCGCACAGTCTCCGATAGGAGATGTATTGCGTGGTTAGTACGATAAATTCATACAACCAGATGCTCGTTAGGAGACCAGCAATGGCAACTGTCCCCAAGACCATCACGGTTACCGATCAACACAATTCATGGATGGCCGATCAAGTCGATGATGGCTGTTTCACGAACGACAGCGAGCGGATCCGTGAGCGGATCCGCTTCGAGCAAGAGCGTATTGCCGAACGAGACGCGGTGCGCCAGGCACTGATCGATGGTGAGCGCAGCGGCGAGCCGCAGCGCTTTGATTTTGTGGCGTTCATCCGCCGCAAGCGCACCGAGCACGGTGGCTGAAAAACGCGCGGTGGAATTCCGTCAAAACCATGCCAGGCAGATCGACCTGGATGGGATCTTTGGTTACACCGTGTGGCAGTGGAGACTGTAACAAGCGAAAAAGCGTGACTTCCTGCTCAATTCAGTGCCACTCGTTCCTGACACTTTTTTCCGCAATCCATCCAAGCTCAACCGACCAGGCGGCACCGTTTGCATTGGGTCATCCACTCGGTGCCACTGGCCCGGTGGGAATCGCTAGCCTTGGCCAAAGCATGCGTCACCGGAAGCAAAAGTACGCCGTGTTCATCATGTGCATTAGTACCGACATGGGTGGACGCTGGCGTGTTCGAGGCGCTTTGGTCGGTTGATCAAAATCGAGAGCAGCAGCGGCACCGCAACAAAGTGCGGAACCGCTGCTGAAGGTTTGGTGGGCCATCCATGGCCAGTTTCCACACCTTTTTTACAACGTTGGGTCAGCGTGCCACCAGGCCTGAAGCCGCCGAGGTGATCTGGCGGGATGTCTGCATTTGGACAAGCTGTAACTTGCCGTCGTCGCCCACGGTGTAAGCGCTGATCGAGCCGCTACCCGAGTTGAGCGCGTACAGGTGGTTGCTGTTCCGGTCCAGCGCCAGGTCGATGGGCGTGTGCCCGGTGCCTGCAGCAATACCACTCAACAAGCTGATCTTGCCGTATTCGGTGACCTTATAAGAGGAGAGATTGTCGCTGCCGGTGTTGCTGCTGTAGGCATAGCGACCGTCTCGGGTAACCACGACCCAGCATGCCGCCGACTGATGGTCGGGCACCGATCGCGTAATCAGCTTGTTGCCGCCAGCACCATCCAGCTGGTATGAGGACAACGCGCTCGCCCCGGCTGCGCCGCCGGCCGCTTCGGAAACCAGCATCTGGTCGCGTCGACCGAAGGCGAATCCGAACGGAGTTGGCGTGGGCGAATTGAGCGTCGTTACCGGGCCGAGCACACCATCGCCATTGACGGCGAAGCTCAGCACCTTGCTGGTTGCCTTCTCGGTGACGGCGAGCAAGTCGCCCACCCGATTGAATGACACCTCGGCCGGGCCCACGCCAGAGCCGCTGAGCGAGCGATTGGAATCGGCGATGGGGTTAAGGCGCCCATAAAGGTCCAGTTTGAATCCACGCAGGTTATCGCTACCCGCATTTAGTACGTAAACCATGTCGTTTTTTACCGTCACGCTGATCGGTGAGGTTCCGCCGGAATATTCCGTATCGGTGCGAAACAGATATTTGTCGAGCACCAAAAACACCGACACTGAATTACTGCCCGCATTCACCGCCAGCAGCCAATGTCCCGAGTCACTCAGCGCGAGGGCACCCTGACTGCCCAGCCCTGCGCCCGAGCCCCGGCCGCCGGTGGAGAACGAGCGCTCGGGCGTTAGCTTGCCGTCGCCGTTTCGTGCGAACGACTGCACGCTGTTGCCCGCCGCAGCATTGGTCATGACGTAAACCATGCCGTCGGCCCTCGAATGTGGGAACCGAAAGCTGTTTTGAGCATGGGCGACAAGGGGTACCGCAACCGCCAGGGCGACGGTCAGGGCGATGAGCTGGGGCGCTCTGCGCCTCCTAAAGCATTGAGCGTTCATGGGTCTCTCCGAGATGAATGGAAGAACGTACGATCGATGGCTGTGCCCGCCACGGGACAGGCTTGACGAGCCTCGACCCTCGCTGGTCTCAAAGTCCTCACAAACAATTCAAATATTTGTGACTTGACAGCGGCGTGTGAACAGCCGAAGAAGACAGTCTGTCCACGTAAATCAAGGGTTGGTCATGCACGAGCGCAAGCGCATCCTGGTGATCGAGGACGATCAGGACATCGGCGCGATGATCGCGTTGACTTTGCGTGCCGAAGGCTTCGACGTAAGCGTCGCCCACAGTGCAGAAGAGGGTTTGGAGCTGCGCGAGCCGTTGCGCCCGCATCTGCTGGTACTGGACCTGATGCTGCCAGGCATGGACGGTCTGCAGGTATGTCGGCGCTTGCGCGAAGAGACCGAATACACGCCAATCATCATTCTCAGTGCCAAATCCGGTGAAACCCATCGCGTGCTGGGCCTGGAACTGGGAGCGGACGATTACCTGACCAAACCATTTTCTACCGCCGAGCTGGTAGCGCGAATTCATGCGGTGCTGCGACGCATGACTGCCGCTGAGCGGCTGGTGGAGTCGCGTACCGGCATCATTCGCCACGGCGATCTCAACATCGATCCAGTATCGCGAGAGGTGCGCCTGGCCGAGCACCCGATAACCCTGACGGCCAAAGAGTTCGATTTACTGCTGTTTTTCGCCCGCAACGCCGGCCGCGCGTTCAAGCGTATTGAATTGCTCGACCAAGTATGGGGCTATGCCCACGACGGCTACGAGCACACCGTCAACTCGCATATCAATAGATTGCGCAGCAAGATCGAAAGTGATCCGGCCAACCCTGCCTACATCCTCACCGTCTGGGGCCTTGGCTACAAATTTGCCGCCATGCCAGCCGGCGTGAGTTCATGAAACTCCGCTCGCTCTACAGTTACGTTGCCCTGGTTTTCGCGGGCATCCTGTTGTGCCTGGGCGCAACGCTGAGCTGGATTGGCTACAACGCAGCCAAAGAGCATCAGCACGAGGTGCTGCAGCAGGTAAACCTGGCGTTAGCCGGGCACATCGCCGAGCAATTGCGACCCGAAGATGTGCTTCAGGTCGACTCGGCCAGCAACCGGACGCTGTTCGAACACCTGACGGCGGTGAATCCGAATATCGAGGTATATCTGCTGGACGAGGATGGGCGAATCGAACAAGCCCAGCCGAAGAACCAGCCGCTTGATCGCACGTGGGTGGACCTGCGGCCGATCCACGCGTTGGAGAGTGGCGCCAGCCTGCCTATCGTCGGCGACAACCCGCGTCATGAGCACGAGCAGGAGATCTTCAGCGCCGCGCCGATTCGTGGTCCCAATGGCGTGGTCGGATATGTCTACATTGTGCTTCTCAACGACATGTATCGGCAGATGATCGACGTCGCGTGGCAACGCTACGTGCTGCGCAGCTCAGCCTCGATCGCGGGCGTCGCCCTGCTCTGCGCCCTGATCATCGGACTGGCCGCGTTTGCCGTGATCACCCGCCGGCTGCAGCGTCTCACACGCGATGTTGAGGGCTTCGCCAGTGAGAACGCGTTTGCCCCCGCCTTGCGGGGACCCTTGAGTCACGGCGATGAGATCGACCGACTGGCGACCTCGTTTGCCGCCATGCGCCATAGGTTGCATCTTCAACTGGCCGAGCTCAAACGTCAGGACGAGCTGCGCCGCGAGCTGGTGGCCAACGTTTCGCATGATCTGCGCACGCCGCTGACTTCGATCCAGGGCTATCTGGAAACCATGGCTCGACTGGGCGACCGACTCAGCCGCGAGGAGCAAAAGGCGTACCTCGATGTCGCCGTGCGCCAAAGCCACCGGGTATCGAGTCTGGTACACCAATTGTTCGAGCTGGCCCAGCTGGAACACGAGCAAACCGAGCCCAAACTCGAGCTTTTTTCCATCGCCGAGCTGGTGCAGGATGTGGCGCAGAAATACGCGCTCATCGCCGAGCGAAAGGAGCTCAACTTTTACACCCACGCCGACTCCGAGCAGCTCTTCGTATGCGGCGACATTGGCATGATCGAACGGGTCATCAGCAACCTGATGGACAACGCCATCCGACATACGCCCAGTCGCGGCGAGATCCGGCTGGAAGCGAGACGGACTGATCGCGCGATCGAGGTGAGCGTGATAGATACCGGCCAGGGCATCGCAGCCGAGCACCTTCCAGACCTTCTTGAGCGTCGCTCGCCGCTTAGGATGGTCGCCATGCAGCGCGGTGGCGGCCTGGGCCTGCTGATCGTCAAGCGAATCCTCAGCCTGCATAACAGCTGCATCGACGCAGCCAGCACTGTGGGTTTGGGCACACGCATGAGCTTTGCCTTGCCGATGGCGGAAACCTGAGCGAGGGCCAGAACCGCGTCGCACACCCTAAGATCGGCAGGTGCCAATGCCATGAGACAACATCGGATTGGGAGTTAGTGAGCTTTCGCTTGGGTCAGCAGGTCAGGTGATGCAGTTTGCTGCAGGGGCGGGTTGATGTAGACCTTTCCGGGAGCTCGCAGCGGTTGGGGTGGGCGTGCCTTGAAGCGGTGCGGATGGCGATCGAGTCCTCATCAAAATTCAAAAGCATCGCGCACAGGGTGCGCTCCTACACGGTTGCCGGAGCAGGAGCATCGCGACTGAAGTCGCTCCTACAGATTGAGCGTGCGGCCTGAATCAATGCTCGGGCAGGGAAGAAGTCGCAGACCAGCCGCTGGCCTGCAACCCATCGAGCAACTCGACTACCGCCTGCCTCGCTTGCACCCCGTGCGTCGGCAATACCAGCACGTCGCCGTCGTGCGCCCACGTGAGCAAACCACGCACCGCATCGAGTTCGTCGAGGCATTCGACAATCGCCTCCGCGGTCACGCCGTTTTGCACCAGCGCATCACGCAGGATGCCGGCCACTTCGCCGGCCTCGCGCCCGCGCAGGAAACCATCGATATCCTTCAGCACCACGCGCCCCGGATGGAAGCCGGCAGCGACCGCGGCAAGCTCGCGGATATCGGCATCCTCACGATTGCCCGCCTGCCCCAGCACGAGACCAAGACGTCCATCCGAAAGCGACGTGGTCGCCACGCCCAGCAACCCACGCAGGCCTTCCGGGTTGTGGGCGTAGTCGACAAACACCTGCAGCGCGCCGAAACGCCAGTGCTGCAGGCGGCCGGGATTGTCGGCGTGTGCGCTGCCGAACCTGGACAACACCGAAGCAATGGTTTCAGGTGCAATGCCAAGCGCCACCGCCGCCAACGCAGCCGCCGCCATGTTGGCGACGTTGTAGCGCGCACTGCCGGAAAAACTCAGCGGCATCTGCGCGATCGCACCCAGATCGTGATCGACGCTCTGGTGGGATAAGTGCAGATGGCCATCGCGCACACCGCAACTGCTGCCACCTTGTTCGCGACTGGAGCGCAGCCGCGGATGGGTATCGTCCAGCGCGAACCACGCCACCGGCACCGGCAGCGCAGCTGCCTGCGCGGCAAGAAGATCGTCATCGGCATTGACGACCAGAGGAGCATTGCTGCCGAGCACACGCGCCACTGTTAGTTTGACCGCGGCCAGACCGGCAAGGTCGTGGATGCCGTATTCACCGAAATGATCGTCACTGACATTGGTGACCACGGCGACGTCGGCGCGTTGTACTGCGATGCCTCGACGCAACATACCGCCGCGCGCAGTTTCCAGCACGGCGGCTTCGACCTGCGGCTGGCGCAGCACTTCTCGCGCGCCGCCGGGGCCGGAGAAATCGCCGGTATCGATCGCCTCGCCATTGACGAACACGCCATCGGTGCAGCTGTGGCCGGTGTGCCAGCCGTGGGCACGTGCCATCGCAGCCAGCAGGCGCACGGTGGTGGTCTTGCCGTTGGAGCCGGTCACCAGCGCGACGGGAATATCGTGCAGCGCGGTCCATGGCACCGCGTCCACGGCGGGCAGTTCGGCCAGTGGCCAGGTCTTCGAACCCGTGCCGGCACCGATTGAAAGGTATTCCTCATCCGCCAGCGCGATCAGTCCGCGCGCTTTCGCCGCCTGCACCAGAGCAAGCATGGCGGGAATGCGTTCGGCAGCGGCGAAGGCCTGCAGCGAGTGCAACGCCGAGTCTTGGTCCCACGCTGCGGGATGGCCGGGAGCATGCAGTCCTGCATCGACGCCTGCGACCTCGGCAAGCGTGGCCAGCCACGCCCATTCGTTGACTTCGGTGGCACTGAACAGCTGATCGAGCGGCGCGCCGAACGCCAGTGCCGCACCTGTGGCGTGACGGCGTACTACCAGCGGCAGATCAGGCCAGCCCAGTGTCTGGCTCAGGCGCGTCACCCGCAGGCGCCAGCCCTCGAACAAGCTGTCGTCAACGCTCACCCCGAGGGTTTCCAGCACTGCGCCGACGTGGTCGAAATAGAGGTTGGCGCCGGTGAGACGGCGCGAATCCTCGAACGGCAAATCGATGGGCGCGGTGATCAATCGTTGACCTCACGCGAGAAATGGATGCCGCGCTCATCGCGCACCACATCGCCCAGGTCGGCAAAGCTTGACTCGTCAAACACGGTTTCCTTTTCCGGAGCAATCACCGAGGCCGCCGGCTCGGCGCTTGCTTCGTCGCTGCCTTCGGGCTGGAACTTGATGATCTGCTTCCACGAACGAACCAGCGCATCGGCGAAGATCAGCAGCAGGTCGCCCGGGGCGCCCATGCGCAACGCCGCGTCAATCGCCTCCTGCTCGTCCGGGATGATCGAGATGGCTTCGTCGGGCACGCCTGCGTCACGCAGCGCGCGCGCCAGAATGCCGGGTACTTCATCACCATCGCGACCGCGCAGGGAATCGTCGCGGCGACAGATGTAATGATCGAAGCGACCGGCAACCGCATCGGCGATGGCAACCAAATCCTCGTCGCGACGATCGCCCGGTCCGGCCAGCACCACTACGCGACGACCGGTAACGTCGAGGCGTCCGGCCAGGTCGGCCATGACGGTGACGGCGCTGGCGTTGTGCCCGTAGTCGAACAGCACCTTGAACGGGTGTTCGCTATAGACATTCATGCGTCCCGGTGCCTGGAAGAACGTGGTATCGAACGTGCGCAAGCCCTGGCGGATCGAGTCCAGCTTGATGCCCAGCGAAAACGCCATCGACGCGGCCACCATCGCGTTATGCACGTTGTGGATGGCGCGACCTTCCAGCGTGGCGGGAATCAGGTGCGTCCACATCAGCGGGATGTGGCTGCCCTTGTCGTACAGGGTGATCATCGAACCGTTGACGCCGTCCTCCAGCGCGCAGGCGCGGCCGCCGGCGCGGATGTGTTCGCGCACCAGCGCATGCGACGGGTTCATGGTGACGTAGCAGATCACCTTGGCGTCGGTGTAGCCGCTCATCTTCAGCACATTGGGATCGTCGGCGTTGAGCACCGCGCAGTCGGTGGCGACCTCGACCACGATCCGCTTGACCTCGGCCAGTTGTTCCAGCGTGTCGATGCCCTTCAGGCCCAGATGGTCGGACTGCACGTTGAGCACCGCGCCCACGTTCACCGACGGCACGCCCATGCCTGCGCGCAGCAGTCCGCCGCGTGCGGTCTCGAGTATCGCCATGTCGATGTGCGGATCGGCCAGCACCATCCGCGCCGACACCGGCCCGGTCATGTCGCCCTCGACCGTGCGCTGGCCGTCGATATAGACGCCATCGGTGGTGGTAAGGCCGGGGGTGTGGCCGGCCATCTTGGTGATGTGCGCCAGCATGCGCGCGGTGGTGGTCTTGCCGTTGGTGCCGGTGATCGCGGCGATCGGCACTTGTGACGGCGCGCCGGGCGGAAACAGCATGTCGATGACCGGCCCCGCGGCATCGCGCGGCGTGCCTTCGCTAGGGCTGACGTGCATGCGGAAGCCTGGGGCCGCGTTGACCTCACAAATGCCGCCGCCGATGGTCTTGTAACTCTCGGCGATATTGGTGGTGAGGAAATCGACGCCGCCAACATCGAGCCCGATCGCGCGGATCGCCCGCACCGCCATGTCGCGATTGTCGGGATGGATGATGTCGGTGACGTCGGTCGCGGTGCCGCCGGTGGACAGGTTGGCGGTCGAGCGCAGGTAGACGGTTTCGCCGGCCTGCGGTATGGATTCGGCGGTATAGCTGACGCGCTCCATCATCATCTGCGCCTGCGCATCCAGCTCGAGCCGTGTCAGCACTTTCTCGTGACCGACGCCGCGGCGCGGATCCTGGTTGACGACCTCGACCAGCTGCGCAATCGTGCGCTCGCCGTCGCCGATCACGTGCCCCGGCGTGCGTCGAGTCGCTGCCACCAGCTCGTTGTTGACCACCAGCAGGCGGTGATCGTCACCGCTGAGGAAGTTTTCCACGATCACCGAACGCGAATGCTTGCGTGCTTCCTTGAAACCCTCGACCACTTCGTCGTCGGTCATCAGGTGGATCGAGATGCCGCGGCCATGGTTGCCGTTGAACGGCTTGGTCACCACTGGCACACCCAACCGGCGCGCTGCTCGCAGCGCTTCATCTTCGCTCTGCACCAGCTGCTGCTTCGGTACTGGCAGGCCCAACGAGGCGAGGATCTTGTTGGTCTCCTCCTTGTCGCCGGCCAGCTCCACCGCGATATACGGCGTGCGGCCGGTGATGGTGGCCTGAATGCGCTGCTGGTACTTGCCGTGGCCGAGCTGCACCAGCGACTGCTGGTTCAGGCGCAGCCAGGGGATGCCGCGCTCCTCGGCCGCACGCACCAGCGAAGCGGTCGACGGGCCCAGCGCGCCGCGCTGCGCGTAGCGGATGAATTCATCACGCGCGGTCGCCCATGCCCAATCTTCCGGCACGCTGCCACGCGGCTGCAGCTCGGCCGGCAACAGCGAGCACAGCAGCCGCAGCGCCAGTTCACCGGCAGCGACGCCCTCCTCCTTCTGCACGTACTCGTAGACCACTGAATACACGCCCGGCTTGTCGGCGCTGCGGGTGCGGCCGAAGGTCACGTCCTCACCGGCCACGTTCTGCAATTCGATCGCCACGTGTTCCAGCACGTGGCCGAGCCAGGTGCCCTCGTCCTCGCGCATGCGGCGGATGAAACCGCCGGGCTCACGGTAGGAACAGCCGTGCTCGGCCAGCCCCGGCAGAGCGGTCACCAGGTCATCGACGAAGGCAGGTCCCAGCCTGGCGGTCGGCCACTGCTCCAGCTCGCCGAGGTCCAGTATCAGCCGGATGACTGGGAAGTGCGCATACAGCGACGGGCCGACAAAAACGGAGCGTTCCAGAATGCGCATATGCAGCTCCTTGGGACTGGGTTGAGCCGTGGCTCGTGGCTTGGCAGTTTGCTGCAAAAAGGCGGGCCTGCCCTTTTCCAGCTCCGACGAATCAATCACTGCATGTCTGATTCGCCTGCGATCTCTCCGTGGATCGCATCAACAGGTCGTTTCGACCACCGTCAGGACATCTGTTTCGGTGTCGCCAGCGTGCCTGCGGAGGCATGACGCGTCTGCAGGTTGAACGTGGCGCCGGCGATCAGTACATGGATGGTCATGCCCAGCAGGCAGACAGTGCCGTGTTCGCCGGCGTCGGCCATCGAGGAGAATTGCAGGTTTCCCGCATCCAGCACGGTCACCGCACCACTGCCCTCGACCTCGAGCGTGTTGTCCGGGCGGATGAAGGCCGCGGTGTCCTCGTCCAGGCCGATACCGACCGCGTACGGGTTGTAAGCGAGCGCGGCCATCAATCGCCCGAGCCGGTCGCGCTGACTGAAATGCTGGTCGATGATAAAGCGGTTGGTGAGCCCAAGTCCGGGCGCCAGCCGCACGCTGCCGGCGGTGGGCGACATGCCTTCCTTGCCGAATGCGATCATGTGCTCGCTGAGGATGCTGGCACCGGCGCTGGTGCCGCCGACATGCACGCCATTGGCATTTAGTGCGCGGATGCGCTGTGCCACCGCCGTGCCGCCGAGTGTCGTAGACAGCCGCAGCTGGTTGCCACCGGTGAAAAAGATCCCGGTGGCCTGGTCGAGCCGCTCCAGGCGGCTGCCTTCCTCGGCGTCGCGGCGCATATCGAAATCAAGCACGCCGACGTCGCCCGCACCCAGTTCGGTAAACAATGTCTGGTAGCGCGGACCCGTATCGAGCAGCTGGCTGGCGGTGGGAATGACCACGATATTCGCGTCGTTGCCGCCGCACAGTTCCACGAAACGCTCGAGAATGCGCGGATCGTCCTCTTTTTCCTCGGCGCCGCCGATCGGCACGATCCACCCGCGCTCCTGCCCTTCCATCACTTTGCTGGGACTCATCTGGTTCTTGTCTTCCTGCGTGTTCATGCGGTGCCCCGAGTCCGGTCATTCGACCCACGTTGACTCATCGGGCGTCTAGATTGTGTTTTCGAAGGTGCCCCGATGGCGGATCTCGCCGTCGCGCACGTGCACGACGCCAGCAGCGATGACGTCGTGGGCGGCACCGGCGTCATCCAGCGTCACCAGATCGGCATCGGCGCCTACCCGGATGTGTCCCTTGCGCGGCAGCCGCAGGAGATACGCCGGGTTGCTGGTGAACGCGGGCAGTGCGCGCTCCATCGGAACGCCAAGCTGCAGCACCTCGGCCAGGGTTGCCAGCAGCGCGCCGGACTCGCCCACGCCCATGCTGCAGACGTGACCTTCGGCATCGAACACCGGCAAACAACCACCGGCGTCCGAACTGATGGTGAGGTGCCCGGCCGGCGCATCATGGTCGAGGTAACGGATCATGGCGTTGGCCGCACTCCAGGCGTCTTCGCCTTCCTCGACCGGAAAAGCAGTGAGATCGATCGTGCAGCCCCGCGCGGCGAACTCCAGCGCTTCGTCGAACAGCGCCTTGCGCCGGTTCACGTGCGTGGGATGAAACACCCGTGGCGGCAATTCGCTCTGCTCCAGCGCGCGCCGGACCAGCTCCATGCCGCGTGCGCCGTCACCCAGATGCAGGTGCAGCACACCGGCCTTGCCCGTCATCAGGCCGGCCACGTGTGCATCGGCGGCCAGTCGCATCAATTCGTCCAGCGTCGGCTGACTGGACCGATGGTCACTGATCGCCACTTCGCCGATGCCGATCAGCGCCTCGATCAGCACCAGATCGCTGCGCACGCTGCCGGTGAGCGTCTGCGGCGGCACGTGATAGCCGCCGGTAAATGCCAATGCGGTGAGTCCTTCCTCACGAAGCGCGTACACGGTGGCCAGCAGATCGCGCGGCCCCCGCGTTACATCATCGGTGCCGAGCAGGCCAACCACGGTGGTGATGCCGGCGCGCGTGAAGCGCGATACGCCCAACGGTGGCACGCGGGTGCGGAAGCCTGCTTCACCGCCACCACCGGTGACGTGGACATGCGCATCGATCAGGCCCGGCAGCAGCCGTCGACCCTCGAGGTCGATGGTCTGCACCGCGAGGGTGGCCGGCAGCTCGGACAGCGCCTTGCCCATCCACAGAATGCGGCCGCCGCCCAGCAGCAGATGCTGGAGGCCCAATGGCTCGGGCGCGTAGACCTGCGCATTTCGAAGCAGCAAAAGATTCATCCCGCCAGCGTGACGACCGCCTGCAACCGCGTCAAGCCTGCTGTCGCGCCGCATGGCGGGCTCGACCATTGCGCTCGCGGCGGCGACAATGGCCGGCTCGTCCCTTGCATTTCGCTCCCCATGACCGACCAGCCGACGTTCACCTCATGAAACTGATCCCCGGCCGCGGTTCCCGCCATGGCGTCGGCCTGCGCGTCATTGCGGTATACGAGGTGGTCAAGACGTTGGGCTTGATCCTGGTGGCGATGGCGGCGTTTCATCTCAACCGCACGCAGAATTTCGAGCACCTGGTGCATTGGCTGGAGCATCTCTCGCTGGCCGACAGCGATGGTCTGCGCTGGAAGCTGGTGGATCTGCTGGAAAACCTGGGGCCGAGCAAGTTCACTGCCATTGGCGTGGTCGCGCTCGGTTATGCGGTGATCTTCGGCATCGAGGGTGTCGGCCTGTGGCTGGGCAAGCACTGGGCGGAGTGGTTCACGGTGATCGCCACCGGCTCGCTGATTCCGCTGGAGCTGTACGAAACGCTGTACCACTTCGGTTGGCTCAAACTGGCGACCCTGGTTGGCAACGTGGCGATCATCGTCTATCTCGTGCGAGTGGCACTGCAGCCGCGCGACAAAGGCTGACCGCCGGATCGGATCAGCCAGATCAGATCGACGGGATCGAATCGGCCGGTTCAGACCTCGTGATGCACGGACTCAATGGGCATGTCGCTCGTGATGACCTTTCGTTGCGGCATCAGTTCGACCAAGTACATCGCCGCCAGGATCAGACCGCCGCCGACCAGCATGCGCCAGCTCAGCACGTCGCTGCCCAGCATCACGGCGAACGCCGCGGCGAAGACGGGTTCCGTAGTCATCACGATGGCGGCGCGCGTAGCGGGCAGATGCGACTGCGCCCACGTCTGCACCAGCATCGCGCCGGCACCGGCAATCAGCGCCATGTAAAGCACCGCAAACCAGGCGCGCGGATCCGGGGGCAGCACCGGCCCATGCGGCAGCGTGGCCAGCAGGCAGACCACGGCAATCGCCACCATCTGCACCGCCGACATGCCGAAGGCCTCGCCCTGGCGCGACCAGTGTCCCAGCCCGACGATATGCAGGCCGTACATCACAGCAGACGCCAGCGTCAGCCACACACCGACACCGATCGAAACGCCATTGAGCGAGAGCAGGCCGAGTCCGACCGTGGACAGCGCCACCGCAACCCACACGACGAGCGCCATGCGCTGGCCCAGCAGGACCATCGCCAGAATCGGCGTGAACACCACATACATGCCGGTGACGAACCCGCTTACCGACGGCGCGATCAGCGCCAAGCCCCAGGTCTGCAGCAGCTGGCCAACACCGTAGATCACGCCCAGCAACAGGCCTCGCAGCCACTGACGACGTTCCAGCCGCAGCACCGGGCGGCCAAACATCACCAGCATCGCCATCGCCGCGATCCCGAAACGCACCGCCAGGAAGTCGGCTACCGGCATGCGCGCGACCACGTCCTTGATCAACACGAAGGTCGAGCCCCACACCGCTGTCATCGCCAGCAGACCGAGCGTCGCCAGCGTGGTAACGCGCCGCGAATCGCTCATCGACGCAGCAACAGACGCAGCCACTGCCCGGGAATTTTCAGCAGGAAATGCGCCCAGATGCCGAGCCAGACGACGGCGGCCACCAACGGATTAGAGGAAGCCGGATCGTGCTGGCGAAACCAGCGCCACATGCCACGGTGCTTGTGGCGGCTGACAAATACCGGACGGTGGCGGCTCGACCCGCCCTTGCCGTGGTGCACGCGAACATCGCCGGCCAGCAGTACCTTGTAGCCGCTGTCACGCACTCGCCGACACATGTCCAGATCCTCGCAATGCAGGAAATAGCCTTCGTCGAAACCGCCCATTCGCTCGAATGTCCAGCGACGCATCAGCATCAGTGCGCCAGATACTGCCTCGACCTCCAGCACCTCGCGCGGTATCTCCTGCTGCACGTTGACGGTGTCGCCGCTGCGGCCCAGCACGCTTAAGAGCGAACGCCGCAACAGCGGATCGCGTCGCCAGGAGGCGGGATCGGGTTGCCCGTCGGCATCGCAGACCACCGCACCGATCAGGCCGGCTTTCGGCCGTTCGGCCATCAGCGCGAGCAACCGCGGCAGATCATCGGCACCGAGCAGGCAGTCGGGGTTGAGGATCAGCAGCATTTCGCCACTGGCCTCCTTCGCCGCCATGTTCACGGCCGGGCCAAACCCGAGATTGAGGCGGCTGTAGATGACCTTCACCCGCCGATCGTGGTGATAGGCACGTTCCACCGCCCCCGGCACGCCGTCGCGGGACGCGTTGTCGACCAGGATCAGTTCCAACGGCAGTTCGCTGGCCAACACGCTGGCCACACAGTCGTGCACGGAGGGCCCGCTGTCGGCGGCAACAACTATCACGGTAACGGAGAGCGAGAACGGCGAACGGGGGGATGAGGACGTATTCACCCTGCAAGTATGCGCGGAGAGGTGGGACGGGAACACCGTTTTCGCCGCTCAACCTGTCACAACGACTGGACGCGTTCACGTTAAAAGGTACTCGTGTGCGTGAATTGCTTTTGAGGGAACGGTCGGCAGCGAAGTTCGCTCCCACGCGGCCGTCAATCGCGGCGCCTGCGGATTACTGCCGACAGCGCCTGCGGCACCCCGTCATCACCACGGATCAACCATGGCTCGCCGTGGTACCAGCCGCACAGGTCCCAGCCAGACAGACGACGTGGTCGTTCGTTGTCGCGATCCCACAACACGATGCCGCGAGGCTGCCCGATGCGCGCGAAAAACCAGTTGCCGTCAGGACTGAATCCCGCCATCGCCTCGACGTTGTCGACAACTGTGCCGTCGGCAAAGTGGAAGCTGTCATCACGGAAGCTCACTCGCTGGCCGCGTGGGTCGACCCATTCCGTCGTCGACATCCACAGCGGAGGTTGCAGCTCGATGAGCGTCGCCGCAGGTCCGACGTGTGCCTGCGCCAGTTCGGGCCATTCCGCGGATTCCACCGGCTCGGGCACGCGCCGCTGGTCGCGATCCAGCCACGCCTCGACGCCGGCCAGCAAGGTGAAACCCGCCAGCGCGGCCACCATGGCAACCACCCAGGCCAGCACATCGCCGCCCAGTGTGTAGACGATCGACGCCAGCAAACCCGGAAGCCCCCAGCGCAATGCCGCACGAATCCACTGCAGGTTCGCCACGTCCAGACGCGTCTGCAGTAGCAGCGCCACGCCGGCCAGCGTCAGCAGTAAGGGCAGACCGAGCCACCACGGCAACAACGCCACCAGCACCAGCCAGCCGAACGACAGCCACAGATTCCGCATGGGTGGATGGCGCCGAGACATCGCTCAGCGCCAGATCACGGGATGCGCGCTCAGCCGCACCACACGCGTGCATTGCGGAACATGCGCATCCACGGCGAATCCTCGCCCCACGACTCCGGATGCCAGCTCAGCTGGGCGCTGCGGAACACGCGTTCCGGATGCGGCATCATGATCGTGACGCGACCGTCGGCAGCGGTGAAACCGGCCAGGCCGCCCGGCGAGCCGTTGGTGTTGAGCGGAAAGCTCTCCGTCGGCTTGCCACGATTGTCGACGAAGCGCACCGCCGCCTGTGATTTGGACGGGCTGCATACCTGCGGAAAACTGACTCGACCTTCGGCGTGCGCCACTGCCACCGGAATCCGCGAACCGACCATGCCCTTGAACAGGATGCTTGGCGAATCGAGAATCTCCACTGTCACCAGACGCGACTCGTACTGCTCCGACGCATTGCGCAGAAACTTCGGCCAATGCTTTGCGCCGGGGATGATGTCCTTCAGCTGCGCCAGCATCTGGCAGCCGTTGCACACGCCGAGTGCAAACTTGGTGGGATCGGCAAAGAAGGCCGTGAACTGATCGCGCAACATGTCGTTGTAGAGGATCGAAGTCGCCCAGCCGCGGCCGGCGCCCAGCACGTCGCCGTAGGAGAAGCCGCCGCACGCCGCCAGGCCGCGGAAGTCCATCAGCTTGATCCGGCCGCTGGCCAGATCGGACATGTGCACGTCTACCGCTTCGAAGCCGGCGCGGGTGAACGCCGCCGCCATCTCGACCTGGCCGTTGACGCCCTGCTCGCGCAGGACCGCGATGCGCGGGCGTCGGTCACGGCTATCCGATGCCCGGATGTAGCCGGCCGCCACCTCCTCGAGCGGGTCGAACGTGAGCTTGGGCGAAATGCCTGGATCGGCATCGTCGAGCCGCCATGCCAGCTCGGCGTCGGCGCTGAGCGGGTTGTCGCGCTGACGTTGCATGGCGTGGCTGGTGTCGTTCCACGCCTTGAACAGCGTGCTCCAGTTCCACTTGAACACCACCTCGTCACCGAGGAACAACTTGATGCCGAGTTTCGCCTTCGGCCGGCCGACGCGGTGGCTGATGCCCGCCAGGCCGTACTTGACCAGCAGCGCCTCGAACGCTTCCCGATTGGCATCGGCCACCTGCACCACGGCGCCGAGCTCCTCGCTGAACAAGGCGCGCAAGGTGGCTTCGGCCCAGCCGTCCAGACGAATTTCCAGGCCGCAGTGACCGGCGAAGGCCATCTCCAGCAAGGTGGTAATGACGCCGCCATCGGAACGATCGTGATACGCCAGCAGCAGGCCGCCGGCATTCGCTTCCTGGATCAGTTCGAACAGCGCCTTCAGGCGTTTCGCATCGTCCAGGTCCGGCGGCACGCCGCCGCCACGATTGAACACCTGCGTAAGCGCGGAGCCGCCAAGCCGATCGCGGCCGGCACCCAGATCGATCAGCCACAGTTCGGAATGCCCGCGGTCCAGCCGCAGCTGCGGCGTAAGCGTGCGACGCACGTCGCTGACGCGGGCAAAACCGGTGATCACCAGCGACACCGGCGAGACCGTGCGCTGCGGCTGGTCGCCGTCTTGCCACACGGTCTGCATCGACAGCGAATCCTTGCCGACCGGAATCGAGATATCCAGCTCCGGGCACAGTTCCATGCCGATGGCCTTGACCGCGTCGAACAGCGCCGCGTCTTCACCGGGGTGATTGACAGCGGCCATCCAGTTCGCCGACAACCGAATTTCGCCGAGACTGTCGATCGCCGCCGAAGCCATGTTGGTGATCGCCTCGCCCACGGCGAGCCGGGCCGCATCGGCACTACTGAGCAAGGCCACTGGTGCGCGTTCGGCCATCGCCATCGCTTCGCCGGCGTAGCCGTCGAAATCCGAAATGGTCACGGCGCAGTCAGCCACCGGCACCTGCCACGGGCCAACCATCGGGTCACGATGATTGAGGCCGCCGACGGTACGGTCGCCGATCGTGATGAGAAAACTTTTGCTGCCGACGGTCGGCAGGCGCAACACGCGCAATAGTGCCTCGTCCATGCCGATGCCGGTGAGGTCCGGGACCAGATCGATGCGCGGCTTAACACGCATCGCATCGCGATGCATGCGCGGCGGCTTGCCGAACAGCACGTCCATCGGCAGGTCGATCACGGTCAGCTCGC
>JBDTXA010000058.1:0-18675 GCA_040006415.1 Rhodanobacter sp.
CCGCCGGGGGGAGGCAATGAATCTTGGGTACGGAATCGAGCATGGCAGAACAGACAGCGGCACAGAACGAATTGGCCACCCTGGTGGTGGAATGCCTGAATCTCGAAACAGTGACCCCAGAGCAGATCGACCCTGATGCACCCCTGTTTGGCGGTGACTTGGGGCTCGACTCGATCGACGCACTGGAAATCGCCCTGACCGTATCGAAACACTACGGCTTTCAGTTGCGCTCGGACAATCCGGACAACCGGCAGATTTTCACCAGCCTGCGCACTTTGTCCGAGCACATCGAGCAGAACCGCGGCGGCTGAATCGGTTCGCTCCGCAGGTAGGCGGTGTCTTTCCAGCACGTTGTCGCCTTCGGTCGAAGGCGGTGTTGACTCGTTGGCGAGGCCATGGCGGTATCGGACATGATGGTTTCCTCTTTCGCGCTCCAGATCGCGCGGCGATATGCGCTGTCGCTGCTGCTGGCGTACCCGGTATGGGCGATCGTCGAGGCGATCACTCATGGGCAGATTTTTCCGTTGCTGGCGCTCACGCTGTTGCTGACGGTGATCATGTTGCCGCCTCTGCGGTCGCGCCGGATCACGCCCTGGTTGATGTGGACCTTGCTGCTGACCACGCAGGCGATGCTGATGCGCGTCCTGCTGGTAGCTGCCGCACGCATCGGTCTGCTGGCGCGGCTGGGCTTCGAATTCGCCCTGCCCATTCCTGAACGACTGTCTGCCCTCTGGCTGCACCTGGGTTCCTGTCTGCTGCTGGGCACCGCTCTCGTGCTTCAATATGTCTATCGTCGCCGGCGGCTGCGACTCCTGAGCCATCCCGGGCTGCATGAGATCCTGATGAAGCCGAGTATGAATTGGTCACACCTGCTGCATGGCAAAGACGTGGTGGGCTCGTGAGCGCAGCCGTCTTTGAACAGGTGCTGCGCGTCGATGCTGGACATCCGGCGTTTCCCGGACATTTTCCCGGCCATCCGCTGGTTCCGGGCGTGGTATTGCTCGAAAAGGTCGCGCAGGCATTGGGTGCATGGCGCGGTCAGCGCCTGGTCCGCGTACTGGAGACAAAGTTCATGGCACCTTTGCTTCCCGATGAGACGGCGGCAGTGCGTCTGACCGAGATGGTGAATGGGGGAACCAAGGTCCGGTTCGAGATCCGGCGTGGTGATGTGATGCTGGCACGCGGCGTGATCGAGGGTGCGGCATGAGTAAGGATGAACACTGGCGTAGCCGGCCCGAGGGTGGCGGCGCCTTCGCCATGTGGCTGATCCGCACGATCGCGCTGCGCGGCGGGCGGCGCCTGGCGCGCCTGTGTCTGTATCCGATCACCCTGTATTTCTATCTGCGGCGCGCGCCGGAGCGGCTGGCGTCGAGGCAGTATCTGCAGCGTGTGTTCGATCGGCCGGCCACCCGGCGGCAAGTTTTCCGGCATCTGCACAGTTATGCCGCCACCTGCCTGGATCGGGTTTTTTTGTTGGCGCATGGCGAGAAGGCGTTCGACATCGAGATCGAAGGCCTCGACGTGCTCGAGCACAACGTGTCGCTGGGGCGTGGCATGTTGATGCTGGGTTCTCATCAGGGCAGTTTTGAAGCTTTGCGTGCGGTGGGTTCGCGTCGGCCGGCGATTCCGGTGCGGGTGGTGCTGGACAAGCAAAAGACGCCGGCGATGACGCAGTTGCTGGAGGAGCTGGCACCGGAAGTGGGCGCGCTGGTCATCGATGCGTCGCAGGACGGCACCTCGATCGCGCTGGCGATGGCCGAGGCCTGCAGCAGCGGCCAGGTAGTGGCGATGCTGGCTGACCGTGGGCGGGAACACGAAATGTTTCGCAGCGCGCTTTTGCTGGGCTCGCCTGCACCGTTTCCGGTCAGCCCGTGGTTGCTGGCCCATTCCCTGCAGGTACCCGTCGTGCTGTGTTTCGGCATTTACCTGGGCGGCAATCGCTACCGACTGATCTTCGAGTCCTTCAGCGACCGAGTGAAGATTCCGCGGCAGGATCGTGGGTCCGAGCTGGATGCCTTGATCAGCCGCTACGCGCAGCGACTGGAGCACTACATTCGCTTGGCGCCGTACAACTGGTTCAACTTCTATGATTTCTGGCAGACGTCCGCGAAGCCTGTCGCACCCGAGGTCGCGGTCGGCGAACGGGTCGGCGTCTGACTGCACGTGTGCTTGGCTTCCTCTCCCACGTCCTTCCTACTTTGACATCGACACCGCGCATGCTTCCAAAAACTGACTGGGCTCATCTGATACCGCATGCGGGTAGCATGTCCCTGCTCGATGCGGTGCAGGCCTGGGATGAACAGACGATCCACGCGACCACCAGCAGCCATGCGCGATCGGACAACCCGTTGCGCGGCGAAGGCGGCCTGCACGCCGTGAACCTGGCCGAATACGGTGCCCAGGCGATGGCGGTGCATGGCGGTCTGCTGGCGCGCTCGCGCGGAAGCGATGCGGTACGCCCGGGTCGACTGGTCAGTCTGCGCGACGTGCAGCTTTTCGACACCCATGTCGACCAGCTGGATGGCCCTCTGGACGTCCATGCGCAATGTCTTTACGCGGATGACCGTGGTGCCCAATACAGCTTTCGCATCGAGCATCGCGGCCGCGTGCTTTGCAGCGGCCGTGCCGCCGTCATTCATCCGCTGGACGACTGAATTTCCGTGTGGTTGGAGCCGCGATCGCGCTCACGGAACGCAGGATAGCGCCAACTCGGCCCCCTTGGTTTCAAACAGCGCCGGCCGGGGTTGACCGGACATCGGCGCATGGAGGCGTGCGTCGGCGCGCGTTGCAAGCAGGGTGATACTGTCGGCGAGGCCCTCCAGCAGGCGCATGTTATCGCGCAAACGCGCGCGCAGGCCGGCGTCGTCCAGCGTATCGTGCAGCCCCCGATTGAGCTCGGCGAACCAGGCCAGCCCGCACTGATCGAGCATCTCGCGCTGGCTGTCGCGTGCGCTACCCGTTTCGTGCCACTGGCGCAGCAGCCGCTGCATGCGCGCGTTGAGTGTCTGCGCCCGCTCCAGTTCCGGACGCAGCTCGGCCAGCAGGCTCAGGTCTGTCAACCGGCGCTGGAACACCAGCTGGCACAGCACGCCCCAGTAGTAGGCGTAATCCCAGGTCACCTTGGCGGGAAACACCGCCACGTTGCCAAACAGCGGGTACTGGCCACGGAACATGCTCAGCGTGTTTTCGTAGAAGGAGAAATAGAGTTTTTCGTAAAAATGCGCATACGGTCCGATGCTACGTCCGGCCCGGTCCTTCGCGATCAGGTCGACGATGTAGGTGTTGGCGATGCCGATGAAGTCGCTGCCGGGCGAGTAGAACGGGTCCAGAAAACTGCCCGCCTCGCCGGTCAGTGCCCAGCGGTCGACAGAAAAAAGCTGACGGCTGTTGTGCGAGTAGTTGCGCAGGAAACGGAAGTCGAGCAGCTGGCCGCGCTCGGCCGCGACGGCGCGGCCTACGGCAGGTTGCCGTGTCTGCAGCCAGCCCAGCGCCTTCTCGAAGTCGCGCATGCCGTCCAGCGGATGCATGGCCGCGTCGGTGACGATGCCGACCGAATGGGCGCCGGAGGCCAGCGGAATCAGCCACGCCCAGTAGCCCGGGCCCATGAAGTGATTGGTCGAACGCCAGCGTTCCTGTGGCTTGCAGCGCCCATGCCAGGCGGTATCGTCGGTCCAGCTGTCGATATCGATCCTGGCGTCCATCCGAAACCACACCGCATTGGCGTGGTGACCGTTGTCGACGGTCAGCTCCAGCCGACGGCGGATCAGCGCCGCCCGGCCCGACGCATCCAGCAGCCAGCGCGTACTGATCTGGTGTTCGCCCGAATCATCGATGAAACGCACGCCGTGGGCTGCGCCGTGCTGGCCCAACTCGAAGCCCTTGACCGTGGCGCCATCGCGAAAATCGATGCCGCGCCGACGCGCTTCCTCGCCCAGGAAATTCTCGAAGATGCCGCGATCGATCTGGTAGCTCGGTGCCGGAAGAATCCGGCTGACGCCGATCTCGGTGGTGTTCTCGATGTCGTCGCGGCCATCGGAAAAAAAATAGCGCAGGCCGAACTTGCGGATGTGCGCCTCATCCATGTGCGCGCGCAAACCCAGAACGGTGTCGAAGTAGTCGGCGCCGATCTCCACCGTGGATTCGCCCACCTTGTGTGCCGCCTGCGGCAACGGGTGCCGGTTTCGCTCCAGCACCAGGATGTCCATGTCGGGAAACCTGTTGCGCAGTTGCAGGGCGAGGCACAGTCCGGCCAGGCCGCCGCCGAGGATGACGGCTTCGTAGGTGGTATCAGTCATGGGCAGAACGGTTCACGGTAATGGCTGGGGCAGGGCGTTCGGCGGCAGTTCTTACGTCCGCTGCGGACATCCTGCACGACGCAATTCAAGGACTTCGCCGCCAATGATGACGGGTTTACCGGCGCCGCGTCGATAGCCGTTGGTGCCACGCCTCGAAGGGTATGTTCGCGCTGCCATCGTGCCCGCTGGCAGCGCGAAGCTCAGGCCGCTGCGAACAACAGTGGGCGTTGGGCGGTGCCGGTCAGGTCGTTCATCCCTGCTCGCAGCACCTCACCACCGTCGGCGGCCGCGCGCTGGACGATGGTCGCGGCCAGCCCTTCCAGCAAAGCCACGTTCTGACGCAGGCGGGCAGCGAAGTCGGCGGCATCCAGTTCGTCATGCAGAGTCGCGTTCATGTCGGCGAACCAGGGCAGCTCGCACTGATCGAGCAAGTTGCGCGGGTTGCGCCCGTGCGACTGCGCATGCCAGCGCTGGAAGAAGGGCTGCATGCGAGCGTTGAGCACCTGCGCTCGCTCGAGCTCCGGGGCCATCTCCGCGAAAAAGGACGCGTCGGCCAGGCGCTGCTGAAATACCAGCTGGCACAGCACGCCCCAGTAATAGGCGTAGTCCCAGATCACCTTGATTGGTAGCACTTCAGCATTGCCCATCATCGGGTACTGACCCCGATACAGCTTCAGCGTGCTGTCGTAGAAGGAAAAAAACAGCCGGTCGTACAGCCGCGCATGCGGCGCCAGCGCCTTGCCGGCCCGATCAAGCCGGATCAGTTGGCAGATGTAGGTATTGCTGATCGCGATGAAATCGGTACCTGGCGAATAGAACGGGTCGAGGAACGCACCCGCCTCGCCGGTCAGTGCCCAGCGATCGGCACTGAACATGCGCGAGCAGCCGTAGGAATAGTCGCGAAACCAGGCGAAGTCGAGCAGCTTGTCTTCACGCGTCGATAGCTCACGCGCCATCGCCGGCTGGTGTTCCCCCAGCCAGGCCTGCGCCTTGGCGAACGAGTTCATGGATTCGATCGGATGCATGCCCGCGTCGGCCACGATGCCGATCGAGTGCGCACCCGACGACAGCGGAATCAACCACGACCAGTAACCGGGTCCGCACAGATGGTTGGTGGAGCGCCAGCGTTCGGGAGGTGTGCAAAGACCCTGCCAGTCGAGGTCGTTGCACCAGCCGTCGATTTTCAGCCGGTCGTCGATGCGAAACCACACCGCATTCGCGTGGTGGCCATTGTCGCGGGTGAGATCGAGTTTGCGCCGGATCATGCCGGCCCGGCCGCTGGCATCGAGCAGCCAGCGCGAGCTCAAGCGATGCTGCCCGCCATCGGCGTCCTCACAGCACACGCTGTGTGATTCGCCGTGCTCGCCGAGCGTGAAGCTGCGCACCTTGACGCCATCGCGAAAATCGACGCCGCGCCGGCGTGCCTCGTTGCCGAGGAAATTCTCCAGCACGCCACGATCGAGTTGGTAGCTGGGTGTTGGCAGTACCTCGCTGGTCCCCAGCTCGGTGACGTTCTGCAAGTCCTCGCGTCCATCGGAGAAGAAGAAGCGGAAACCAAACTTGCGGATGTGTTCGTCCTCCAGATGCTGGCGCAGGCCCAGGGTCTCAGCCAGATAATGCGCGGCAATTTCCACGGTGGATTCGCCGATCTTGTGCGCCGCCAGCGGCAGCGGATGACTGAGCCGTTCGAGCACGACGATGTCCATCTCGGGGAATTCGCCGCGCAACTGCAGCGCGAGACAAAGGCCGGCCAGTCCACCGCCGAGGATGACTGCGTCGTGCGCCGTTTCACTCATCGATCTCTCCCTCTGTTGGCCGGATTTCGATTGTGCGCCCTCCGGTGTGGTCGCGCAGTCACGATGCCCGATTCAGCCTTGGCCTGCCGTCGATATCGGATCGCGCGCAGCACGGCTGGTCGCATCGTCGACGATAAGCGGCGGCAGACGTGAGCGCTTGTAGCTGGCCACGATGTCGCCGTAGTGCAGCAGGCGCCCGAGGGTGTAGATCGCGATGCGCGTCACATCGAAGACCGGCCGGAAATGGCTGCGCCGGAAATTCCGATGGTAGCGCGAGGCGATCGGCACCGAAATCACACCGAGCTTTTTTTCGCGTGACGCAGCGATCAGGATGGCCGTCTCGAAAACGAAATGTTCCGCCGGCAGTTCGACCAGGTCCAGGGCCTCGCGTGGATACCAGCGCTGTCCGCTCTGGGTATCGGCGATGGCTTGTGCGCAGGCCCAGGAGATTCCCCAATCGGCGACCGTATTGGCTCGGCGTCGTGCGGCGGGCTGCTGTTCGCGTTCACGCAGACGCGCACCGATGACCAGATGATCCGGATGCGCGCGGGCAACAGCAACGATGCGCGGGATGTCGCTGGCCAGATGCTGGCCATCGCCATCCATGCTCAGCATCGCGTCATAACCCTGCCGCCTTGCTTCGCGAAAACCGCAGCGCAGGGCTTCGCCCTTGCCGCAGCGGGCCGGCCGCCGAATCAGCGTCACCGGCAAGTCGGCGATGCGCTCCGTGGTGCGGTCGGTTGACCCGTCGTCGACCACGATGACGGCAGCACCCAGCTTCAGTACCGAGCGGACCACGTCGCGGATGGCCGATTCTTCGTTGAAGCAGGGAATCAGCACACACCAACGTGCGGCGGTCGGTTTCACGTGAACTGCTTCGCGTCGATATTCTCTGCGTCGACCTGTGTCACATCCACCTGTAGCCCGAGCATCGGCGCAGCATCAAGCTGGCAACGTCCGCTGCCACGAACGAGCATCGCCAGCAATGGCAGCGCAGGTGCCGAGGCGTTGGACAAATACGCTACTGCCAGTGGTGGATCGGGAGGTGTGAGGGGCAGTCCCGGCGTCAGCTCGAGTTCGAGCACCGCCAGGGTCGACGCACTGGCTTCGGGAGCCAGGACCAGCGCGCAGCCGAACGGCTGCTCGCAGTGGGTCACCTCGGCCAGCGGTCCGCTGCTGCGGGTGTCGCTGCCGACCAGCAGCACCGGGCGTCGGTCGGCGATCACCTGGGTGACGGCTTCCAGCAGTCCGGCGCCGAAACTGGCGCGCATCGCGGCGATGGCGGTGGACGGCTGGTGGCAGCCGGTGGCGATCGTCCAGTAGCCGACCGCAGCGTTGTGCACCGAGTTGTGGAAGCGCGTCGGCGACATCTCCATGGGTGCCTGCGCCAGCGTGGCGCACATGTAATCGGTGACCGGTTGATCGCCGTGTGAGGAGGCGAAGACGCAGGCCAGCGCGGCGGGATCGCGACCGCTCATGGTGACCGCCTGACCGGCGACTTCGACCGCCAGCAACACGCTCTCCGGCGCGCGCCGACGTTCGTTTGGCGGCAACGTGGCGGCTGTCGGCCGCGCCGCGGGTGGCTCGGGTGTGCTGCCGGAAAGCAGAGTCTGCAGCGCGGCGAAGTCCGCCATTTGCGGCGACCACAGGCCAATGCCCTCGACGTAGACGCGCAGCGTACTCATGCGCTGAACCCCGCGCGGGCAAAGGCCAGGCACGCGTTGTTGCCGCCGAATCCGAACGAATTGCTCAGCGCCACATCGATCTGCTGCTGTTCGTTGCGCCAGGCGAAGGAGTCGCTGCATCTTGGATCCGGCGTGTCGCCGCCGAGGTTGCCCGGCACCAGTCCGTGTTTGATCGCCAGCAGCGCGATCACCGCCTCGACGATGCCGGCGGCGCCCAGCGTATGGCCGGTGAAACCCTTGGTCGAGCTGGCGCGGGTGCCGCCAGCAAACGCACGGCTGACCAGCGCGGCCTCCACCTCGTCGTTCTTCAAACTGGCCGTACCGTGCAGGTTGATGTAATCGACCTGCGACGGCTGCAGTCCTGCCCGCTCCAAGGCATCGTTCAATGCCAGCTCGGCACCGAGACCCTCGGGATGCGGGGTCGACATGTGGTGGGCGTCGGTGGACTCGCCGTAGCCGAGCAGTTGCGGCGCCTGCGGTGCAGTGTCGGCGCGCTCCAGCAGGGCGAAGCCCGCCGCCTCACCGATGGAAATGCCGTCTCGCGTAGCGTCGAACGGACGGCAGGCCGCGGGCGATATCAGCTCCAGCGCGTTGAAGCCGAACAGCACGCTGTCGCATAGCGTGTCCACGCCACCGACCACGGCGGCATCGATCAGACCGAGCCGGATCATCCGTTCTGCATTGGCAAACACCTTGGCGCTGGACGAGCAGGCCGTGGATACGGTCAAGCCCGGACCCTCCAGTGCCAAGGCTGCGGTGACAAAGGCGACCAGCGAATGCGGGGCGTGCAGCAGCGGTCGCAGCATGTCGTCGGGAAATCCGCCGTCCGGGTCGAGCCGTCGGTACGTCTCCTCGGAGGCACCGATGCTGGAGGTGGAGGTGCCAAGCAGCACGGCGACGCGGCTGCTGCCGTAGCGTTCGCGCGCGGCGCGCACCTGATCGAGAAAGCCATCCTGATTCAAGCCGAGCCAGGCCAGCCGGTTGTTGCGGCAGTCCCAGCTGGCAAGGCCGTGAGGCAAGCTGGTGCTCTCCACGCCGGTCACGCGACCGATCCAGCAACTCAAAGGGACGCTGCTGAAGTCGTTCGGTCGCAGCCCGCTGCGAAAATTCCGCAGTCCGTCGAGTTGGGCTGTCAGCCCCTGACCCAGCGCGGATGTGGCGGTGTAAGCGGTGACCGCGAGTGGTGTCATAAGGTTGCGCATCAGCAAAGCCTAGCGGCGGCGGTACAGCTTGCCTAGTCGGCGACGCGGCCGTTCAGTCGGGAGCTCGATGGTTGCCACACAGGCATGAAGACACCGCGAACTGCATTCATACCGCTAAGCTGACGCCTTCTCCGTCAACGAGATGCCTGCTTGTCGCCCAAGCCGACTGCCCCGCCGAGCCGCTGGCGCTATCTGCGTGATGGCGATGTACTGCACGCCGTGGGTATCACCATGCTGGCGGTGGTGTTGAGTGGCGGACTGGTATGGCTCGTCTACCTGATCCGGGTCCTGCGCATTGCCGCCTGCTCGTCGCTGGAAACGCCCGCCAGGATGACCGTACTGGTATTCGGCTGCCGGCTCGCTAACGACCAGCCCTCACCGGAGTATCGACGGAGGCTGAATCGCGCACTGACGTTGGCCAAGTCCGGCCAGACCGACCGCATCCTGATTCTGGGCGGTTGCAGCGGTGGTCGGCGCAGCGAAGCGGCCGCCGGACATGACTGGCTGCAACAGCACGCGTTGCCCCAGGGCGTAAGCGTGGAAATGGAGCAGGAATCGATCGACTCACTGGAAAACCTGCGCCACGCACGGCGCCTTTTGCACCGGTCCGGCGGTACGGACTTGCCGCGAGTGGCGCTGGTGACCAGTCGCTATCACCTCGCCCGCTGCCTGATGCTGGCGCAGCGGCTGGGTTTTGACGGCGTGCCGGTGCCGGCTGAAGCGACGCTGCCCCGGCATCCGCGCTACCTCGCTCGCATGCTGCTCGAATCGGGTTACGTGATGTGCATGGAGCTGGGCTTGCGCTGGGCCCAGCTGCTGGGCCTGCGACGCATGGCCGAGCGTGTGTGTTGAGCTGCGCGTGACGCGATGCCGCGACAGCTCGCCGCAACGGCGCCAGCACCCGCTCTTGCTAAGCTCGCCGCACTGAATCCACAGGTGACGTGATGAGCCATCAAGCCCAGCTAGCCGAAACTTTCCTGCGCGGCCTGCAGGATCGGATCTGCGCCGCGATCGAGCAGGTCGACGGCAGCGCGTGCTTTGAAGAAGACGCGTGGCAACGGCCTGCCGGTGGCGGCGGCCGCACGCGCGTACTTCGCGAAGGCGCCGTGTTTGAGCAGGCGGGCGTGAACTTCTCCCACACGCTCGGCAAGACGTTGCCGCCCGCCGCCACCGCCCGCAAGCCGGAACTGGCAGGCAGTCCGTACATGGCCGCCAGCGTGTCGCTGGTGTTGCACCCGCGCAACCCGTACGTGCCCACCTGTCATGCCAACGTGCGCTATTTCGAGGCCACCAAGCCCGATGGCGAGGTGGTGTGGTGGTTCGGCGGTGGTTTCGATCTCACCCCGTTCTATCCGTTCGACGAGGACGTGCGGCACTGGCATGCGGTGGCGCGCGATCTGTGCGAGCCGTTTGGTGAGGAGGTCTATCCGCGCTTCAAGCAGGCCTGCGACGACTACTTCTATATCAAGCATCGCGGCGAGACCCGGGGTATCGGCGGTCTGTTCTATGACGATCTCACCGAAGGCGGCTTCGACCAGTGCTTCGCCTTCATGCAGGCAGTAGGGCAGGGCCTGCTTGATGGCTACCTGCCGATCGTCGATCGGCGAAAGGACATGCCGTACGGCGAGCGACAGCGCGAATTCCAGCTGTACCGCCGGGGCCGCTATGTCGAGTTCAACCTGGTCTATGACCGCGGCACGCTGTTCGGCCTGCAGTCGGGCGGGCGCACCGAATCGATCCTGATGAGCCTGCCGCCGCGGGTGCGTTTCGAATACGACTACACCCCCGAACCCAACTCGGCCGAGGCAAAGCTGGCCGACTATCTAAAGCCCCGCGACTGGCTTTCGTAGGAGCCCGCTCGCGGGCGATGCCCTTAGCTCAAGCGATCGGTGAAATATCAAGCCAAGCGCATCGCCCGCGAGCGGGCTCCTACAGGCGAGGGTGCGTTTCGAATACGACTAACCCCCCAAAACCCAACGCGGCCAGGCGAAGCTGGCCGCTTACCTAAAGCCCAGCGACTGGCTCCACATGAGATCTGCGGCGTTTATAAGATCTGCGGCGTTCATGAGATCTATGGCGTTGCGCCGCTGAGCTTGACCGCGATGCCTTTTCTTCTTGCCGCAACGAGGAGCGTCGCGCACAGGGCGCGCTCCTGCACATCAGTCCTGTTTATGGCGTTGCGCCGCTGAATTTTACCGCGGTGGCGCCTTTGACCGTGCCGATCTGCGCGCTGTCGCTGACCTTCAACTCCACCTCGCGCCGGAACTCCAGCGTGCCGGTGACCACGGCGTGCGGTCCGATCACCACGGTGGGCGTGCTGTGGTTGCTGTTGAACCAGCCATGCATCTTGTCGACCAGGATGCCGCCTTCGACATGCGAATTGGCGCCCACGTTGATGTCGCCGCCGACGGTTTCGATGCCACCGGCAACATGCGCGGCGTCGAGCGAGATCGTGCCGTTGACGTTGTCCAACTTGCCTCCGACCTCTGCGCCCTCGGCCAGCCGAAGGGTGCCGTTGACGGTGCTGACCTCGCCTCGAACCCGACTGGCGCGGCCCATGCTGATGGCGCCATTGACCGTCCCCAGCGACTTGGCCTGGGCGCGGTCGCCCAGATCGATGCTGCCGTTCACCGTATCGGCCTTCTGTACGCTGGCGCCGGCACCGATGCGGACGGCACCGTTGACCGTGCTGACATCGCCCGCCTGCTGGCCCGCCTCGACCTGGGCGGTACCGTTGATCTTGTCGATATCGTTGTCCCCGGCCTGCGCCAGCAATGGCAGACCCAGAGTGAGTGCGGCGATGATGAGAACTGTGGAAAAGCGACGCATGGTTGGCTCCTTGTCATGGTGGTTGGTGCACTTAGGATGCTCCCGCAGCGCGCCGGGTTTAGCATGACCTGTGGCAGGGTCCGCATTTGACGCTGCGACGGCCGACCTGCACCATTCCCGGTTCACCCTCTTTCTGTCGAGCGCCCCCATGCACAAGCTTGTTTTGATCCGTCACGGCCAATCCCAGTGGAACCTCGACAATCGCTTCAGCGGCTGGGCCGACGTCGATCTCACCGACCAGGGTCGGGCCGAAGCCACCGAGGCCGGTCGGCTGCTGCAGTCCGATGGCTTCAGTTTCGATGTGGCGCATACCTCGGTGCTCAAACGTGCGGTGCGCACGCTGTGGGGCGTGCAGGATGCGATGGATCTGATGTGGCTGCCGGTTGTGACCGACTGGCGCCTCAACGAGCGCCACTACGGCGGTTTGACCGGACTCAACAAGGCCGAGACCGCGGCGCAATACGGCGATGAGCAGGTCAAGATCTGGCGCCGCAGTTACGACATTCCGCCGCCACCGCTGGAGCGTAGCGAGAACGAGGCAGTCGATGATCCGCGCTACGCCACGCTCGATCCGAAAGACATTCCAGACACCGAGTGCCTGAAGGACACCGTGGCCCGCGTGCTGCCGTACTGGCACGAGGTGCTGGCGCCTGCCATCAGGGCCGGGCAGCGAGTGCTGGTCGCTGCACACGGTAATTCGCTGCGCGCACTGGTGAAGTATCTCGATGGCATCTCGGATGAAGCGATCGTGGAGCTCAATATTCCCAACGGCGTGCCCTTGGTATACGAGTTCGACGCTGCGCTGAAGCCGCTACGCCACTACTACCTTGGCGATGCCGACGCGATCGCTGCGAAGACGGCTGCGGTGGCAAATCAGGGCAAGGCGAAGTAGCGCGATGACGACCGGGCTTTCACCGAAAGCGGCCGCTGCCGCTTTGACGGACTACTGGTCGCCGCGAGTCATTGGCGAGCTCGACGACTCCTATCTGAAGGTGGCCAAGGTGCTCGGCACCTTCGGCTGGCACGCGCACGACGACGAAGACGAGCTGTTCCTGATCCTTGACGGTGAGCTTTGGATCGAGATGGAAGACTCGTCCGTGGCGCTGGCCTGCGGCGAGATGTTCGTCGTGCCAAAAGGCGTTCGCCACAATCCGGTGGCCGAATCGGAATGCTTGATCCTGTTGATCGAACGCAAGTCGACCCTGCACACCGGTTCGGTGGTGACGGAACGTACGCGCACGCTGGCCGAGCAACTTGGGCAGCGCTGAATCCGGCCGCGGTGCAGGGCGAATTGGGTGACAGACGTCAATCGTGTTTCGCTGGCGCCTCGACTAAGCTGCCGACAGTCCCCCACAGGTTGCCCGTATGCCCGCTCATCTGACCAACTACCTGATCTTGCTGCCACTGCTGGCATGGATCATCTGGCGACGGGTCAGCCGCAGCTTTGGTCGTCAGCCTATCCAGCGCAAGCGGATGATTTTCCGGGTGGTGGTGTTCTCGATCATCGGCGGCGCGCTGGCACTGAGCGGATTCCACAAACTCGAGCTGGCCGAGGGTTTGTTGGGCGGTGTATTGATCGGCGGTGCGATCGGCCTGGTCGGCCTGCGCCTGACCCAATTCGAGATCGACCCGGTCAAGGGCGACTGCTATATACCGAACGTGTGGATTGGCGCGTTGCTGACCGTTCTATTGCTTGGCCGCCTGGTGTGGCGGCTGATGGTGGTCTGGCCGCAATTCCAGCATGGTTCGGTGGCGGCCGATGCCGTGGATGGCGCGGGGCAGTCGATCGGTAACACCTCCAGCCCGTTGACCATGCTGGTGATCGGCTTGCTGGTCGGCTATTACATCGTCTACTACGCCGGCGTGCTGATTCATCACCGCCGCTTTCAGCGTAGCCACTCAGGTACCTCCGCACTCTAATCATGCAGGTCCGGCACGGACGGCCCGCGGAGACCTGGTGATGATCGACGACCTCTGGAAAACCAGTCGCTCGCTGGACGAGCAGCGTGACGAATATTCGCGCCGACGCTTTCTGGCGATGCCTCTGGCAGGCGCGATCGCCTGGACGCTGGTTGGCGTGGCTGGCGTCTTCGCGGCGCCGATTTATGCCGTCTGGGTGCTATTCATCGCCACCGGATCGATCGCCTATCTCGGCATACTCTTGTCGCGTTTTACCGGCGAGAATTTTCTCGACAAATCCCGGCCCAAGAACACCTTCGATACGCTGTTTTTCCTGACCGTGGCGATGTCGCTGCTGGTGTACGCCGTGGCCATCCCGTTCTTTCTGCGCGATTACACCTCGCTGCCTTTAAGCGTGGGCATTCTGAGCGGATTGATGTGGATACCGCTGTCGTGGATCATCCAGCACTGGGTAGGACTTTTCCATGGCTTTTGCCGAACGGCGCTGGTGCTTGCCACGTGGTACGTGTTTCCGCAGCATCGATTTGTGGCTGTGCCGATGGCTATCGTTATCGTCTATCTGGTCACCATCGGCGTTCTTGAATCGCGATGGCGCGCGTTGCATCGTCACTGACGATCCGCGGCTGCATGGCTGGGATGAACAAAGCGCGCCTCGACGTCACTCCGCCCGATGCGGCAGCGCCAGGTACTCCTCGCTCTGCATTTCGATCAGGCGCGATTCGGTGCGGCCGAATTCGGCGCGCAGGCGTTCGCCGTCATACATGGCGGTGATCGGCGCGGCGGCGGAAAGCACCAGTTTGACGTGACGGTCGTAGAACTCGTCCACCAACTGCACGAAACGCTTGGCGGCGTCGTCGCTGTAGACGCTGAACTGCGGCACGTTGGAGATGATGATGGTGGGGCCGGCCCGGGCCAGCGCGATGTAGTCCGCGACAGCACGCGGGCCTTCGCACAGCGCGCTGAAATCGAACCACAGAATGTCATCGGACCGCTTCAGGAACGGAATATCACGACCGTTGATGCGCAGGCTGCCGTCGCGGTCCACCGTGCCACTGGCCTGATGGCTGAAGATGCGTTCCAGCGAGCGATGCGCCTCGGCGCTTGGCGGGGTCAGGTATACCGGTGCCTGGGTCAGTGCGCGCAGCCGCCAGTCGTGGGAGGAGGCCATTTCGACCACGTGGCAGCGCTGCTCGATCAGGGCAATCGCCGGCAGAAAACGGGCGCGCTGCAGACCGTCCTTGTAGAGATTGGCCGGCGCCGTATTGGAGGTGGTGATCAGGCTTACGCCTTGCGCGAAGAGCGCGTCGAACAGGTTGGCCAGGATCATCGCGTCACCGATGTCGTTGACCAGGAATTCATCCAGGCACAGCACGCGGCAGCGCGCCGCCAGACCGGCGGCCACCTCGATCAGCGGGCTCTGCCGATCGCCCTGCTCGCGCAGACTTTCGTGCACCTCGGCCATGAAGCGGTGGAAATGCCGACGCAACGCGATGCCCGGTGGCAGGCTGGACACGAACAGGTCCATCAGAAAGGTCTTGCCGCGACCGACGGTTCCCCATAGATAAATGCCGGGCATCGCTTCCCGCGGCTCGTTGCCGAGCATCGATTTCAGCCGTCCGAACAGGCCGCTGTCGGCGGCGGGTTCATGGCACAGTGCCGCGTGCATGCGGTCGAACTCCGGCAACAGCGCGAGTTGGGTCGGGTCCGATTCCCACCGGTGCGCGGCAACGCCTTCCTGGTAACGCGCGCTGGGCGCGAGTGGCGGGGTTTCACTCATGGAGCGGAGGGATCTCGACGGGGTAGGGAATCGACGGAACTCAGCGTTCCGGAGGCAGCCAGCTGCGCACGGCGTGCTTGATGGCGCCGCGCAGATCCATCAGCCGACGATGAAAGAAGTGGCTGGTGTCGGGCATGCGCACCAGTTCGGGCTTGTGTTCCAGCGAGTCCACCCAGTCGAACACGCCTTCCGGTTCGACCACTTCGTCGGCTTCACCCTGCACGATCAGCCACGGGCAGCTGGGCAGCGCGATGGCGTCGAACGCCCAGCGACCGACCGGCGGCGCGATGCTGATCAGGGCGTCGGCCTTCAACGGCACCGCCTGCGCGATGCTGACGAAGCTGCCGAAGGAGAAGCCGCCCAGCCACAGCGAGTCGGTGGGCCGCACCTGACGCACCCAGGCGACCACGGCGGCCAGGTCATCGCGCTCGCCGACGCCCTTGTCGTAGACGCCTTCCGAATTGCCGGCCTCGCGAAAATTGAAGCGCACCGTGTCCAGGCCCGACTCGCGCAGCGCGCGTTCGATCATGGTCACCACCTTGTTGTGCATCGTTCCGCCTTCGGTGGTCAGCGGATGACAGATCACCGCTACGCCACGCCGGGCGATGGCTGGTTCGGCAAGATCAGTGATGGCGTCCAGCTTGCCGACAGGGCCGGCGAGCGTGAAACTGGCGGCGACATCAGGAAAGCTGACGGGATCAGTGGGGAGTTCGGTGGAATTCATGCAGACGATGATAACCGCCCGACCGAATCGACGCCTGTGGCGTAGTGACCGTTCACCCACGTGAACTATCTTGCCCACGCCTTGCTGGCCGGTGACGACGATGGCTTGCGATTGGGCGGCATGCTGGGTGATTTCGTGCGCGGTCCGACGGATTCGCTGTCATTTCCACCGCCGGTGCTGCGCGGTATCCGCCTGCACCGCGCCATCGATGTCTACACCGATGCCCATCCAGACGTACTGGCGGCCAAGGCGCTGCTGCCACCGCCTTATCGGCGTTATGCCGGCATCCTGCTCGATATGTGGTTCGACCATTGCCTCGCGCAGGACTTTTTTCGCTGGTCAGGTCAGCCACTGGAAGCCTTTTCCCATCGGGTTCGCGGCCTGCTGCACCACCACGAACCACAGCTGCCGTCTGCGCTGCAGCGCTTCGTGCATTACATGGACGCCAACGACTTGCCGGCCGGCTATGCCGATCGCGCCGTGCTGGGGCGGGCGCTGACAGGGATCGGACAACGTTTGACCCGCGCCAATCCGCTGCATACGGCGCTGCCGGTGCTGGTGGACCGGCAGCAAGAATTGCAGTCCCACTTCGAAGCGTTCTTTCCCCAGTTACAAAGGTTTGCGAGGGAGTGGATCGAGGGGTAGGCGGGCTGAGGATGTGCTCCCTCCCCTGCAAAGCAGGGGAGGGTTGGGGAGGGGTTCCGCTTTTGATCTTTTCGCATGCTGGGGCTCCCCATCCCAACCTTGCCCCAAAGGGAGAAGGGGCAAACGAAAACGCCGCCCGGAGGCGGCGTTGAACGAAATCTTGTTGGATCAAGCCATTTACTTGGTTTGATCCACGATCCAGTGCACGGCGTTGCTGACCTGTTCGTCGGTCAGCGCGGGGTTGCCACCCTTGGCCGGCATGTAATTGCCGTCCGGGCCGTGGTATCCCTCGATCGCGTGCTTGACCAAGGTGTCGATGCCCTGAGCAATGCGCGGCGCCCACATGGCCTTGTTGCCGACCTTGGGAGCACCGGCGACGCCGGACGTGTGGCAACTGGTGCACAGGTGATTGAAGATCTCCTTGCCATCGGTGGTGCCACCGTAGGCAACCTGCGAGGCCGCGGCCTTGGTGGCGGCCTCGGCTGCGGCCTGCATCGCCGCGCGCCCGGTGTTGCCCGCATAGACAGCACCGGCTGGCGCGATACGCGCTGCCGTGTCGGCGGTCTGGTTCGGATTGGTCTCCTTCGGCTCGCGGCTGTAAATCGCCATGGCGCCAAAGACCAGCAGAACCGTCAACACGGTCAGGCCACCGATCATGATCAAGAACTGGCGCAGAAAACTCTGATCGGATTTGCTTATGGAACCGCTCACGCACGTACTCCTGTCAGTGGGCAGAACGGGAGATCCCCCTGAGGCTCCCCCGAACCGCCTGAATCGCCTGTACGTTTGTACCGAGGGCTAGGAGCGGCCCGGCACGTGGATGTACGGCATGAATTCTACTTGCCGTCAGCCCCAGAAGGGAGTCGGCCGGCAATCAAGTGGCGGATTATAAACGATGCGCAGCCCAAGTTTCAGATTCCACCCGTTTCCTCGGGCCGGCGCAATCATGGCATCCTCAAGCGGCACCGGGGCTGCATCGATGGCACTCAAGGTCCGGTACCATGCCATCGGTCACGGTCGATCCATGTCAACCGGCATTGTTCAACGTCGTTGAACTGCCCCTATGCTTGCTTTGCATAATTCGGAATTTTTTGAATGCTGGCTACGATGCCTGGCGCGAAAAACACCGGATGCCTACTTCAGATGCATGCGGCTTCGAACCGTACCGCTTGCTCGTATCGTTGAATCCAGGAGTTCTACATGTCGCGTTTTTGGAAGATCGCGTTGATTGTGATTGCCGTGATCGTCGTGGCAGGAGTGGGTTATCGGCTGCTGCACAAGCCCTCGGCGACATCGGCCTCCGAGACGTCAGGCAAGGGCAAGGGCAAGGATGGCAAGCCCGACACGCCACCGGTTCCGGTAACTGCGGTGCCAGTGGAGAAGCAGAACGTACCGGTCTATCTGACCGCATTGGGTACCGTGCAGGCACTCAATACCGTCACCATCAGCCCTCAGGTGGGGGGGCAGCTGCTGAGTCTGGATTTCACCGAAGGCCAGCCGGTCAAGAAAGGTCAGGTGCTGGCGCAGATCGACCCGCGCAGCTACCAGGCGACGTATGACCAGGCGGTAGCACGCCAGCGCCAGGATCAGGCGCAGCTCTCCACGGCGAAGAGCAACCTCCAACGCAGTCAGGATCTGGCCACCAAGGGCTACATTTCGAAGCAGGATCTGGACACCTTGCGCAATACCTCCAGCCAGTTCCAGGCCACCGTCGCGGCGGATGCGGCCAGCGTACGCGACAGCAAGGTGCAGCTCGATTACACCAAGGTGATTTCGCCGATCGACGGCCTGGCCGGCATCCG
>JBDTXA010000059.1:0-18630 GCA_040006415.1 Rhodanobacter sp.
GACCCTGGAAGGTGCACCACGCGCGGCGCTGGAATGCTTCGCTCGTCGCTCACGGCTTCTTTGCACGGTGGGAGCATACTTCGGGCCTTGAAACCTGAGGTACATCGCGTGATCGCACGGCTGCACAAACTATTAAGCGATCTGAGTGACGTGTTCTGGCTGTTGCCTGCCGTGATGGTGTTGATGGGCATCATGGGTGCCCTGGGCATGCTCGCGATCGATCGTAGCGGCATCATTCCGCCGGCTTTGCTCGAGCAAAATTGGTTATACAACGGCGGCGGAACGGGTGCGCGTACCCTGCTGGGTGCTGTGGCCTCTTCCACCATTGGCGTTGCCGGCACGGTGTTTTCCATCACCATCGCGGCGCTGTCGTTGGCGGCAGGCCAGATGGGGCCGCGGCTACTGCGCAACTTCACTCGCGATCGCGGCAATCAGTTCACCCTCGGCGTTTTTCTGGGCACCTTTTCCTACGCGTTGATGGTGCTGCGCACCGTGCGCGATCAGGAGGCGACTGTCTTTGTTCCGAATCTTTCGCTGACCGTCAGTATCGCGCTGGCCTTCCTGTGCGTAGCCACCCTGGTGTACTTCGTCGGCCACATGGCGGGGCGTATCAATGTGACTACCGTGATCGAACTGGTCAGCGCCGACGTACGCAGTTCCATAAGAAAACTGACCACCGACAGTCCCCAGCCGACACCTCCGCCCATCGGTTTCTGGCGTGAGGCGACACCGGTTCTGGACTCCCGACACGGCTATCTGCAGCATACGGATGCGCCTGGGTTGGCCGACTGGGCTGCGGAACACAACACGGCGATCCGATTGCTCGTGAGGCCGGGTGACTTTATCTTTCCCGGCGCGCCGATCGCCCTGATGATGCCACCGGTGGCCGACGTCGAGGCGGCGATACGTGAAGCCACCGCGCTTGGCACCAGCCGGATCAGCACGGAGGATTTCGAATACGCCGTGCGCCAGTTGGTGGAAATCGCGGTGCGCGCCCTTTCATCAGGCATCAACGACCCACACACAGCCATCAATGTGCTCGATCGACTGGGGCTGGCGCTGAGCGAAGTGGCGCCGGTGCACATGCCCACGGGGGTTTGGAAACGCGACAACAAGACGGTGCTGGTAATACCCGGTTTTGATTACGACGGGTTGGTTGACGCCATGTTCCACATGATCCGGCAGAATGCGACGTCCAACACCGCCGTGCTGGCGCGACTGCTTGAGGTACTCACCTCGGTCGTCAGCATCGAACGCGATGAGACGCGTACGAAAGCCTTGCGGCGTCATGCGGATCTTGCCCTTGGCGACGCCGAACGGCACATCGATAATCCATCCGACATGGACGATCTACGCCACCGGCATCAGGACTTCGAGGCGATGCGGCTTCACGGACCAGTGGGATATATCGGCGCGCTTGCCGATTGACGATAAACGCTGGGACGAGTGGCGCCTACTCAGGCGCGGCGTCGTGCTTTTTCGTCATTCCTGCAAGGCGGTTTGCAACAGCTGCCGCTCCTGGTGGCAACGAGTTGTTCAGCCGGTCCGTACTCATCTAACGGCGCGGGACCAACGAAAATACCAAAGTGTTAATACGGCAGGACCCGCCAAGCATTTGATCTGGGCGAATATTCTGACGCCGAAATTCCGGCGATTGAAAAGAAGCTCAACCAGGCCTGATGAGCACGCGCTCGTACGTTTCAGCAAGTTTTCGATGCCTCGTGCAACCATGGCGCACTTCGAAGGTAAATCCGCTCTCCCAAAGAAAGTGCACTCATTGCCCTGTTTTCGACCCGATCAGGACAACCACCCCTGGGCGGGCGCGCGACGCGCGTTTTCGTGAAAAACAACATCTGAGGAGCGGCTCATGCATCATCAGTCATGGCCAGTGATCGACTATGCGGCCTCGAGCGAAACCCTGCAGACACTGCAGCTCTGGATGCAGGTAGTCGGGAAGATTCGCCTGGCATCGACGCCGTGGCTCAACCACAGCTGGCATGTGCCGCTGTATGTGACTGCGCGCGGGCTGGGCACCTCGTCGATTCCCTGCCAAGGCGAGGTGATGGAGTTGGAGTTCGACCTGATCGACCAGCGCCTGGTGGCGCGCACCAGCCGCGGCCAGCGGGCGAACCTGGCGCTGGCATCCAGGTCGGTGCGCGACTTCTTCATCGCCTTCACGACGATGCTCCGCGGGTTGGGTATCGAGGTCCACATCCACGCCTCGCCCAACGAAATCCCAGAGGGCGTGCCGTTCCTCGATGACACTTTGGCGCGGGCTTATTTACCGGAACGCGCGCATGCGTTCTGGCGCGCGCTGCTGCAGGTGGACCGGGTGCTGAAGCAATTTCGAACCGGCTTTATCGGCAAGTGCAGTCCGGTACATTTTTTCTGGGGCAGCTTCGATCTGGCCGTGACCCGATTCTCCGGGCGCCCGGCGCCGCCGCATCCGGGCGGTATACCAGCGCTGCCCGATGCCGTCACGCGGGAAGCCTATTCGCATGAGCTTTCCAGCGCAGGTTTCTGGCCGGGGGATCCGCGCTATCCGCAGGCTGCGTTCTACGCCTACGCTTATCCGATGCCCGAAGACTTCGGTCAGGCGCACGTGCGGCCGAAAGATACAGAGTTTGCAGCTTCGCTGGGCGAGTGGGTACTTCCGTACGATGCGGTGCGCACGGCGGAGGATCCCGAGCGAAGCCTCCTGGAATTTCTCCAGGACACCTACGTCGCAGCGGCGCAGGGCGCGCATTGGAATCGTGCGGCACTGGAGTGCGCTCTCGGGACACCAGGCCGGCCCCGCACTATATAGGCGGCCATCAACTACCAAAACATGCGGAATGCTCGGCCAGTAGAGAACCGCAGCGCGGCCGAGAAAGCGACTAAGGCGCCCGCCGGACTCATGTGACACAACTTTGCTGCATTCGCGCAAGCCGAGTCCTCCCCGGAGCGCTTCATGAGCACCACGACCATCCGCTTGCCCGACGAACTAAAAGCCCGCATCGCCGAAGCAGCGAAACGGGCTGGCACGACCTCGCACAATTTCATTCTTGAGGCGATCGCCGAAAAGTCGATCGGGCCGAGCGTCATGCTGACTTCGACGCCGTGGCAGAAGAGCGTTACGCGCGCATCGTTGAATCTGGAAAAACCATCCCCTGGGACGACATGCGCGGTTACCTGGAGGATCGCATCGCCGGCAATGCAGTGCGACGCCTCGCGGCCCGCAAGCTGGCGAGGTAGCGTGGCCCGCATCGAACTGGCACCCCAGGTCGCTGAGGATGTCGACCAAATCCTGGACTACCTCCAGCGACATGATGTCGAGCATGTCGCTGCCCGGCTGCGCGAGATCATCACGGCGGTCGACGTGCTACAAACCAATCCGTTGATCGGCCGCCCGGCCAGCAACGACAAGCGCGAGTTGGTGATTGGTCGCGGTTCGTACTGTTATGTGGCGCTGTACCGCTACGTGGCCGGGATCGATACCGTGTTTGTGTTGGCTGTGCGAGCGCAGCGCGAAGCGGGGTTTGCATGGCCATGAACAAGACCGAAGCCGAGACCCGCGTCAACGCAACGGCATTGATCCGGCGCTGCGCTATGCCGGTTGGGGCCTGGTCGAGGGCTTCAGGGTCAATCGCGAAATGATCTGCCCGGGCCGCATTACCGGCGTCATGTCTATCTCGGAAGCCACGGCCCGAAGGTTGCATCATCCACGGCAGACGATTCGGACGATGCATCGGTGACGAGGACGGCATTTCAAGGTTGAGCACCCGATGAAAGGTGTGCACCCCATCAGCCATACCCTCGTCCCCTATACCACTTTCCCTGCGGCTGCAGCCTCGTCAGCTGCACCATCTGAAGATGGACCCCTTTCGCGGATTGACGGGCTTACTGCGACGAGTAGAATTCGGGCCGGAGACGATCGGCTAAAGGTGCGCATCAGCCGAAAAACGGGGCGTCTCGCGCATCGTGTTTTCTGTCTGCTACCAGTGGAAAAGAAGTGGGTCTTCTGCGATCCAGAACGGTCTCTGCCGTCTCCCCTTATTTGACCGCGTGCAAGCAACCCAGGCTTGCTGTGAATGCCTTGTCCTTGTTTGGATTTCATCTGAATAATTGCATGGGGCAGGATGCGTGTGCGCGATCTTTACGGTTTTCTCCTCTGGCTAATGCCACAGAGTCTCACGATGCGTTGAAGTGGATCAGTGACTGTTTGCTTGTGGTACGGGCCTTGATGGCCCGGCTCATTTCAAATCCAACCTCTGTCTGCCCATCAGGAGAATGTTTTCCATGAAGACTTTGTCGACGTCGCATCATTGCTCGATTCTTGCTGCCTGCATTGCGCTGGCGCTCCCCGCCGTCGCGGCGGCTCAAACTAACGCACCGACCATCTTGTCGGGCCTGAATACTTCCCAGGCGCCCCGTGTTACACAAACCATCAACAACCAGGTGATTTCGACGCTGGCCAATACGCACGTTGCGGCAATCAGCGCGATGCAGCCGAAAACGAAACTCAACGACAGCACGCGCATGGGTCATTTGCAGCTGATCCTCAAGCGTGGCGACATCCGAACTGCGGCACTGGCGCAGTTGGACAAGGCGCAGCACGATCCGAAATCACCGCTGTTTCACCAGTGGTTGACGCCGGCCCAATATGGCCAGGCCTTTGGCGTGGCCGACAGCGACATCGCTGCGGTGACATCGTGGTTGGTGTCGCAAGGGTTCAAAGTGAACGGCGTCTATCCCAACAAGATGCAGATCGACTTCAGCGGCAATGCCGGACAGGTGAGTAGGGCCTTCCACACGCAGGAAAACATCTATTCGGTGAATGGCAAGCCGCACGTGGCCAATGCCTCCAATATCAGCGTACCCAGCGCCCTGCAGCCCGTCATAGTAGGCGTGGCTGGGCTCAGCTCGCTGAGGCCGCAGCCGCTGCACATCACGCCGCGTAAGGGCCAGTGGGATTCAAAAACTGGCCTGTTTCACGTGGCTGCCTTGAGCAAATCAAACGCGTTGGGCAAGCCCGCTTCTGGCAAGCCCGGTCCGCTGGCGATCACCCTTCCCGGCGGTCAGGTCCGCGGTCTGGTACCGGGCGATCTTTCCAAGATATACAACGTTGACAGCGTGCGGGCGCAGGGTTTCACCGGCAAAGGCGTCACCATCGCCGTGGTAGAGGACTTTTCGATGAGTCCGGATGACTGGACCAACTTCGTCACCCAGTTCAACCTCAAAAAGTACGGTGGCACGTTCGCGCAGATCCAGCCGCAGTCCGGCGGCATGAACAACTGCTACGACCCGAACGTGATCTTTGGCTTCCCGATAGAAGGCATCGAAACGGTGCTCGATGCGGAGTGGTCCACGGCGATCGCGCCGGGTGCCAACATCGTGGTCGCCAGCTGTTCTGACTACGATGCCGACTTCAATCCGGCGACGGACAATTTCTTCGGCGGTGTCTTCATTGCCGCCACCAACCTGATTAACGGTGACAGTCGACCCAACGTCATCAGCGCCAGCTATGGCTATGGAGAGGGCTTTACCGACGCTCCCAGCAAAACAGCAATCGACCAGATGTGGGCGCAGGCCGATGCGGAAGGCATCTCGGTGTTCGTCTCCACCGGTGACTCGGGCTCCAACCCCAGCTTCAACGGCGGCATCATCAACGGTGTGGGTATCGACGCCAACTCGTTCGCAACCTCGCCGCATGTGACGGGTGTGGGTGGCACCGACACCGCCGACGTGCTCGACGGCACCACCAACAAGTATTTCCAGAAGTCGCCCGCCGCGAATTACGTGACCGCCAAATCGTACGTACCGGAAATTCCCTGGAACCAGTCCTGCGGCAACGAGGTCGCCGCCAAGTCGATGGGCTACGATTCATCATTGGCGTTTTGCAAGGCACAGCTGAAGTTTGACCCGTTTGGCTATTACGGAACATCCGAAGCGGGCAGCGGTGGTCCGTCGTCGGTGAATGCCAAGCCGGTATATCAGCGGCTAGTCACCGGTGCCGCGAAGGATCGGTCGCGCGACCTGCCCGACGTGTCGCTGTTCGCCGGATCCTACGGTGGCCATACGTATGTCGTGATCTGTGACATCTACGTGCCCTGCGATTCGACCTTCAGCCAGGGTGTTGAGCTGACCGGCGGCACGTCGCTTTCGGCGCCCATGTTTGCGGGCTTGCAGGCGCTGGTGGACCAAAAGTTGGCCAAGTCCAACTTTCCGATGAGTCAGGGTAACGCCGCGCCGGTGCTCTATGCCCTTGCAGGTATGGAATTCGGTACAGGTTTCGGCAGTACGCCGGACAGCCTGAACACATGCAGCGCGGACAACGGCACCAAGGGCACGAACAACTGCGTGTTCCACAACATCACCCGGGGATCGATTACGACCAACTGCTTCCAGATACTACCCACGGATATCACGCCGAACTGCTATTTCTACGGCAGGGTGTACCCGGGGACGATCCAGCTCGGACTCACCAGCAAGAACCCATCGGTCTATAACAGCAAGACTGAGGCATACGCCGCTCAGCCGGGCTGGAGCTTTGCGTCTGGCCTGGGCTCGGTAAACGCGGCCAACCTGATCAAAAGGTGGAACAGCTTTGTCGGCGGTAATTGAGTCGTCGTAGCACCAGGGAGAAGGAGGGGCCGGGATCGCTTGATACCGGCCCCAACGATTGATCGGTCCTATGACAATGTTGACGCCGGCCTATAGAGCTCATTGCGGAGCGATCACGGAATGTGGTCGCGTGGTCCTCGCGCAAGCTGAACATTCGGAGAAATCCCATGACCATTAATTAGCAAGACAATCCTCGTTCGATGACCTATGTGGGCGACATCAGATTAAGCGAACTGGTACCAGAACTTTCATAGCCGGTTTGCATCGGCTAGTACATCAACAAGTAAATGTCGAAACGTAATGACATCTGAGTTTTCGATCTGCATCCTGCCGCGTAAACTTACTCGATGGTGCGTCGCTGGGCATTTCGGCGACGCTGCCAGGCACTCACCTCCGACTGCAGGCATTGCCGATCGGCAATGCGGCGATTGAGGCATTGGCGAGTGAGAATACCGATTTCAATCTCCGCCATATTCAGCCAACTGGCGTGTTTGGGGGTGTAGTGGAATCGGACTCGCCGGAACAGGCGGGCGGCGCGAGCGTGCCCCAGCACGTCATCGAAGCACTTTTTGAGGTGCGTGTTCGAGTTGTCCAGCGCCAGGTGAACACGGTGGGCTTTGGCGTAGGTACGGGTCAGCAGGTTCCCAACAAAGGCAACGAAGTCTTTCTTACGGCGATGATCGGTCACTGAAACGATACGCCGCCCCGCCTTGGGCTCGACGGCCACGAAAAGGTTGGTCGTGCCCTTACGCACGTATTCGTAATCCTCTTTGGCCGCGACATGAGGCGCCATGACTATTGGCTAGCGGCTGTGCGCCCGCAGTTGCAGGCTCTTTTCGTCAACACAAATTACCGGTTCATCGCGACGTAGAGGCCTGGCATACAACGCCAGCGGGTGATACATGCGCTGCCGGTATTCCTGCGAGAGTGTTTCTACGCACCGCATCAAGTTGCTCCAGGGTTTAAGATCTTTTTTTTTAGAATCCGTCGAACCGTTTCACGGCTGAGCTTGCCCCCGTTCGGGTTTAGATTCCTCCGCCCCGAATTGCGACACTGATTTGAACGGTTGTAAGTGAACCTGACCTCGTTCTTTTCCTTCGCAACCTAAGCTTAATCCGCGTCATCGTTTAGATTAACTTCGTCGATCCGGGTTCACCTTGACCCACCCACCAATGGATAGTCAGAGTGGTTTGCGAGAGTCGAAGGAATTTACAAAAATCGCTTAAAATCAAATGTTCAATAAACATAAGCTGTTGATAAAAATAACTATGAACCCTATGGCACGAAGTGTGCTGCATCAATAATGCTTGAGACTATTTGTGCAAGCAGCTTAAGTAAAAACGGTTGAGACACTCGCTACCCTCCTAGTCACTACATGCTCAGTCTGAGGCGGTATGTAAGTGGTGTCTGCCCCCGTTCTCCATTCTCTAACTTAAGGAGCCATGTCATGTTCAAGACCATAAAAGCTGTATTGAGGAGCACTTGGGTCGGCGCCGCTCTGCTGTTTTTTACGGGCGCCATGCTTCAGTCGGCCAATGCGACCGTCATCTTGGAAGGCAGCGATGCGATTGGGTTACATTCGACTTACGGCGATGTAAACGCGGTCGCCTACCGCGATCAGACTTGGTCGGCCATTGGGGGCAGTGATTCAAGGCCAATTGCCGCGATCGGCAGTGCCACGCTTGGTTCGGGGACTCACGCCATCATGAACTTCGCGAATGTGGCCGCTGCTGGGTCGTTGAGCAATTATGTTGCGCTGTACTTCATCGCCGGCGGCGGTTGCTGCACTGAGGACGATAGCCTTGTTACTGCTGCCGGTGCACAAGCCGCCATCAGCGCCTACTTGGCAGGTGGCGGGACGGTGATGATCCAAAACTACATCGGCGGTGCGGCATGGGACTTCGCCGTCGGCGCCGGCGGTATGGGCAATGCGCACGTCGCTGGTGTTGGCGGCGCTCTTTCCGGTTCAAGCTGCAGCGATGGCGAGACGGTCACCGCCGCAGGTACTCTTAATGGCTTCACACAGCCCGGCGCTATTGGCTGCTGGAGCCATCAGGCTTATGACCAGGCTGGTTTTTTTGCTGGGCTGGGCTTCACAACTAGCTATTTTAACGGTGGTGCCGATTTCCCTGTTGGCTTCTCCAGCCTGCTGGCAAACGGTCAAACCGTTACGGGTGGTGGCGGCGGCACAGCAGTCCCGGAACCCTCAGCGCTTGTGCTTTTCGGACTCGGCTTGGCCGGCCTCGCATTTAGTCGTCGCAGACGCGCCAACTAATAAGCACACGGCATCGGAGCAGACCCCGTTTCGGCGGGGTCTGCTTTTTGTGTGTCATGGATGAAAGCCAACCGTCGACGCCGCTTAGTGCTAAATGAATCTTCAGGGTCAGATACGAATAGCACTTACTTAAGCCCGTCATCCTCGCGAAAGCGCGGATCCAGTGTCTTTAGCTCCTCGAAAAGGCTGAGGTCACTGGATTCCTGCTTTCGCAGGAATGACGGAAAACGAGGCTTTCCGCTTAAGTAAGTGCCATTCGGGTCAGATACGATAAATTCGCTGTAAATTTGGAGTTTGATCATCAGTCCGATATCTCTCTCCACGGCTCGCCCCCCCGATACGTTTTTCCGGGCCAACCTCAGCCATCATCCAGCCGGAAATGGCCGTCAAGCGATTTTTTGCGCTGAATCGGATGGCTACTCAGGTTCACGCCACGCTGGACAAGGCCAACCAAAACGGGGTCAGCATTTCGTTACCTGGGTCGATAGGCGCGCGTTTGCTCTTCTCCGGCCGCGCCGGAGAGTATGTACCCGTCTTGTCTTTGACCACCAGCCGACATGTTTTATGCGAGGCCAAGATCGCGCCAGTCACCGTTCTGGCAAGGGCCGCGCGTCAGCGGCGCTTGCTGTTGTCCAAACGCTCATTTGTCATCGTGGATGCCGTCCAGGTGCACGCCGCGCGCGGCAAATAATAGCGGGCTCAAGGCCCAGCCCTTCATGGCTGCGACCTGGACTCGTCTCCGCTGCTGGCACTGGCTCGTATTGCTTCGAGTCGAATTCGGGTCTCTGCAATGAACTGCAATGTGACAGCTACGCCCTCATGGATGCCGACTACGGACGCATCAGGGACAAGGACGGCAATCGCATCTACCAAGGCGAATGGGAGAACGCCCTCTTTATCCTTACCTCGGTAGTGAGCCACGCGAAGCCCTATCAGGCCGTTTGCGACGCGGGCCTCAAGGTGCAGTCGCTCGACAGCGGCCTTCCCGTCATCCACGGCCGCGACGATGTGACATACATCAGTGCCTCGGACGAGCACGGCGTGATCGAGGATAAGCAGGGCGTTTTGCGCATCAACGAAAAGCTGAAGCTGATTCCCAGACATTGCGACCCAACCTGCAATCTTCACCACCGGTACGTCGGCGTACGTAACGGCAAGGTGGAGGTGGTCTGGCCAGTGTCAGCGCGTGGAAAGAGCTATTGACGCCCGCTTGATGAAAAGCCCGCCATGCGGGGCCCTGCTTGCAGGCTACCTTGCCATGGTCATTGATAGTCATCTTCGCGGTGGTGCCGCACCGCCAGACGGTGACGGTGTTGCAACATCCATTTCGAACAGCGTGACGTCACCGGATGCGCCGAAGGCCACCATCAATTAGAGCTGTCCCCGATACTTTTTTCTGAGCTTCGCTCGGCGATCAAGCGGCCAGACGGTGCTCGTAATAGGGTCGCGCGCGATCATCGAGAATGGCGTAAAGAGTCTGCAAGTTGTGCGGGTCGGGATTCAGCCAGGCATCGATGTGCTCCGGTTTGATCGGAACAATGCAGCGATCATGGCCGGCGGCGGCGACCTCCGCTGGCGGCTCGTCGGTGATCGCAGCGAAGGAGAACAAATCGGTGCCGTGATCGGCATGCGGAGAAAGGTTCCACAGGGACGCCACAAGCATCTCCTGCAGCGGTTGCGGGTCGAACTCCAGCACCATGTTCTGCTCCTTCTCACCGGGCGCAAGCTCGCGGCCTTCCATCTTGTGACGGGCGACGTTTTCGTAAAAACGCGAGACAATCATGATGCCGTGGCGGTAACCAAACAGTTTGCCCCACGACTTCTCCAAATTGTTGCGGCGGGCGTTATAAGTACCCGGATACTTTCGCTTGGTGGCCTCGTTCCAGTCCGGCAGCCTGCACTGATAACGCATAGGAAGCACGATCCGCTGGCCGTTGTTCTCGATCATCACCGGCGCGTACTGACCTGGATAGATGCGCGAATCACTGCCGGCCGATTCCTTACGCTGCAGGTCCTCCAGGTTGCGCAGCGCGGCTGCGATCTCGTTGCTGGCGATGCGCTGATCGTTGGCGGCCTTCTTGGTCGGTTTCGTACCCGGCCAGCACAGTCTCGGCCTGGGCCAGCCGCTCAGTCTTCGCCAACATTCCGTCCTCGTACTTGCAAGCCTGCTCCCGATCCGTCTCGGCGACCATCTTGTCCAACGCAAAATCGTCCTCAAGGTGCGAGCGGCGACACGCCTCCCGCATGGCCTTGGGAATCTTGATCCACTGGCCATCCTGACGCTGGTCCCAGAACAGCTCGGAAAAACGCTTCAGGCTGACGACCGCACCGTCTTTACGAAGAAAGTGGTGATAGTCGGCCTTGATCTGGGCGGAATAAAACATCCGCGACCCTTCCGTAGGAAAACCGGGTAAGTGTGCACTGTTGAGGATCAACGCCGCAGAACGATCCAGAGCGAATCCAGCCGGGTATGGGGTGAATTCAATCCTGCAGGCAAGTCACCGCTGCGCAGCTTGAGCGTGCCAGTCTTCGGGGCCACCCCGTGCGACGCCTCTTCAAGAATAGGTGTGTTCGTTCTAGAAAGATCCACCTTCGAGGGGATCTAAGTTCTTCGTAACGGTTGCAACTGTGCCAAGTTCAATTCAAACGTTAATAAGCGGACCGCTCTGCCTCTTTACGGAATACCGTCCTGATCGGCCCTACTATGGACAACCCTGCAGTCCGGAATTGTCCCTGATGGAAACACGCATACAGAACGCGCAGTTGGTCGGCCGACTGATGCCGGTCGCGCAGGCGGTGGAGCTGATCCGCCCAGGCATGACGGTGGGAATGAGCGGATTTACCGGCGCTGGTTATCCCAAGGCTGTGCCGCTGGCGCTGGCCGAACGGATTGGCGCGGCGCATGCGCGCGGTGAGAAATTCGGCATAAAGATCCTCACCGGCGCTTCCACCGCGCCAGAGCTCGATGGTGTATTGGCGCGTACTGGCGGCATCGACTTCCGCCTGCCCTATCAGTCCGATCCGGAATTGCGCGCGCGCATCAATCGCGGCGAGATCGAGTACATGGACATCCATCTGGGCCATGTCGCGCAATACGCCTGGTTCGGCTTTTTCGGCAAGATCGATATCGCGGTGGTCGAGGCGGCCGGCATCTTGCCGGATGGACGGCTGATTCCATCGACCTCGATTGGCAACAACAAGACCTGGCTGGACCTGGCCGATCAGGTGATCGTCGAGGTCAACAGCGATCAGCCGCTAGAGCTTGCGGGCATGCACGACATTTATTACGGCACCGCGCTGCCGCCGCACCGCAAGCCGATTCCGCTGCTGGCACCGGGCGACCGCATCGGCGAGCCCTACTTGCGCGTGGACCCGGCCAAGATTGTCGCCGTGGTCGAAACCCGCGGCCGCGACCGGCTCAGCCGCTTCGCCGAGCCAGACGACAATAGCGTGAGGATCGCCGGACATCTGGTCGAGTTCTTTCGCCACGAGATCGCCAAGGGGCGCCTGGGTGAGCACCTGCTGCCGCTGCAGTCCGGCGTGGGCAACATTGCCAACGCGGTATTGACCGGATTGCGCGCAGGCGGATTCGAGCAGCTCACCGCATTCACCGAGGTGATCCAGGACGGCATGCTGGATCTGATCCGCACCGGCACCATCACCATGGCCTCGGCCACCGCGCTGTCGCTAAGCCCGGATGCTGTCGAAGAGTTCATCAGCCACATCGACTACTACCGCAGCCGCATCGTGCTGCGTCCGCAGGAGATCTCCAACCACGCCGAACTGGTGCGGCGGCTGGGCTGCCTCGCACTCAACGGCATGGTCGAGGCCGACCTGTACGGCAATATCAATTCCACCCATGTCGCCGGCACCAGCATCATCAATGGCATCGGCGGCTCGGGGGATTTCGCCCGCAACGGTTTCATGTCCTGTTTCCTCACACCGAGCACGGCCAAGAACGGGGCGATCTCCTGCATCGTGCCGATGGTCAGCCACGTCGATCACACCGAGCACGATGTGTCGGTGGTGGTCACCGAACAAGGCCTGGCCGATCTACGCGGGTTGTCGCCAAAGCAGCGCGCGCGCGAAGTCATCCGCAACTGTGCCCATCCGGACTATCGCCCGCTGCTGCAAGACTATTTCGACCGCGCCTGCCGCGATAGCAAAGGAAAGCACACCCCGCATCTGCTCACCGAAGCGCTGTCCTGGCATCAACGCTTCCTCGACACCGGCAGCATGAAGCCCTGAACTGGACGGTCCCCAATCGAAAGGCGCCAAGTCTGGGAAGCAGAGGAAAAGTGCACGTTCTCGCGAGCTGTTCGTGGCAGCGTTGACTATGACCACGTTCCCTGGCCACACAACAATTCAAACGGTGGTAAGTGAACCTGACCCCGTTTTTCAGGTGTACTTCTGTTTATAGCGATCCGCGAGCTTTACGTCATCCGTTAAGTTCCATCGTACGCCCTCGATTTCCTTGAAAGACGACGGGATAACAGTCACGCAGCGCCATGTACGTCGAGCAAGACCCTCACATCAGACAGTTAGCGATCCACCGCATGCCGGACGACGATAGTGGGCGGGGAAACTTGCCGTCTTCAATCCTTGCCGCACCCTTGAACGCACTCGCTCCCCATGGAATCTCGCTGCAAGGCCGATGGAATCACGTAATCGCTCACCAACTTCTGCAGTGGATACCAGACGGAAAACTCGCCGTAGTTGCCGGCAGTTATCGCCACGACCAGATCCAGTTCCGGCACCACGATGACAAATTGACCGCCGTTGCCTTCGGCCGCGTAGCCACGATAGTCATAGCCGTCCACGCGGAAGGCATGCAGGTGCCAGGCATAGCCGTAGTCGTGGTTGGGGCCGAAGGTGGCGTGGCGCTTGGTGGACGCATCGATCCAGCGCTGGTCGATCAATCGGCGCCCGTTCCAGACGCCGCCATCGAGATACAGCTGCCCCAGCTTGAGCATGTCGCGCGGACGCATGTAGATGCCGCCGGCAAGGTAGGCGTCACCGTCCGGCATCAGGTTGAGGTGGTAGCCGCGCATCTGCATCGGCCCGGCGATCCAGTCCTGGAACAGGTCGGTCAGCTGACGACCCGTGGCCTGGCGCACCACGCCGCCCAGCAGGTTGATGCCGGCCGAGCAGTACACCGCCTTGTCGGCACCCGGGGCCTGCGCCATCGGCAAGTCCAGGGTGTAGCGGTACCAGTCGCGCTGGTCGTGCTGGGTTTGCATCGTGTTCTCGCCCCCGGGCGAGTGGTCATCGTTGTCGTCGCATGCCAAGCCAGACTGCATGGACATCAATTCGCCCACCGTGATCGCTCGCTTGTCCTTGTCCACGTGCATGACCGGCTTGTCTTGCGGAAACATCGACAGCACCGGCGTCTGCGCGGATACCCTGGCGCCATGGTCGATCGCCATGCCCAACAGCAACGAGGCGAATGACTTGCCCGCCGAGCGCGTGTCATGCGCCTGCTCGCGGGAATAGCCGTGCAAATAGGTTTCGAACACCAGCTTGCCCTGCCGCGCCACCAGTAAACCATGCACCTGCGGATCGCCGGGACCGGGTGTATCGCTGGTCTCGATCTGCTGCTGCATGGCCAGCATCGGTGCCACCCGCATGCCCAGGTCTCCCAATGACGCGGTGATCCACCCATCGCCCTCGGCGACGGGAACGCGGTAAGCGCGCTGCGAGTCCGCCGGCGTACTCGCGTAGTAGCCGACCGCATCGTCGCGATCGCGACGGGTGAAGGCGAACACGGCAATGCCCTGCCAATCGATCCGCAACTGGCCGGTATCCTCGTCGAAGCGTCCGTTGAGCGCCCAACCTTTGCGCTTCGGTATGGTCAATACGATCGCATCACCGTTCAACGCCACGTCGTAGCTGATGCCGCGTCCCAGGTTGTATTCGGGATTGACCAGGAAGGCATGCAATGAACCGTCCTTGCCGGGCCGGATGCTCAGGTACTGGGTGATCCGACTCTGCAGCGGTTGCAGCTGCGCCATCCAGACCTGACCTTCACCGTGCGGCAGCACAAGCGGTGTCGCGTAAGCCAGTCCCTGCCCCGGCGGCTGGATCCAGAATCCCGCAATGTTGCCGCCGGTGACGCGGCCACGAAACTGCCCGTGGCCACCCGGCATCGCAAAGCGCACCGACTCGCCATCACGCTCCACCGTCGCCGACATGCCCCCCACGCTCGCCCGCCAGGGCGTTTGCCGCCCGTCCACGGTCAGCACGCCGGACAGCAGCGGCCCGGACACCGTCTCGTTACCCCACAACCCGATCACATCCGATGGCTCGACTGGCTCGACCGCGTGGGCGAATGCAGACGCGATAAGCATGAGGAAAAGCAGGGCAATACGCATTGCGGCACCTTTTCACAGCAGACCAAGGGAATGGGCGCAATCTCGAACAGACCAACAGCAATCGCTGATGACCTTGTGCCTGGACTGAAGCCCGCTGTCCTCGAGGCTGCCGGCATCAGGAGCCAGCGACAATCGGGACGCGACCAAGTGGCCATAACGTGGGACGAACCCGTACATAGGGCGACGAATGGTTGTGGATGCCTGGACGAAGCCATGGTGAGAAATAGCCAGCGAACGAAGTGGACACTCCCTCGGCCTGATGGACGACGCAATATCTTGCGCGAAGGCGCGTTGCTTTTTTTGCGTCGCCATCACACGAACGGACGTATTTTTATCCCCGCTCCCGTACTTAGCTCAGCGCCACACGCTTCAACGGATCAGGCGATTTCAATCACGAAACGTGGCCCCTTCCGATCATTGCCAGGTTCACCTGAAAATTCTTCATCAAGACCAAACGCTTGCCGCTGACGGAGGCATTTGGACGTCCATAAGCGCTCCGCCGGCGCTTGGTAATGACTGACCGGCGCGCAGGAGGTGATCTGTGCCGCTGATCCTCTCCGTGCATTTGAGGTAACCCATACGATCATGTCGCCATCCCGATCATCCCGAACTGGCGTCGTGCTGCTGCTTGTCAGCGCGATCGTCGGCTTTGTCATCGCGCTTTACGCGTATTTCGCTCCCTTGACGGGTGTCACCGGATCGCTTGGCGCGCTTGCCGTCATCGTCGTTTGTGCCGCGCTGGCCGTAGCGGCACTCTTTCTGTCCGCCGCAACGGCACGCTCTACCCGCATCGTTCTCCGTCTGCTGATCCTGCTCGCGCTTGTCGCAACCTGCTTCGCGGCCCTGTTACTTCATGAGTGGTGGATCTGCGTGGCGATGTGCGTCGGTGGTGTTGGCTTGATCTTCGACCTTATCCGTCCGGTTGGCGATCATCCCGCGGTGTACTCATGAAGATCCAAACGGTGTCCGCCCCGACGGTCTCCACGCGCCTGTTGACAGCGGCGGGTTGTGTCGCTCTCTTGTTGCTCACAGGCTCCGCCGCGGTGCTTTCGCAGCCGCCATCGACGGCGCAAGCAGCCGATACCGAAACAGCCAACCCTACTCACGCGGATGTGCCGTTGGTACCGGACCATCCCACGTGGGACAGCTTCCACGGGCAGCTGAACGCGCAGAAGTACAGCCCGCTCGATCAGATCACGGCAAAAAACGTGAATCAGCTGGAGAAGGTTTGGCAATTCCATACCGGGGACGTTTCTGACGGCAGTGGCAAGGTGCCGGCGACCGTCTGGTCCGCCACGCCGATCTTTGCCAACAACACGCTCTACATCGGCACGCCCTTCTATCGCGTTATCGCGCTGGATCCGGCCACCGGCAAACAGAAATGGCGCTTCGATACGCATACGCCGCTGAAGGCACTGACCCAGCCTGCCCTGAAGAATCGCGGCGTGGCGTACTGGGCCGCCGACAACCCCGAGCCGGGCAAGCCGTGCCAGAAGATCGTGTACATGGGCACGATGGACGCGCGGCTGTTTGCGCTGGATGCCGGTACGGGCAAGCCATGCGCAGGATTTGCCCATGACGGCGTGCTCGACGTCAATCAATGGAACACCACGCACGACAAATGGCCACTGTCGCTGCTGCAGCCGCCGACGATCGTTGGCGATCACCTGATTCTGGGCTGGGCGGGCAAGGACTGGGCGTTCGAGAAAGCGTCGCCGGGCACTGTGTGGTCGATCAATGCGCGCACCGGCAAGCTGGAATGGACATTCGAGGCGCTTTCCGCAGAGATGCTGAAAAATAGCGGTACCGCCAACGTCTGGACGCAGATGTCGGCCGACCGGCAGCTCGGCCTCATCTACCTGCCAGTCTCGTCGCCCTCGCCCAACTTCTGGGGTGGTAACCGCAAGCAGGATGCACCGATGGTGACCTCTACCACCGCGCTGGACGTCGCTACCGGTAAGGTCGTCTGGTCGCGGCAATGGGTGCACCACGACGTCTGGGATTACGACACCAATTCGGCACCCACGCTGATGGACATCACGGTCGACGGCAAGCAGATTCCAGCGCTGATCCAGGCCACCAAAATGGGCTTTCTGTTTGTCGTCAATCGGGAGACCGGCAAGGACGTCTGGCCGATCGAGGAACGGCCGGTTCCCGGCGGCGACGGCTCGGTGAAAGGTGAAAAACTGTCGCCGACGCAACCGTTTCCGACTTTGCCCAAACCGTTGCTCGATCAATCAAAAAAGCCGGAGATATGGCCTTTGGCCGACGCGGTCGGTGCCGGCGAGTGCTCGCGACTGTGGAGCAAACTCGAATATCGCGGCATGTACACGCCACCGACCACGAAAGGCGAAGGAACCATGGCCTTTCCCGACAGCGCCGGTGCCGTTCAGTGGGGTGGCGTCGCATTTGATCCGGTCAGTCAGACGGCTATCTTCAATACGTCGCGCCTTGTTCAGTACGTCAAACTCTATGACCGCCAGGACTATAAGAAAGCGGACAAGGGCTCGGGCAACGAGACAGGCTTTTCGCCGCAGACCGGCGCGCCTTATGGCATGCGTCTGGAGGTGGCGAGAAACTGGCTGGGCATGCCGTGCTGGAAACCGCCATACGGAGAGCTGGTGGCAATTGACATGCACACCGGCAAGGTGAAATGGCGCCGACCGTTGGGTGCGTCGCAGCAGTACGGTTTCTTCATGCCCGAGGCGTGGGGCTCGCCGACGATCGGCGGCCCGGCGGTCACGGCCGGCGGAGTCATCTTCATTGGCGCCTCGATGGACGCCAAGGTTCGCGCTTATTCGCTGGCCACGGGCAAGGAGCTCTGGTCCGATCAGGCGCAGGCGCCTGCGGTTGCCAATCCCGCCGTGTATGAATACAAGGGTCGCGAATATGTCGCTTTCGTGGCCGGAGGCAATACCATCCTCAAGGATCAGGTCGGCGACCAGATCGTGGTGTACGCGCTGCCCCGATAGCATCACTCGCGACAACGACGCACCGGTTTTGGGCATGCGGTTGATCGCGAAGTTTTGGCGGCCGATGGTGCTGCGGGCTCACGGGTCAGCGCCCAGCATCTGCAACCAGGATTTTGGGCGAGTGCACCCTGACCCGTGTTTCCTTCCGCTTCTCCCCAGACCGCGGGCCCCTAAGCCAGCGCGTCCTCCGCGGCAACGAACCCGCCGGTCTGGCGCTGCCACAGGCGAGCGTACAAGCCACCGTGCGCGATCAGTTCGGCATGCGTGCCGGACTCGACGATCACCCCCTTGTCCAGTACCACCAGCCGGTCCATTCGCGCGATGGTGGAAAGCCGGTGCGCGATCGCGATCACGGTCTTGCCCTGCATCAGGATGTCGAGGCTGTCCTGGATCGCGGCTTCGGTTTCGG
>JBDTXA010000060.1:0-17967 GCA_040006415.1 Rhodanobacter sp.
GGATGCAATCCATCGCATCATCAAGGACTGGGCGCTGCGCTGATTGAGCGTCGTACAGATTTGTAGGAGCCCGCTCGCGGGCTATGCTCTTCTCGTGATTCGCGAAGCATCGCCCGCGAGCGGGCTCTTACAACAGCTCTTCGGCTTTAGCCTCCCATGGCCATTCTTGCACTGAGGTCCAGCAGCGGCGTGGCTATCAGGAGGGGAGTGCGGCAGCAGCGCCAGCCTGACTGCCATGCGCGCGAAATCGATTCGGCTAGCAATCAGCTTCCCGGGCAGCATCAAGGATGAGTACTGGGTTGATCGAATGGGTAAATATTTGTAGGAGCCCGCTCGCGGGCGATGCTCTTCTTGTGATTCACGAAGCATCGCCCGCGAGCGGGCTCTACAGCTCGGCGGCTTTAGCCGCCCATGGCCAGCCGGGCCCCGAGGTCCAGCAGAGGCGCGGCGATCAGGATGCGGGCAAGTAGCAGCCCCAGCATGACCACCATGGGCGCGAAATCGATCTGGCCGGCAATCAGTTTTCCGTGCAGCGGCCGCATCAGGGGAGCGACGATGGCATTGGCCAGGCGTAGCAGTGGATGGCGTTGATCGACGGAGAACATGCTCAACAGCGACCATCCGAAGATCAGCACCAGATAGAAAACCAGTACGAAGTCAAGCAGTTCGGCCAGCGACAGCACCAGCACGCCGAACAGATGCGGCATGACGCCCAGCAGGCCAAATAGCAGCAGGCGCTTTACCAGCATCGCCATCCACGCCAGCAGCAGCGCGGCGATGTTGATTCGGCGCCAGTTCGGCACGACGCGCCGCATCGGCGCCAGCACGGGGTTGGTATAGCGATAGACGAACTGGCTTAGCGGATTGTTGAAATCCGCACGGCATGCTTCGCACAAAACGCGCAGCAGCAGCAGCGCCACCACGGCGTCGAGGGCCAGCCCGATCAGCATGGTCAGCGCATTAAGCATATAACTCACGCCAGCTTGTCCAGTTCGGCGGCCAGTGCCACACCGCGATCCCTGGCGGCAGTCACGGCACGAGCCACGATGCCCGGAAGATCATCGCTGGTAAAACTCTCCAGTGCGGCCTGGGTGGTGCCGTGGGGCGAGGTGACACGCTTGCGCAGCACAGCGGGGTCTTCACCACTTTCGACCATCATCCGGCCCGCGCCGAAGCAGGTCTGGGCGGCCAGCGCGCGGGCGGTTTCACGCGGAAGCCCCTGGGCCGCTGCGGCATCCTCGAGGGCTTCCACCATGGCGAAGAAATACGCAGGCGCCGAGCCGGAGATCGCGGTAACCGTGTCCATCAAAGCTTCGTCATCGATCCAGCGCGTCATGCCCGCGGAGTCGAGAATGTGCCGCGCCTGATCTTTCTGCGCTGCGCTGACGTGACTGTTGGCGCACAAGCCGGTGGCACCGGCACCGATCAGCGACGGGGTGTTGGGCATGCAGCGCACGATCGGCAAGTCGCTGCCAAACCAGCGTTCCAGTTGCTCCAGCCGTACGCCGGCGGCGATCGAGATCAGCAGGGGCTTGTTGCGCTGAAGAATATCCTGCAGCTCGGCCTGGATCGCCGGCATGATCTGCGGTTTGACCGCCAGCACGATCACCTCGGCTTCGGCCACTGCCAGCGGGTTCTCCGCGAAGCAGGCCACGCCAAACTCGCGAACGAGTGATTCCCTCGACTCGGCTTGCGGCTCCGAAACGCTGATGGTGGCGGGATCCACACCCGTCTTGAGCAGGCCGCCGATCAGGCTGCGTGCCATGTTGCCGCCGCCGATAAAGGTTAGTCGTGTCATGCAGGACTCCTTGCTTCGTGTTCAAACCCCGTACCTTACCGGAGCGGGCGTAACCATGGAGTTTGTGCCGCCGGGATTTGCGCATTTTCGCCGCTGCCATATTGTGTTTCAACAACTTTCCTGTGGATTTCTTGACTTGGCGCGCATACCGGGGCGGCCGTTTGCATCACGATGACACCAAGGACTGGTCGCACAGGCGGTTGCACGAGTAGTATCGGGTTCGCTGCAGGGGGATTCGGGTTGTTCGGCGGGTGAATTGATGATCGCGGCGTCATGCGCTGCGGTGTAACACTTCGGCGAATGGTATCCGACCTCTGATGTGGCATCCAATAGACGCCATTCAGATGATCGGATGAGGGGAACGTAGAGATGGACATTGCCGAACTGCTTGCCTTCTCGGTGAAGAACAAGGCCTCGGACTTGCACTTGTCCGCCGGGCTGCCACCGATGATTCGCGTTGACGGCGATGTTCGCCGCATCAACATTCCTGCGCTTGAACACAAGCAGGTGCACTCGCTGATCTACGACATCATGTCGGACAAGCAGCGCCGTGATTATGAGGAATTCTACGAGACCGACTTCTCCTTCGAGATACCCGGGCTGGCCCGTTTCCGCGTCAACGCTTTCAACCAGAACCGTGGCGCCGGTGCGGTGTTCCGTACCATTCCTTCCGAAGTGCTGACGCTGGAAGACCTGGGCGCACCGCGCATCTTCAAGGATTTGATCGAGCAGCCGCAGGGTCTGATCCTGGTGACTGGTCCGACCGGCTCGGGCAAGTCCACCACGCTGGCGGCGATGGTCGATCACATCAACAAGACTGAATACGGTCACATGCTGACGATCGAGGACCCGATCGAGTTTGTGCATACCTCGCAGAAATGCCTGGTCAATCAGCGCGAGGTTCATCGCGATACGCACGGCTTCAACGAAGCGCTGCGTTCGGCGTTGCGCGAGGATCCCGACTTCATCCTGGTCGGTGAGTTGCGCGATCTGGAAACCATCCGGTTGGCACTGACGGCGGCGGAAACGGGGCATCTGGTGCTCGCCACCGTGCATACCAGTTCGGCGGCCAAGACCATCGACCGCATCATCGACGTGTTCCCCGCCGGCGAGAAGCCGATGGTTCGCTCGATGCTGTCCGAGTCGTTGCGTGCGGTGGTATCCCAATCGCTGCTGAAAAAGGTCGGTGGTGGGCGCGTCGCGGCGCACGAAATCATGGTCGGCATCCCGGCCATCCGCAACCTGATCCGCGAGGACAAGGTGGCGCAGATGTATTCGTCGATCCAGACCGGTCAGCAGTTCGGCATGCAGACGCTGGATCAGTGCCTGCAGGACCTGATCAAGCGTGGTCTGGTAACACGTCAGGAGGCATCCAGCTACGCGAAGAACAAGGACAGCTTCAAATGAGGCGGGGAACGGAGAACGGGGAACGGGGAACGTCCCACCCAAAGTGGGCTGACGCTCATGGCTCCGGGTGGACGTTCGAGCGAAGCCGATGCCCGAATCACGCCTCATCCTGCATGTTCCCCATTCCCCGTTCCCTGTTCCCCGCTTCGGGAGTATCTACGTCATGAGCGATTTCGATTTCACCTCGTTTCTGAAGCTGATGGTGCACAAGAAGGCTTCCGACCTTTTCATCACCGCGGGGGTGGCTCCGTCGATGAAGGTGCAGGGCCGCGTTGTGCCGATCACGCAAAGCCCGCTCAGCGTGCAGCAGTCGCGCGACATGGTGCTCAACGTGATGACGCCGGCGCAGCGCGAGGAGTTTGAAAAAACCCACGAATGCCAGTTCGCGATTTCGGCGCAGGGCGTCGGTCGCTTCCGCGTGTCGTGCTTCTATCAGCGTAATTGCGTCGGGATGGTGTTACGCCGGATCGAGTCGAAGATTCCGACTCCGGACGAGCTGAATCTGCCGCCGGTGATCAAGCAACTGGCGATGACCAAGCGCGGCATCGTCGTCTTCGTGGGTGCCACCGGTTCGGGCAAATCGACTTCGCTGGCGGCCATGGTCGGCTACCGCAACCAGAATTCGACCGGTCACATCATCACCATCGAGGACCCGATCGAGTACGTGCACAAGCACGAAGGTTGCATCATTACCCAGCGCGAGGTCGGCATCGATACCGACAGCTGGGACAATGCGCTGAAGAACACCCTGCGACAGGCGCCGGACGTGATCATGATCGGCGAGGTGCGTACACGCGAAGGCATGGATCACGCGATTGCGTTCGCCGAAACGGGTCATCTGGTGCTGTGCACGCTGCACGCCAACAACGCCAACCAGGCCATGGATCGCATCCTGCACTTCTTCCCGGAGGATCGTCGTCAGCAACTGTTGATGGATCTCTCGCTGAACCTCAAGGGCATCGTGGCGCAGATGCTGATTCCCACCCCGGACGGCAAGGCGCGTCGGGTAGCCGTGGAAGTGCTGTTGGGGACGCCGCTGGCGCAGGACTATATTCGTCAGGGTGATATCCACAAGCTCAAGGAGCTGATGAAGGAGTCCACCTTGCTGGGCATGAAGACCTTCGATCAGGCTCTGGTCGAGCTGTATCACGCCGGCGAGATCAGTTACGAGGACGCTCTGCGCTACGCCGACAGCTCCAATGAGGTGCGCCTGCGGATCAAGTTGGCGCAAGGCGGCGACGCTCACACCCTGTCGCAGGGTCTCGATGGTGTCGAGCTCGAGGAAAGCAGCGACAGTCAGAACTTTGGCGGCGGAAGCAATCTGCTCAATCGCTGAAACCTGTCCCTCGCAACAAAGAAAGGCGCCCCGCAGGGCGCCTTTCTTTTTCTGGGTACTTGATACATCAGGTGGCGGAAAACGACGAACCCATCGAGGCAAGCCTGGAGGAAGCGAGGGTTTTTCGCTCCGGCCAGGTTGGGCCGATATCGCTTACTTGAGCACGGTCTTGCTGGTGATGACCACCCCGTGGGCGTCTACGCGCACATCTGAATCAATGCTCTTGATACGACCGGCGCGGGCTTCCATGGCGGCAAACTGGGCTTTGGAGCTGGCGACAGCTTCAGCAGTGGACGTGGTGCTCCCGTTGTCGGCGTCATCCATCGTCGAGTCCCCTCCTTTGTCGATGGCGGCAGTAGCGGCGGCGAAGCTGTCGACCTTCTGTTCCATCAGCTGGAGCCAGGTCAGGTACATCGCGCCATCCACGTGGATTCGTGCCATTTGTCCCACATCACCCGCCGGATCGTTCAGTGTGCCGGTCAGCCGCGCCTGTTCACCAGCACCCACGCCAAGCGCCAGCGCCTTGTCGCCCATGGCGATCCATGCCGGCTGGCCAATCATGCTTACCATGTCTCCGGGCAGCGGCAGTGGTTTGCCATCGGGCTTGAGTTTCAAGCTGGACAGTGCAGGCACCATCATCTGACCCATGGCAAGCAAGCCGGTGGGATCGCTGGTACCCAATACCAGGCGGCCGGTGAAGCTGGGCATCGCCGCGCCCGTGCCGGGCTCGAGTGAGTCCAGGACGATCCGCAAGCCGAGCATGTCGCCGAACGGCGGGATGGCGGCCTTCTGCATGGCCGGCCCAAGCTTGGCGAAGTTCTCGTTTAAATCGGTCAGCGAGGGGCAGGTGAACGGCTTTGCGGCAACCGCCTCAGCCTGTGCCATCCAGAACGTGCGCAGCTCGACAATCGGAAGCGCTATGCCGACGTCGAACGGTGATGAGCTGACGCCACCCAGTCCCGGCAGTGCCACCTTGAGGCCGGTAAAAGCCTTGCTGATGTCGTCCGCCAGGGCAATGTCGAAACGCGCATCCTGATGCGTGGCATCAAGCCGGGTAAAGCCAAAGCTGATGGTCGGGACGCGGGAAGCGATGCGGGCAGCATCGGTGGCGCAACTGGGCGAAATTTTCAGCTGATTGGCAACGGGTTCGCCGGTTCTGGCTGACTCCGCTTCGGCGTGCGCCTTGAGCATGGCGGCGATAAGCGGATCTGTGCCGCTGATCGCCAGTGGCAGCGCACGGGTGAGATCAACGTTGCCGATCATCCAATTTTGATATCCCTTCGCCTTGGCCAGCTCGGCAAGACGATCGGTCTGCTGCATGCTTTTCTGCGGACGATCGAGCCCCAACGTCTGACGAATCAGCGCGAGTGACGCGTCGGCCGGAAGCATGGCGACGACCGCCTGTTTGCCTACGACCGCCAGGATGCCTTCGGTACCGGATCCGGCGGAAACGTAACGACGGTAACGCTGTTCACCGATCTTTTCGATCTCCAGCTTTTTGCCATAAGCCGTTTCGAGACGACCTATGAACGCCTCGAAAGCCTTGGGGTCGGTCAGCTGCATGCGCGCTACCGGAGCCAGGCCGAGTCCATACAGCGCCATGTGACCTTTCAGATCGATGCCATCGCTCTGCGCCACGGCTTCAAGGTTTCCGCCCTTGAATTCGGCAGCAAATGCGCGCAGCAAACGCGCGCCGTCAGGGTCTTTCTTTTCCACGCGAGTGGCGAGGTCTTTAAGTTGTACCAACTGGGCGGGCAACTGCGAATCAGCTTGGGCCAGCATCGCCTTGCGGGTCGCGTCGTCCGGCACTTCCAGGTTGGCGATGACATAAGGCGTGTCCGCCGGCACGAACGCCAGCGGTGCGTCCTTGTCCTTTTGTCCGCAGGCGGCCAGCAGGACGCTGGCAAGGCCCAGCGCGATGTATCGCGTCGTCGATCGCATGGTGTTCCCCGTTTGAAGTTGGCCGGTGGCACAGTCGATATTATGCCCGCATGGCTGCCCCGGCGCTGTGGAAGAGGCTGTGTAGACTTCCGCGGTGGGCGGAAGAGGTGTCGCGCTGACTCAACGAGCCAGTACTTCGTTCAAGACGGCCATGCGCACGAACACCCCGTTGCCGACCTGCTCGAGAATCCGCGATTGCGCGCCGTCGGCGACCTCGGAGGAAATCTCGATGCCGCGGTTGATCGGTCCCGGATGCATCACCATGCACCCATTGGCCGCCAACCCGAGGCGGCGCCGGTCGAGGCCGTAGTGAGCAAAGTAAGCGGCCTCATCGGGCAACTCGATGGTAGCCATGCGCTCTTTTTGCAGGCGCAGCATGATGACTGCGTTGGCGCCTGCGACAGCTCGGTCAAATTCGCTGAAGCGCAACCCTTGCGGAACATCCTGTGGTGTCGGCATGAGTTCGTCGGGCGCGCACAGGCGCAGCTCACCGACGCCCAGAGCAGTCAGCGCATGGATGTCCGAACGGGCGACGCGTGAATGCTTGATATCGCCGCAAATCACCACCTTGAGGTTCTCGAAATCGGGCCGATGCTGGCGGATGGTCAGGACATCGAGCAGGCCCTGGGTGGGATGCGCGTGATTGCCGTCGCCAGCGTTGATCACCGAGACGCCGCTCATGGCGTGACGTACCAGTTCGTCCGGTGTGCCGCTGCGCTTGTGACGCACGATGATGGCGTCAAGGTGCATGGCTTCGAGCGTGTGCAGGGTGTCGAACAATTCCTCGCCCTTGCTGGTGGAGGACAAGCCGAGCTCGAAGTTGATCACGTCGGCCCCCAGCCGACGCGCAGCCAGCTCAAAGGACGTGCGGGTGCGGGTGGACGGCTCGAAAAACAGGTTGAGAACGGTGCGCCCGGCCAGCACATTCAGCTTTCGGGTGCCGTGGGCGCAGGCGTCGCGCAGGGCTTCGGCGCGATCGAGCAGGCGCTCGATGGTTTCGCGCGGAATGTTTTCCAGCGAAGTGAGGTGACGCAGGCGGGGACTCATGGCGGCTGGTTCCTGGCGTAAAAAGGGGGTCGATCAGTGGCCGTCGCTGGGCTCGGCGAGCCAGTGTTCAAGAATGACTGCGGCCGCTTCGGCGTCGATGGCGGCCGCGTCCCGGCGCCGCTTGAGGCCGGCGGCGCGGGCCGAGGCGAAACGCCGTGCAGCCTCCTGCGAACTGTGTCGCTCATCAACGAGGACGACCGGCAGCTGGTAGCGCTCGTGCAGCTGGTTCGCAAAATGCCGGGCGCGGCGACTGGCGGGCTGCTCGGCGCCTTCGAGGGTCAGCGGCAAGCCCACCACAAGAGTGTCCGGCAGCCACTCCTTGTGAAGGGTGTCCAGCCGCGGCCAGTCGGGCTGGCCTTCGCGCACGGAAATTGTCGTCAATGCGCGTGCGCTGGCGGTAAAGGTGTTGCCAATGGCCACGCCGGTGATTCGGCTGCCAACGTCAAACCCGAAAACACAACTCACGCGTGGCCCGCGTAACCGGACAATTGTCGCGGGTCGATACCGACCAGACCTGCCGCGGCGCTCCAGCGTTCTTCCAAAGGGGTATCGAAGACCACCCGGCCACTGGCTTCGGTGGTCAGCCACGCGTTCTGCATCAGCTCCTGCTCAAGTTGCCCGGCGTCCCACCCGGCATATCCCAGAACCATGATGGCCTGGCGCGGACCATCCCCGGCCGCCATAGCGACCAGAATGTCACGAGAGGTGGTGACCGACCATTCCGGGTTGATGCGATAGCTGGCTTCCCAGCCGCCAGCTTCGCGGTGCAGAACGAAACCGCGCTCCTGCTGCACCGGGCCGCCGATCAATACCGGCGCGTCAGCCAGCTCGCTGTCCATGCATTCCAGTTTCATCTGCGCCAGCACATCGCCGAACCGGTATTCGGACAATTGGTTCACCAGAAGGCCTACGGCGCCCTCTTCATCGTGCTGGCACAACAGGGCGACCCCACGCGAAAAAGGCGGGTCAGTGAGATTGGGCATGGCGATCAGGAAATGCCCGGCAAGAGTCGTTGGCTGTACGGCAATCATGGGAAGCATTGTATGCGCAGAGTAACGGCTGCGCCGAACGCCGTGATAGACGTTCAGCGTGTTTCAAGCACGTTGTTTGGCTGGAAGCGCCAGGTTCGCGTGATATTAAGTTCGTCGACGCGTTCCTCGCTCTTGGGCGCTGGAGGAAACGGTGCGGCCAGGCGAACGATGCGCTCGGCGGCGGCATCCAGCACTTTCTGACCGGAGCTGTGGATCACCTCGATGGTCTTGATGCTGCCGTCGAGATGCAGCACCACGGTGAGCAGCACATCGCCATGCAGCCCCCGGCTCCGCGCCCGCTCTGGGTAATTGAGATTGCCGACCCGTTCGACCCGGTCCGACCAGCCACGCATGTAGGCCGCATAGGCATATTCGCGGGTGCTGGCAGTGAGATATTTGACCTTTGGTCGCTTGGCGTAAGCCACTTTCTTCTGGCGCAACTCGGCGGCCAGCTGGGCGATCGCTTGCTGGCGCCGCAAGTCGGCGGCCGTAGGCGTCGCGTCCTGCGGATCGACCTTGGTGCGTGCCGTGTCGCTGGCGACGCTGAAGTCGCTGTGCCCGGTCGTCGTCACCATCCGGGTCGGAGTGGCCACGCGCGGCCGGGGCGTGGTGGATTCCACCGGTTGGGCGGCGATGCCGGAATCGGGCTTGGGGATCGCACCAGAGAAAAGATCCGACGGCCGTGCAGCCTTGTCGCCCTGGCCGCCGCCGGTGTTGTTGGCCTGGGCGAGGAAATCCGCCTTGTCCGGTGCCTTCTGGTTGGCTACGTTGACCAGGGTCACGTCGAGAGTGGGCAGGCCTGGCCTCGTCTTCGCAAAGTGGAAAGTGATGCCCAGCAGCAGCACCCCATGCAGAAGCAGCGAAAACAGCAGGGTGGCGCCGATGGGGTTGGGCGCCGAGCTCGCGGGGACGGTGGTGCTTGTCGCGGTGGTACTCACGCGTTGCGGTTTCCAGTGACATGCTGGTCGATGACGTCGAATAGCTGGCCGGCAATGTTAAGCCCGAACTGGGCATCGAGTTCGCGCACACAGGTCGGTGATGTGACGTTGATCTCGGTCAGGTAGTTACCGATGACGTCGAGACCGACGAAAAACAGTCCGCGACGGCGCAACTCGGGTGCCACCTGAGAAACGATCCATCGATCATGATCGGTCAGCGCCACCCCCTCTCCGCGACCGCCGGCCGCCAGATTGCCGCGAAACTCGTCTCCCTGAGGGATGCGCGCCAGTGCATAGGGCACGGGTTCGCCGTCGATCACGAGGATGCGCTTGTCGCCTGCGTTGATCTCGGGGATGAATTTCTGGGCGATGGTCAGTTGCCTGCCATGGCCGTGGGCATCCCCACCGAGCAGGGTTTCCAGCATCGAGTTGAGGTTGCTGTCGCCCGCCTTGACGTGGAAGATGCCGCGTCCGCCCATGCCATCCAGCGGCTTGAGCACCACTTCGCCATGCTCCGCCGTGAAGCGGCGCAGCTCGGCCGCATCGCGCGACACGATCGCCGGTGCGATGCATTGCGGGAAAGCCAGTGCAAACAATTTTTCGTTGCAGTCACGCAAAGCCTGCGGGTCGTTGATAACCGCCACGCCGCCACGCTGGGCAACCTCCAGCACCATGGTGTCGTAGATGAACTGCGCATCCACCGGCGGATCCTTGCGCATCAGCACCACGTTCAGTTCGCGCAGGTCACGCCACTGCGCTGGCCCAAGCGTAAACCAGTCGCCTGCATCTTCACGCACCGTGAGCGGCGCAATCCGCGCCCATGGCTCGCCATTTCGAAGCGCCAGACCTCCCTGTTCGAAGTAGTGCAGCGAGTGACCACGCCGCTGAGCCTCCAGCAGCATGGCGAAGCTGGTGTCCTTGGCAATCTTGATCTGGTCGATGGGGTCCATCAACACGCCGACCGAAAGGGTCATCGTGGTTCTCCGTTTTTTTTGGCGCGGTTCATGCTTCAAATACCGGCAGGGAAGAGTGGTTACATGGCTATACTAAGGTGGATGGGCGCCAAGGCAATTTTGCTCTCGAAGATGAGACGCAGATACCTGTCGTCCATCGACATATGGTGCCAATATGGGTCACCTTGTGTGGTGAACGGGCAGTGGGGGATGATTACTGCTTGACAGTTTTGTCAGGCAGGCGTTAAACAGCAGGGCTTCGGATACACCGCCGTGAAGCGGGTACCGGCAGGTTTGCTTTCGATATTTTTACATGCGCATCATGCGGCATGTCTGTTGCATGTCATGGTGTCTATCCTGAGCTTGGGGCGCGCCGCAGGGGGAGTAGTGAATTTGAACGTGAGTGCTAATGACTTGGCTGGTCTCAAGGTCATGGTGATCGATGATTCCAAGACCATCCGTCGCACGGCCGAGACCCTGCTGAAGAAAGAGGGATGCGATGTGATGACGGCGGTGGACGGATTCGAGGCGCTTGCCAAGATTTCCGATCAGAAACCGGCGATCATTTTTGTCGACATCATGATGCCGCGGCTGGATGGCTATCAGACCTGCGCGTTGATCAAGAACAATCCCCAGTTTCGCGCCACGCCGGTGATCATGTTGTCTTCGAAAGACGGCCTGTTCGACAAGGCGCGTGGTCGCATCGTGGGCGCCGAGCAATATCTAACCAAGCCGTTCACGCGAGACGAGCTGCTTGGCGCCATTCATCGCCATGTCAGCATTGTCGCAAGCAACTGACTGCAGATTCTTAAGGGGGACCTGTGGCCAATATTCTCATCATCGACGATTCGCCGACCGACATCCGCGTGTTCACCACGCTGCTTGAGCGTGCCGGTCATCATATTGCTGCCGTCAGCTCGGCCGAAGAAGGCATCGAGCGCGTTCGCGGCGAACTTCCCGACCTGATCATCATGGATGTCATCATGCCTGGCATGAATGGCTTCCAGGCGACCCGCACGCTGACTCGCGATCCCGTCACCGCGGATGTGCCGATTGTGATGATCACCACCAAATCGATGGAGACCGACCGCGTTTGGGGGCTGCGGCAAGGCGCGCGCGCGTTCATCACCAAGCCGGTGAACGAAAAAGAGTTGCTGTCCTGCATCAACGATCTGCTTTCGAGCGAAACATGAATCAGTCTGTCAATCGCACGCCCTTCGAAATTCTGGCCCACTATGAACGGCGGTCGTTGGCGCACGCTTCGGATACCCAGGAGAAGCTGGAGGCGCCGGGATTGTGGCGCGGCATCGGTTTTCGCGTCGGCTCGCGTCTGCTGGTCAGCGGCATCGACGAAATCAATGAACTGCTCGCCGTACCACCGCTGACACCCGTTCCGGGTACCCGGCCCTGGCTTCTTGGCGTTGCCAATGTGCGCGGCAATCTGGTGCCGGTGATCGATTGCGCGCGGTTTTTGTTTGGCGAGCGTACGCAACACTCCGATCGCACCCGCCTGCTGGTGGTTCGACAGGGAAGCGGCAGCGTGGCGCTGCTGGTGGATGAGGTTTTCGGTCAGCGCACCGTCGACGAGGAGCAGCGACGGGACGCCGGCCGCGAGGATGATCCACGACTGACCCGATTCGTCGACAGCCTGGTCGGTGATCAGCAATTGGCAATGTTCAGCATGAGCAAGCTGGTGCGGGCACCGGATTTCCGACAGGCTGCGGCCTGATCCCATCGGGCTTCAGTAAAAAGAAGGGCCGGCGCTCGCAAGGGCCGGAAACTGGGGACAACCATTCCCTGGCCAGCAACCGCTTCCAATGATGCGGAAAAGGCAACGTACCAGTTAGACGGATGAGGTGAACATGAGTACTACAGGGGGCGTCAGCAGGGAACGGGGATACACCGTACTCATTGTCCTGCTGCTGATTGCGATCGGTTTTGCGGCGGTGGACTTCTTCTTGCTCAACCAGAAGAACGGCGAGGATCGGCAAGCGATCGCACTTACTACGCAGATTCAGGTGCTGTCGCAGCAGACGGCCAAGTTTGCGCTGGAATCAGCGGATGGCAATGTCGACTCCTTCAAGGAACTTGAGTCCACCCGCAACTCCATCGATTCGGCCGTGCTTCGGATCAACAAGGGTGACGCCGAAAGCGGCATGCAACCTTATGCGGACGCAAACGCCACGCCGGCGGGTCGCGCTGTCAGCGCGCTGGATGCTTCCTGGAAGCAGTTGGATGCCGACATCAGCAAGATCTTGTCGAACAAGGCCGTTGTGCTTGATTCCGGTCAGCGCGCCGCAACGCTGTCGCAGCAGATGCCTTTGCTCAATTCGAGCATGGATCAGGTAGTCAACATTCTGCAGCAGCGCAAGGGCAGTTCCGAACAGATGCTGGGCACGTCCCGGCAGATGCTTTCTGCCGACCGAATCATACGGCGCGTGCAGGAAATCCTGCAGGGTGGCGACACGGCGCAGTCTGCAGCCGATGGCCTGTCCCGCGATGCGCAGTTGTACGGCAACGTACTCAAGGGACTCATCGAAGGCAATAACGAAAGCGGCGTACAGCCTGTTTCCGATGCCAACGCGCGCAAGATCCTCACCGACATGGACGCCAGCTGGATCAAGCTCTCCGATCCGGTGACCAAACTGGTGGCAGCTGCGGGCAATATTGCCGACGTGAAACATGCAGGCAACCAGGCCTCGCTGGATTCGCAGACCGTGTTGTTGCGTGCCAACGACCTCTCCGAGCAGATCAGCAAACTCCCGCTGCGCCGGTTGTTCCCGAACGTGTGGTGGGGCCTGCTGGGCGCCATCGCCGCGGTGGCTTTCGCGCTGCTGCTGGTCATCACGCTCGTACGAGATCAGCGCGAGCGGTTCACCAGCAGTACCGAGCTCAATCAGCGCAACCAGGAGGCCATCATGCGCCTGCTGGATGAAATGGGCTCGCTGGCCGAAGGTGACCTGACGGTCAAGACCACGGTATCGGAGGACATCACCGGAGCGATCGCCGACTCCGTGAATTACGCCATCGATGAGCTGCGATCTCTGGTAACAACGATCAACGAGACATCCGAACAGGTCTCCTCGTCCGCGCAGGAAACGCAGACTACGGCGCGTCATCTGGCTGATGCAGCAGAGCAGCAGGCACAACAGATCCTGTCGGCGACATCGGCCATCAACCAGATCGTGAGTTCGATGGACGTCGTGTCCAAGGACTCGGCAGAGTCGGCTGACGTGGCCGAGCGCTCGGTGAAAATCGCCTCGCGCGGCGCCGAAGTGGTGCGCGAGACGATCTCGGGAATGGACTCGATTCGCGATCAGATCCAGGAGACATCCAAGCGAATCAAGCGACTGGGTGAATCCTCGCAGGAGATCGGTTCGATCGTGGAACTGATCAACGATATTGCCGAGCAGACCAATATCCTCGCGTTGAATGCGGCAATTCAGGCAGCGTCCGCCGGTGAGGCTGGTCGCGGTTTCGCGGTTGTTGCGGACGAGGTGCAGCGGCTGGCAGAGCGTTCCACCAGTGCGACGAAGCGAATCGAAACGCTGGTGCAGACCATTCAGTCCGATACCAACGAAGCGGTGAACTCGATGGAGCAGACCACGGCTGAAGTGGTCGCCGGTGCTCGCCTGGCAGAGGATGCGGGCAGCGCGCTGGGCGATATCGAGCGCGTTTCACACGATTTGTCAGCGCTGATTCAGAACATCTCTACCGCAGCACGAGAGCAGTCCGCTGCGGCAACGGATGTTTCGCATTCAATGAACGCGATTCAGGAAATTACCTCGCAAACCTCGCAAGGCGCCAGCCAGACAGCCGACTCCATCGGTACGCTGGCGCAGCTGGCAAGTGATTTGCGACGCTCGGTGGCGCATTTCAAGCTTCCGGGTTGACACCGGTCGGGCTGACGTCAGCTCGATTGAGACAGGCACTAGACGGAGAGCAGTCTCGCTGGTTGCTGGGTGCGTGCATCGTGTAACCGCTGAGAGAGGCGCATGAGACTTCAAGACCACATCGATTTCACCACGTTGCAGTGGGTCAAGCCGGAGCTCGACGATACATTGTCGATTGCCCGCGAGGCTCTCGAGTCCTACGTGGACAATCCAGGCAAGCGCGACTACATGCGCACCTGCGCGGATCATCTGCATCAGGTGCATGGCACCTTGAAGATGGTCGAGCTTTATGGCGCGGCGATGGTGGCCGCGGAGATGGAGAAGCTTTCCATTGCCTTGCTCGATGATGGCGTTACCCATCGTGAGGAAGCCTTTGCCGCACTGATGCGCGGTTTGATGCAGCTGCCGGACTATCTCGAGCGGCTGTCCAGCGGACATCGTGATGTGCCCGTTGTGCTGTTGCCACTGTTGAATGATCTGCGCGCCAGTCGCGAAGAATCGCCGCTGTCCGAATCAGCCATGTTTCACCCCAACCTGGATGCCTTCCTGCCGGATCAGGCGCCGGCAGCAATGAACGAAAGCTATGCCGAGGCGCATCGCGGCGACTTGGTGGATCTGCGCCTGCGCTTCCAGCAACAGCTGTTGAGCTGGTTCCGCGGACAGAATGTGTCCGAGCAGCTGGTGGCCATGCGAAAGACGTTGCTGGCGATCACCGCACGCTGCTGCCACGTGCACGGTCGCCGCCTGTGGTGGATTGCTGCCGGTGTGCTGGAAGGGCTGGAACAGGGCATGCTCAAGGGCCATGCGAGCGAAGTGCGTCAGCTCACCGGCAAGGTGGATCGCAACATCCGTCTGCTGATTGAGCATGGCGAGAACAGTTTGCGTGCGGGTGACGCCGATGAGGTGGCCTGCAAGTTGCTCTACATCGTGGCCCAGGCAAAGCAACACAGCCCACACATGGAATTGCTGCGCACCACGTATGCGCTCGATAGTCTGGTTCCCGATGCCAATGAACTGGAGCATGCGCGTGGCTCGATGGCCGGCCACAACCGCGCCCTGCTCGACTCCGTCTCGCGTGCCCTGAAAGACGACTTGCTGCGGGTGAAGGAAGCTCTGGATCTGTTCCTGCGCCAGCAGGATGGCGACCCGGCTCAACTGGAGGCGCAGGGTGAGGTGCTGGAGCGCGTCGGCGACACCTTGGGCATGCTGGCCCTCGCGGTGCCACGCCGTGTCGTCAACGAGCAGCGTCGGGTGATCGATGAGATCGCGAACCGCATGCGTGCCGCTGACGAGGAAACGCTGCTCGATGTCGCCGGTGCACTGTTGTACGTCGAAGCGTCGCTGGACGACCACATCGAAAGCCTCGGTTCCGAAGGTGATGCGGACGCCGGCGATGGCATGCACGGCCTGCCCCGCAGCGAAGCGCTAAGCGTTGTCACGACCTTGATGCAGGAGGCGATCAACAATACCGGCCGTGTCAAGGACGCCATCGTTGCGTTCGTCGAATCGGGCTGGGAGCACAGTCGCCTTGAAGGCGCTCCCTCGCTGATGGATGAAGTGGCAGGCGCTATGCGCATGCTTTCCTCGCCGCGTCCGGCAGAACTTGCCCAGTGCGTAGGACGTTTCATCAGCTACGAATTGCTGGGCGATCACCGCGTGCCCGGTGGCGCGCAGATGGATCATCTTGCCGATGCACTGGCGGCGCTGGAATACTACCTTGAGGCCGCGCGCGAACATCGCGCGGGGCTGGAACATATTCTCGACGTTGCAGAGCACAGCCTGGGCCTCCTCGGTTACTGGCCGTTGCCGGCAGAACGCGCAGTCTCCGCTGCGGACGTAGCCTCCAACGACGATGCCGCTCCCGTATCGGCAACGTCGGTAGGCGAACATGAAAAGCACCCGGAACTTTCCGAATCGGTGAGTCTGATTCCTGGAGACGACCTGGGCGACGTATTCCTCGGCGAAGCCGCCGGCCAGGATATGCCGACGCACAATCTGGATGGCATGCGGCTGGCGCAAACCGAAGCCACAGCCCCACCTCACAGCGACGCGGTCAGCTTCGATGACTCGGACTGGATCGAGGTCGAAGAGCAGATCGTCGAGCAGGTTCCATTGAAGGATCCGCTGGCGGCCAACACCCTCTTCAACGTAAACGCAGAGGGTATCGATGACGATATCCGCGAGATTTTCCTGGAAGAAATGCAGGAAGAAATCGACAGTCTCGGTGCCGCAGAAGAGGTATGGCTGGCTGATCCAGCGCAGACGTCCTCGCTGGTCAGTATCCGTCGCTCATTCCACACCCTGAAAGGGTCCGGCCGCCTCGTCGGTGCCGGGGTACTGGGCGAGTTCGCCTGGAAAGTGGAGGATATGCTCAACCGGATTCTCGACAAGTCGATCGCACCGAGCGAGAACGTGCAGGCGCTCGTAAGACATGCCATTGAGGCCCTGCCGCAATTTCTCGCTGCGCTCAAGGGCGAGGGCACGCCGACGGCGCATATCAGCGCGATCATGCACACTGCCGAGCAGCTTGCTGCGGGCAATCCGGTTCGTCTTGAGGACCAGGCGCCGCAGCCGACCGAGACCGTTCGGCGGACGTTGATTCGTCGCGTGCCGCGCACCGATGTAGCGGACGCTGGGGTGCCCGAGGCAACCTTGACCGATGCCAGCAGCATCTTGAGCAGCTCCGAGGAGTCGATCGAACTGGTGCCGAACCTGAGCATGCCGGTCATGCCACCGGTGGATCCGGTGTTGCTTGAAATACTCCGCAGTGAAGTAGCGCAATACGTACAAACGATACGCGCTGCCATTCTGCGTAACGAAAACGAGTTGCCCATTGGCGAGGAATTGCTCCGGGCGGTGCATACGCTGCACGGTGCGATTGCCATGGTTGACATTCCACTGTTGACGCAGGTGCTGTCGCCGTTGGAGGGGTTGTTCAAACGTTTGCGGGCGGCGAATTTGCCATTGCCGGCCGATGGAATGACGTTGCTTGGTCAGGCCGTCGACTCGGTGGACCACGTCATGGGGCTGTTCGATACCGTTGATCCCGAGTTGCCAAATCTCGACGACTTGACCATGCGCATCGTCGACATGCGTGATCACTACCCGGAGTCGCAGGTCGCGCACGTGATGTTCGAGCCAGAGATCGACGAGTTGATATCCCGGGAAACTGTCACCGCCGACGATCGCGAGCGCGCCGATGATGCAATCCGGTTCTCGATCAACGCGAGCCTTGATGAGGCCGACGTTGCTGGCGTCCTGGATCCCGATCTTGAATCCACCGATGGGGGCTTGGAGTCCGGGGAGCAACCGGATGAAATAGGTCATGAGCAGGTGACCGCCGAGATGGCGGCTGCGCTTGGGGCATTTGATCGGGAGCAGGCCAGCGAGGAAGCGGCAGCCGAGGACGAATCGGCTGGTGACGCGTCTGAGGTCGAACAAGCTGCGGCAGAACAGGCCGCGGTGTCGGCAGTTCAGCAAGCTGCGGAGGAACAGGCAGAAGCCGAAGTTCTGGCTGCCGAGCAGGCTGGAGCGGAACAAGCAGCTATAGAGACATTGGCCTCCGAGCAGGCGGCCTCCGAGCAGGCATCAGCAGAGCAGGCAGCCGTAGAGCAGGCTGCAGC
>JBDTXA010000061.1:0-17956 GCA_040006415.1 Rhodanobacter sp.
TGGCGGATCTGGAACCAGGCGCCCTGGTTCATCGGCTCTTCCTGGCACCAGATCACTTCCTTGGCGGAAGGGTACTTGTCCAGTTCGGCGGTGACTTCGGGACGCGGAAACGGATAAAGCTGCTCGACGCGCACGATGGCGACGTCTTTCAGCTCACCCTTTTCGGCAGTCTCCAGCAGGTCGTAGTACACCTTGCCCGAGCACAGCACCATACGCTTGATCTTTTTGGCGGCCAGTTCACGATGATCGCCGATCACCAGCTGGAAACTGCCATTGGCCAGGTCTTCCAATGACGACACGGCCAGCTTGTGCCGCAGCAGGGATTTCGGCGTCATCACGATCAGCGGCTTGCGCACGTTGTGCAGCATCTGCCGGCGCGTCATATGGAAATCCTGCGCGGGCGTCGTCGGCACGCAGACCTGCATGTTGTCGAACGCGCACAGCTGCAGGAAACGCTCGAGGCGGGCCGAAGAATGTTCGGGGCCCTGACCTTCGTAGCCGTGCGGAAGCAGCAGCACCAGGCCGCACAGTCGGTTCCACTTCGATTCACCGGAACTGATGAACTGATCGATCACGACCTGCGCGCCGTTGGCGAAATCGCCGAACTGCGCTTCCCAGATATTCAGCGTTTCGGGATCGGTGGTCGAGTAGCCATATTCGAAGCCCATCACCGCCTCTTCGCTGAGGAGCGAGTCGACGATCTGCACGTCAGCGTCGGCGCGGACATCGGCCAGCGGCATCCAGGTATGGCCGTCGGTCTGATCATGCAGGACGGCATGGCGATGGAAGAAGGTGCCGCGACCGGAGTCCTGGCCGACCAGACGCATGTCATGGCCGCCGTCGATCAGGGTGGCGTAGGCAAGATTTTCAGCGAAACCCCAGTCCACGGCCTGTTCGCCAGCGGCCATCCTGCGGCGATCGCCATAGATCTTGGCCACGCGCGCCTGCAGCGTGATGTCGTCGGGCAGGGTAAGGATCTTGTTGGCCAGCGCTTGCAGCTTTTTCATCGGCACCGTGGTGTCGGTAGGCGTCGACAGCTTGCCACCAATGAAGCGTGCCCAGTCCACGTGACCGTCACGGACCGGAGAGGTTTGCAGCTCGGTCATCGGCGCGCCGGCTTCAAGCCGCTCGCGGTAGGCATCGAACTGTTTCTTTGCCTCGCCTTCGGCCAGCATGCCCTCCTTGACGAGCTGCTGCTGATACAAGTCGCGCGTGGTTGCACGCTGGCGGATGACCTTGTACATCATTGGCTGCGTCGCCGCCGGCTCGTCTGCTTCGTTGTGACCATGGCGGCGATAGCAGACCAGGTCGATGACCACGTCGCGGCGGAACCGCTTGCGGAACGCGTAGGCGATCCGGGTCACGTGGATGACGGCCTCGGGATCATCCGCATTCACGTGGAACACCGGTGCGTTGACCATCTTGGCCAGATCGGTGCAATACATGGTCGAGCGCGCGTCCTGCGGATTGGACGTGGTGAAACCCACCTGATTGTTGATAACGATGTGCAGGCTGCCGCCGATCTTGAAACCACGGGCCTGCGACATGTTCATCAGTTCCATGTTCACGCCCTGACCGGCGAAGGCCGCATCGCCATGGATCAGAACGGCCATCGACTGTTCGTGCGCGGTGTCGCGGCGACGGGTCTGGCGTGCCTTGACCGAACCGGTGACCACTGGATTGACGATCTCGAGATGGGACGGATTGAACGCCAGCGCCACGTGTACGCCGCCGCTGGGCGTCTTGACGTCGGCGGAAAAGCCCATGTGGTACTTCACGTCGCCGGAGTGGGCCGGGTCGTCGGGATGCTCGAACTTGCCTTCGAACTCTTCGAACAGGGTCTTCGGTGGTTTGCCGAGAATGTTGACCAGCACATTGAGACGGCCGCGGTGGGCCATCCCGATGACCAGCTCCTTGATACCGTTGTCGCCAGCGGCGCAAACCACGTCGTCGAGCATCGGGATCAGGCTGTCACCGCCTTCCAGCGAGAAGCGTTTCTGACCCACGTACTTGGTGTGCAGGTAACGCTCCAGACCCTCGGTGGCGGTAAGCGCGTCAAGCACTCGCTGTTTGCCAGGCTTGTCCAGGCCGCTGTTGCCAGCGGCTTTCTCCAACTGTGTGTACACCCAGTTGCGCTGCTCGTGATTGCTGATGTGCATGAACTCGGCGCCAATCGTGTTGGCGAAGGTCTTCTGCAGGCGTCCAAGCAGCTCGCGCAGCTTCATGCGTTGTCCGCCGCCGGCGTAGTTGCCGGTATCGAACTCGGTATCGAGGTCGGCGTCGCCGAGCCCGTGAAACGGCAGGCTCAGATCGGGAGCCGGCATCTGCTGCGCCAGCCCCAGTGGATCAAGGTCGGCAGCGAGATGGCCCCGAGAGCGATATGCGGTGAGCAGACGAAGCACGCCGGCCTGCTTGCGCGCATATTCGTCGCTCATTGGCACGGCGCTGGCGGCGCCCGGGCGCTGTTTCTGCGCCGCTTCAATACGCGCAATGGCCGCGGTATGGGATATATCTCCCGACTCGCGGCCCTTGAAGGTTTCAAAATACCTGGCCCAATCGACTGATACCGACGCAGTGTCGGCCAGCCAGGCGTCATAGAGCGATTCGACGTAATCGGCGTTGCCGCCTGCGAGTTGGGAAGATTCGAAAAACTCGCGCTTCAGGTTTGTAGTCACGTCACCACCGGCAGGGAAGGGATGCTTGCAGTCATCCATGCGACTCACAGGTTGCGGAAAATCGCCGGGTTTCACGCCGAAGGGTCCGCAGACACGGATGACTCGAGGGAATCCGGACAATTATACCCTCCGCCCGAGTACGACCGGCAACCCACAAGCGGGCTCAAAGCGAGTGTTCGCGGCAACGTGTTGCCCTGTTCCCGTGTGATTTATCGGCCGGCACGCTTTATTCAGGGGTTTTGGTGGTCGCCCGCGGTTTGGGAAGACTTTATGACGGGCCAGCTGCTGTTCAGGCGCTGGCGCCGTATCGCTCAGATATCGAGCATATGCAGCACCGTGGCGCGCTCGGAGCGTTCCCAGACTTCATCAAAATGCTGCTGCAAGGGTGCCTGGCTGGGCCGGTCGTTGCGCGCGCCACGACCTTGCGGTTTATCCGCTTCAGGCAAAAACAGATAGCCACCGGCATCGTTGAGCAGATAAGAGGAAGCGTAGGCCAGGTCCACTTCCTCGAGCGGAGTACGGACCTGTATGGCGGTGGTCAATCGCTGTGCGAGTGCGATAAGCCGATGATCATGGCGCAGAGCGGTGGCGGGATCATGTAGCAGGATGCGGATCTGGGCTCCGCGACCCGAAATCGCGATGCGGCGGATTTCAGCCAACTCCTGGACGCGGGAATAATGGTCCATTCCCAGCGAGGGCAGATACAGGCAGAGACGATGGCGTGCGTCGATCAACAGCTGCAGGCGGCTGTCATCGGTTTCGCTGCGAGTGCCAGCAGGTAGTGCGCCCACGTCACGCAGCGGCGCTGGCTCGTTCCGATCAGCGGGCAACGCCAAGCGCATCGCGCGGTGGGGCAGGCCGGCATCGTCAAAGATGTCGCCATACGCCTCGAAACCCGCGCGCTCGTAAAAACCGATGGCGCTGGTCTGTGCGTCGAGTGCCAGTTCCGTCCAGCCCATGGCGCGCGCGCGGGCGATCAGTTCGCGCAGCATCGCTGTGCCAACACCCTGGCCCCGCCACTCGGCCAGCACGGCCATGCGTCCAATCTTTCGCGCCGGAGTCAGTCGTCCGCAGCCAATCGGGTGGCCGTTTTCGTCGTGTGCCAGCACGTGCTGGCAATCGCCGTCGGTGCCGTCCCGCTCGCGCGCCTCCGGTACGTGCTGCTCCTGAATGAACACCGTGTCGCGGAGGTCGAGCAGGGACGCGCGCTGTTCCTCGCGCGACCATTCGACCATCTCGACCTGGAAGTTCTGCAGCTTCATCGGTGGCGGCGACGCTTTCGCGGCACCAGATGGCCGTCATTGACCAGCTCGAGCAGCAAGGCCTGTTCGGTGACGTCAAGCTTGCCGGCCACCTCGAACGTGCGCTGCTCGCAAAGCTGTTCGGCGATGCGCGAGGTGGCCGGATACGCCTGGCCGCTGACATACAGCGTGCAGAAAGACTTGCCGCGGATCCAGGCCAGCCGCGACCAGGGATGCCGTAGCAGCTGTGCGCCGTCGGCGAGCTGCTTGGTCAGCGCTGCCGGCGTCAGCAGCTTCTCCCGTGCTACGGCGACCTGCGCATTGCGGTAGCGGGTGATGAAGCGACCAAACCAGTCGCGTAGCATCTCGTCACTCAGGGCCGAGGCGAACGGCAGCGAGTGGCGCAACCGGTCCACCGCGGCGCGGTCGATTTCTCCCGCCGCCTTGGCGGACTTCAGGTCGGGATCGGTGTAGCGCAACTCTTCCGGCAGACGTTCGGCGATGTAGTCGGCCAGATCACCCGTCAGCTCCGCTTGCGAGGGCGCCCGCATGCCGATCGAGAAGGTCAGGCACGGGCCGCCGAAAGCCACGCCGTCGTGCCCGATGCCGGGCGGCAGGTAAAGCATGTCGCCCGGATCCAGCAGCCACTCATGGGTCGGTTCGAACTGCGCCAGTTGTTTCAGCTCCACGTCGGGGCGGGACTGCTTGGGCGCCATCGGATCGTCGCTGATGGCCCAGTGCCGCTGGCCCAGCCCTTGCAGCAGAAACACATCGTACTGATCCACATGCGCACCGACGCCACCGCCCGGTTCGGCATAGGAAACCATGACATCGTCCACTCGCCAGCTCGGCAGGAAGGTAAAGTGTTGCAGCAGCTCGGCAACGTCGCTGTCCCACTTGTCCACATCCTGCACCAGCAGCGTCCAGTGACTGGCGGGCGTGCTGGCGAAGTCATCTTCGGTCAGCGGCCCCGGATTGACCTGCCAGCGATCACGCTTCTCGTCACGCATGATCATGCGAGCCAGCGCAGCTGGCTCGCATGCGAGTCCGGCCAGATCGTCCGGCCGCAGCGGCGGCTCAAATTCAGGAAAGGCGTTGCGGATCAGCAGCGGACGTTTCTGCCAGTAGTCACGCAGAAAGCTGGCGGTGCTCATGCCCAGCGGACGCTTGGCGCTGCCGCGGACTTCGATCGGGAAAGGCTTTATAGAGGTCATCCGGCCATTGTAATAGCCCTGGTCCCGTTCGGTGCACCTCTTACAGCAGCTGAATCAGGTTGCCGGTACCCAGCGCGATCACCGCCAGGCCTGCCAGCGTGGTTGCAAGGCGCGATGGAATGCGCCGAATGAACACGGCACCGAACGGTGCCGCGAGCACGCCACCCATGATGAGGCCGGCCACCGCCGCAAGATGGCTGGTGCCAATCGCGAGCAGAAAACTGATGCTGGCGGCGATGCTGACAACGCACTTGGCCATGTGCACGCTTCCCACCACAACGCGAGGCGACATGCCGCGGGCGAGCAGCGTGGTGACCGTCAAGGCGCTCCAGCCACCGCCACCGACCGCATCGACGAAGCCCGCGATCAGCCCCGTGGCAACGGTGCCGCGCGGCACGTCGCTGCGTTGGCCTGGCGGCTGTCCGGCGCGAAACAGCAAAAACAATCCCATGCCCAGCAGGTACGGCGTCAGCACGATGCGCATCCAGTGAGCCGGCACGTTGATGGCGACCAGCACGCCCAGCAAGGCGCCAGCGACGCCAGGCACTGCCAGTGCCAGGAACAGCTGCGGTTTTACATTGCCGGCGAGCCAGTGGCTGATGCCGGAAGCGCCGCAGGTGAAGGTCTCCGCATAGTGAATGCTGGCACTGGCCACTACCGGGGGCACGCCGAGACTCATGAGCAGGCCGGCGGAGGTGACGCCATAGGCCATGCCGAGCGCGCCATCGACCAGCTGGGCCAGGGCGCCGACGGCAATGAAGACAATCAGCTCGGTCATGTGGCGGGGTCGGCCGGAATAGTCGTGACGAGCGAGTATCGGTCTTCCATTGGCGATCCGGGAAATAAAGCACGGGCATAAGGTCATGCCGACATATGTTTTTACCGGTTATGGCGACATCTCTATCATGGAAGTTAAGAAGTAAAGACGTCCAAAAGGAAACGCCGTGAATCCTGCACTCCAGCCTGTGTTATCGAACGCCGCCATCGGGGCGGAGAAGATGGCATTGCTGACTCAGCTGACCCAAGACTTGCAGCCTGCCGAACTCTATGGAATTTCCGCGTATTGCGCGGCCTTGGCGGTGCGTTTGCCGGCGCATGCATGGCTGGCCATGGTCAGTGACTCGGCGCACCCAGTGGCGCCGCCGAATGACCGGCTCAGTATTGTTTACGGTAGTCAGACAGGCAACTCGCGCCGCGTGGCGGAGCAACTCGCCGGCAAACTGGAAGCCGAAGGATTACCCGTGCGCCTGTTGCGAGCCGGCGCTTACCCGCTGCGCGAGTTAGTCAAGGAACGGTATCTGGTGGTAGTTATCAGCAGTCAGGGTGAGGGCGATCCCCCGGATGACGCGATCGGCTTTATCGAGTTCATCGCCGGCAAGCGCGTGCCGAAACTGCCGGAGCTGAAATTCGCGGTGCTCGGTCTGGGTGACTCGAGCTACCCCAAATACTGCGCCGTCAGCCGCGATCTGGACGCGCGGCTAACGGCCTTGGGTGGTCAACGCTTTCTGGAGCTGGGCGAAGCAGATCTGGACTTTGAGGCCATTGCAGTCGCCTGGTCTGCTCAGGCGCTCGACAAAGCGCGCGATGTCCTGACTGTGCCGCCCACAGCGGGCCGTTCCGTGAGCCCATTGCATGCCGTCGCTCTCACGCCGCGGCATTCGCGTGAACAGCCCTTTGCGGCAACCGTGCTGCAAAATCAGCGGATCGTCTCGAACGACTGCGGACGCGATGTGCGTCATATCGAGCTGTCGCTGGAAGGCTCGGGCGTGAGCTACGAAGCTGGCGACGCGATCGGCGTCTGGCCACAGAATCCGGCATCATTGGTGAATCAGTGGCTGGCCGCGCTGAAGTTGGACGGTGCACTCGAAGTTGACCATCAGGGCAAGCGCCTGCCATTAAGCCAGTGGCTGAGTCATGAGCGCGAAATCACCCGTTTGACGCGATCATTCGTCGCCGCTCAGGCTAAGGTCTCAAATCACTCCGATCTGCGCAACGTGCTCGTTCCAGATCAGCGAGTGGTTTTTGCTCACTTGCTGGCGAGCCATCAACCGATCGACCTCTTGCACAAGTTTCCTGGCGCGTGGGATGCCAACGAACTGGTGGCGACGCTGCGTCCTTTGACGCCACGGCTGTATTCGATTGCATCAAGCCCGGAGTTGGTCGGTCACGATGAGGTTCATTTGACGGTGGGCGTCGTCGAATACAACGCCTACGGACGCGCTCATATCGGCGCCGCATCCGCCTTTCTTGCTGGCGCCAGCGATGCGTCGAGCTTGCCGGTGTTCGTCGAAGCGAACGAACGCTTCCGATTGCCGGCCGACCGCAGCCGCGACGTGATCATGATCGGCCCCGGCACCGGCGTCGCCCCGTTTCGCGCCTTCGTGCAGGAACGCGAGGCGACGGCGGCGACCGGTCGCAACTGGCTGTTCTTCGGCAACCGACATTTTCAGCAAGATTTTCTCTATCAGGTGGAATGGCAGGAGGCGCTGCGCAGCGGCGCGTTGAGCCGCCTGGACCTGGCTTTTTCGCGCGATACCGCCAGCAAGATCTATGTGCAGCAGCGACTGCGCGAGAACGGCCGCGAGCTTTACGCTTGGCTGCGCGAGGGCGCTCATCTCTACGTCTGTGGCGACTCGCTGCATATGGCGAAGGACGTCAACGACGCCCTGCTGGACATCATTGCCACTCATGGCAGCCTTTCGTCGGAAGACGCCAGGGCCTGGCTGGCCGAACTGCTGCAGACGGGCCGCTACGCCCGCGATGTGTACTGAGGGCTGAAGGCAAACCACCATGGACGTATTCGAAACCATCAAGCAAGACAGTCGGTTCCTGCGCGGCGGCATCGTCGAGGGACTGGCCGATCCGGTCACCGGCGCGATCAGCGAGGACGACGGCAAACTGATCAAGTTTCACGGCACCTACCAGCAGGACAACCGGGACATTCGGGACGAGCGACGTCGGCAGAAGCTGGAGCCAGCCTACAGTTTCATGGTGCGTGCGCGGCTGGCCGGCGGCGTGATGACACCGGCTCAATGGCTGGCTTTCGACACCATCGCCAGCGACTACGCCAGCAGTGGGCTGCGCATCACCACGCGGCAGACCTTCCAGTGGCACGGCATTATCAAGGGAAACCTGAAACCGACCATCGCCGCGATCCACAACGCGATGGCAAGCACCATTGCCGCCTGCGGCGACATCAATCGCAACGTGGTGTGCAACACCAACCCGGTCGAATCTGTGGCGCACGAACAAGCCTATGCCTGGGCGGTGAAGTTGTCCGAACACCTAAAGCCAAAGACGCGGGCGTACCACGAGATCTGGCTCGACGGCGAAAAAGTGGTGGGTGAGGAAGAGGAGCCGTTGTACGGCCCTACCTATCTGCCGCGCAAGTTCAAGATCGGGCTGGCAATTCCACCGCTGAACGACGTCGATGTGTTCGCTCAGGATCTCGGACTCATCGCCATTGTCGAGGGCGGCCAGTTGGCTGGCTTCAACGTGGCTATCGGCGGCGGCATGGGGGCAACTCAGGGCGACCCGACCACCTACCCTCGGCTGGCTGACGTAATCGGCTTCGTGCGGCCAGATCACTTGCTGTCCGTGTCCGAGTCGGTGATTTCGGTGCAGCGCGACTGGGGCAATCGTGATGTCCGCAAGCATGCCCGGCTGAAATACACCATTGATCGCCGCGGGCTCGAGGTGTTCAAGGCGGAGGTCGAAAGCCGTCTCGGTTTCGTATTCGAGCCGGCACGTGATTTCCGTTTCGACAACAACGGCGATCGCTATGGCTGGACCGAAGGCCATGAGGGCCTCTGGCATCTGACCCTGCAGGTAGAGTCCGGTCGTCTGGTCGATTCCGAGCAGGTTCGCTGGCTCAGCGGCATGCGCGAGATAGCTGGAATTCACACCGGTGACATCCGCCTTACCTGCAATCAGAACCTGATCATTGCCAACGTGGCGGGTGCAGACCGGACCGCGATCGACGCCATCGTAAACCGTCATGGCATGGACGGCTATCTCCGCCACAGCGCCATTCGCCAGCATGCCATCGCCTGCGTCGCCTTGCCGACATGTGGTCTGGCCATGGCGGAAAGCGAGCGGTATCTTCCACAGCTGCTGCCGAAGCTTGAAGCGCTGCTGGATCGCCACGGTTTGCTGGATGTGCCCATGCTTCTGCGTCTGTCCGGCTGCCCTAACGGCTGCTCACGCCCGTATCTGGGCGAAATCGCGCTGGTAGGGCGCGGTCCGGGCCGCTACGACCTGCGCCTGGCGGCCGATTTCCGCGGGCAGCGACTGAATAAGCTCTATCGCAACAACGTGGATGAAGCAGAGCTGCTCGACGTTCTCGAGCTGTTGTTTTCACGCTATGCGGGCGAGCGGGCGCTCGGGGAACATTTCGGCGACTTCCTGTTGCGAGTGGGCGTGCTCAGGCCGGCCCAAAAGATTGCCCTCACGGTGGAAACATGAGCCGCCTGGCGCTCGCTTCCATCGGTCCCGATGACCGTACGCTGGCCGAGTTGAATGCATGGCTGGTCGGTCAGACGGCCGAACAGCGTGTCAGCTGGGCCTTGCAGCATTCGCCTGGCAATCACGCGTTGTCGTCGAGTTTTGGGGCGCAGGCTGCCGTCTCGCTGCATTTGGTGACATCTCAGCAGCCGGAGATCCCGGTGATCCTGATCGACACCGGCTACCTCTTCCCAGAGACCTACCGCTTCGTCGATACGCTAACGCAGCAGCTGTCGCTCAATCTCAAGATCTACCGTCCCGCGCTTGGTCGCGAGTGGACCGAGGCGCGACACGGGCGTCTGTGGGAGCAAGGTACGGAGGGTCTCGATCGTTACAACCAATTGCACAAGGTCGATCCGATGCGGCGGGCACTGAATGAGCTGGGCGTCAGCGGCTGGTTTGCCGGTCTGCGGCGTGACCAGGCGAAGAGCCGCAGCGACATCGAATTCGTTGAATGGCGTCAGGGCCGCTGGAAATTCCACCCCATCGCCGACTGGACCGACCGAGACGTCGGCCTCTATCTGCAGCGCCACGGCTTGCCGTATCACCCGCTCTGGGAGCAGGGTTACGTCTCTATCGGCGATACGCATACGACACGTCGCTGGGAGCCGGGCATGGACGCCGAAGACACCCGCTTCTTCGGTCTGAAGCGCGAATGCGGGCTGCACAGTCTGCTGTGAGTGCGGTTTGTCCGTCTTCTGTCCGGACGCAGTGGTCAGCTGTCCGCGGACAGGCAGGTGCAACCAGACGCCGCGATTGAGACGGCCATTTCATGCGGGTTTTCGACGTTTCCAGATTTGGCACAGGCCATGCTAGGACCTCCGTGAAAGCCACTTCCTCTCACGGAGAATCAGCATGAAATACGAAACCCTTATCCTGCAGACTCTTTTCGCCGCTTGCCTTCTGGTTTGCGTGCTGACGTTCGGCACAATGCTTACCTACCACGCTCCGACTCACGCTGTTGCTGCAATGACGGTTCCGGCCACGACGGGTCACAGCGCGCCGCAGGCCGGTTGAGGGAAGGCGGGAGACCCGGAGGCCCGCGGCTATACTTCGACGCTAGGAGCCGGTCGGGCTTTGGTAGTCGAGGCGAGATTCGGCTGTACGAGGACAGAATTTTGTCGATTTGTGGGGCCATAGTGGTTCTACGGGCCAAAAATCGGCGGAAAGATGGACCGTGCAGACGGATTCGCAGACTGGCCAACCAGAGTCCGACCGGCTCCCAGCCATGCAGACGTTCGTTCCCGAACGAATGCGCAGTAGGGGGTGAGCGCACACGATGGACAAGCAGATCGAGAGCACCATCTCGCGGTGGGTTGCCGCCGGGCGGGCGAGAGGAGGTCGAGCCAGTCAGCAGGATGCGCTGATCTGTCTTCACGACCAGGCGACGCATGCCTCCCTGTTTGTCTTGGCCGACGGCATGGGCGGTGACGGCGCAGGCGAGCTGGCCTCGGAGGGCGTCATCATGGTTGCCCGGCAACTGTGGGAGCAGGGCCAGTGGCGTGGACAGCCCGCTGCGATTTTCCTGGAAACCCTGTGTCAGCAAGCGCATGCGGAACTGCGCCGCCGTGGTCGGGATCTGGCCAGCGGCGAACCGCATTCGACCGTGGTGGCATTGCTGATCAGGGGCAGCCGCCTTAGCTGGGTGCACGTGGGAGACAGTCGCCTGTACCGTTTCCAGGGCAAGCGCTGTCTGGGACGCACACAGGACCACAGCGTTTCCCAGTGGAAGGTGAGCCGGGGTGACCTGGCGGCCGATCAGGCGGGTGCCGATCCGGATCAGCACAAACTGCTGCGTGGGCTGGGAGGCCCGCAGCCGCCGCAGGTCGATCATGGCGGCGCCGTGGTGCGCCCCGGCCAGTCTTTCGCCCTTTGCAGTGATGGCGTATGGGAGCAATTGTCGACCCAGGAGTTGGGTCGCCTCGCCAATCGCCGGGATCAGGGCGATGCATTGAACTCGGCGCTCACGCTTGCGCTGGATCGCGCGGGTGAAGCGGGTGACAACGTCGCCCTGATCCTGTTCCGGACCGGGTGGCTATCGTGGTTTCGGCGCCTTATCACGCGTCGTGCGGATATGCTTGACCCGGAGCGAATGTGAGTTCGACAGGCGGAAATTGATGACATCACGAAAAATATTCAGCGACGGTTGTCGTCTGCTGAGGGCCGCGGTGCTGTTGCCGGTGGCCTTGCTTGCCATCGTCGGCTGCGCGCCCTTGACCAAGCATCCAGCGCGGGTGACTGCGCAACCGGATGCGTCGAATGCGCCCAAATCCCCGGTCACTGCCACACGCGAAAAATCATCTTCGCTGGCAGCGATCGTCAACGACCAGGTTCAGCATGGCAATTATGTCGCGGGCGAACGAGCACTCCGTCAGTATCTGGCGGAGCATCCGGGAGATCGGGCTGCGCAGGCCATGTTGCATCAAATCACGGTGGATCCGACCCAGATGCTCGGCGCCGATGCGCGCGACTACACCGTCAGGCCCGGTGATTCCTACAGCAGCCTTGCGGCGAAGTATCTCGGCGATGCCAGTCTTTTCGTGGTGCTTGCGCGCTACAACGGCTCGGGCAATCCATCAGACCTGCGTGTAGGTCAGACATTGAGGTTGCCGCTGTCGCGGCGCAGCGTGGGAGAAGTGGCCGGCGGTCCCATGGCCGATACGTCATCGGTGTCTGAAACCACGCCCCTGAACATGGCGGCAATCATCGACGCATCACCGGAAGCAAAAGCGGTGCGGCTGCAGGATGAGAGTGTGACTCTGTTCAAGCGCGGCAAGAAACAGGCGGCGCTTGAGCACCTCGATCAGGCATTGCTTATCCAGCCGACCCTGAAATCGAACGGCGCTGTCGCGACCTCCTTGCGAGGGCAGTTGGTAGCGACATTTCACCAGCAGGCCGTCGTGCTGTATCGCGATCAGAAGCTGGATCCGGCCATCGCCCTGTGGGATCGGGTGCTGACCATCGACCCCGGGTTCGAGCCCGCCGTAATCTACCGAACGCGCGCGCTTGAACTGAAACGCCGACTCAAGCAGTTCTGAGACCGCCGCCGAGGGAAATCAGTGGTGCTGAGCGTTGTCGTCATGGCTCTGATCAGGACGCGGCATGATGCGGGTGGGCTGGCTGAAGTCGTCCGGTGACAGGTCTTCAGGCTTGTCGCGATGGCTCGCATGACCGGCTTGCAAGGCGCCGTTCATCAGGTTGAATGCGGCAAACACCCGACCCAGTTCATCGCGCCGGGCCAGGCGGATGCGATGACGGAAATCACCTCGTGCCACCTGAAGCATCGCGTTGCCAAGCAAGTCGAGCATCGTCATCAGCCGCCGTAACAGCCAGTAGATTGAGCCGATCGCTGCGACGAGGGTAACCAGCAGAACAGCGATGATGACCCACAACGTGGTTTTCTGTGCAGCGCGCAGCGGTGCGTCACTGATGCCGAGGCGCAGTTGTCCTACGGTGGTCGACTGATACTGGATGGGTACATCGAACAGCAGCATCTGCCCCTGGTTGTCAGCGGCGCCAGCGGCGGTCCGATAGCTCTGGATGTCTGCGTTCCGCGACCGTCTTTGCTGTCCATCGAGCGCGGCCAGTTTGCCGTTGATCTGCGTCAGCTGAGTGCTTGCAACGATATTGCCACGTCGATCGGTGATCGCGAGATAGCGGATCTGCTGATTGCGCGCGATGCCTTCCACCAGCGCGCGGGTGGCGGCCCGGTCGCCGAGCAGCAAATCCTCGGCCGATTCATTGGCGATCATGCGGCTCATGGAGCTGCCGAAGTCCAGCGCAAGGCCGGTGACGGCGGCGTTCTGCTTGGCATAGATCGCAGCCAGCCCGACCAGCAAGGTCAGGCTCAGGACAAGTCCGAGGATGCCGGACCAGCGCAAGCGCAGCGAGATGATGCGCGTGGTCAGTGGCTTCTCGTGGAGACGTTCGTATTCTCGACGGGCAAGGCGCAGATCTTCCACCACCTCCGCACCGCGCTGATGACGATTCTCCGGCCTGGCGGCCAGCAACGTGCGTATCAGGTCGGTCAGTATCGACGGTGCAGACGGATCGCGTGGCTGGATGTGAGGGCGCCGCATCCGTTGGCGCTGACGCAGCAGCTGACGCATGTCGTCCGTTGGCGGCCACGGCAGTTTGCCGCAAACCAGCCAGTAGAGCATTACGCCCAGCGAAAAAAGGTCGCTGCGAGAATCGGTGGGCTCGCCGCGAAGGTGCTCTGGCGCCATGTAGGACGGCGTGCCGCCAATCTCGGTGCGAGGCTGGTCGACCGCGTCCGCTGCCAGGCGTCGCTCGGCAATACCGAAATCGCTGACCTTGACCTGATGCCACCCCTCGCCAAGCATGATGTTTTCAGGTTTGATGTCGTGATGCACGACATCATGGGCGTGGGCATATTCGAGCGCGCCCGCAACCTGTTCGGCGATGTCCAGGATAGCGGGAATGGTCGGGAAGCCGTCGCGCAAAATGCGGCTGGCCAGCGTCTCCCCCGAGAGCCGTTCCATGGCGATGTAGGAATATCCATCCTCACTTTCTCCGGCGTCGAAGATGGTGAGGATCTGGGCGTGGGTGAGATGGCCCGCCGCACGAGCTTCGGCCACGAAACGCCGACGGTAGGCGGGGTCGGCGGCCACGTCCTGATGCAGGCATTTGATCGCAACCTTTCGCTGAATATCCGGGTCGAATCCGGCGTAAACCACCGACATGGCACCTTCACCGAGAGTACCTTCGATAACGTAGCGCCCAATCCTTTTCGGGGTGTCGCGCCCGTTCATTGCCAAATCGTCAGAAAAGCCACCAGGCGATGGCAGCTGCCCCAAGCAGCGACACGCCGCAGGCGATCCAGCGCCAGCGAAGCCTGGGGCCGGCGTCCCGCTCGCGGGTCAGAAAGCGAAACTCGGCCTCGCCCAGCCGGACATGATCGCCGTGCTTGAGGCTGGCCTCGTGAACGCGACGATCATTGACGTAGGTACCGTTGGTCGACAGCGTGTTCATGATGACGTAATGCCCGGTCTGAATGATGATCCAGCCGTGCGATGCAGAAACGCTCGAATCGTTCACGATGATGTCGTTGTCCGGTCTGCGTCCAATGGTCTGACGGCCCTGGCGAAGCGGAAACCTCAACGTCTCCAGCCCAAGGCTCAAGCCTTCCAGCACGGGTTGTCGCGTACTGGCGGGGCCATCGGGGGCAAATTCCGTCTCTCCTGCATACTGGCGTAAAGCCTGGGTGGAGAACAACCGCGTACCTTGCGGGCCGGAAGATTTTTCCACGGCACGATGGGGTAATGGCTTACCAAGGCTGCTCATGAAAAATCTCAGGTCCGAACTCATGCATGCACTATAACCAGGTTCGCCATGTGGCAATGGCGAAAACCGCGCGAACCTTGCTCGTTTGGCATCCCAGTGGCATCCGGAGCGATGCGACTCGTCAAGGCGGCGCAGTTATCGGCGCCGACGCGGGTGCCTCGATCGCCACTCCTCGCGGGCAACATAAAGTGCCCCGAGCGCTACCATCAAAGCCATCAGATACCAGGTAATCAGGTAACCCAGATGGTTGTTGGGAAAATGAATTACGGTAAGCCCGGCGCGGGGCCATGAGGTGTTGTCGGAAGCGCCAGGCGCGAGCTCGGCATCGACGAAATACGGTGCGACCTGGTTTGCCGGCAGGCCACGTGCCGACGCCACGGCTGAAACGTCACGTGAATACCACTGGCCGTCAGTCGGTAGATTGGGACGCAAAAAGCCGCCGCCTGGATCGGACATACGCAGTAATCCAGTCAGCGAGACTTTGCCGGTTGGCGGCTTCACCTGTGCGTACTTTGGCGTGCCAGGAAGATCGGCCGGGATATAGCCGCGATTGACCAGCACGATGAAACCACGATCGGTGCGCAGCGGGGCCAGCACCCAGAAACCGTAACCATCCGCGCTGGAGCCATGCACCAGCGTTTGTTCGCCGTCGAGAAACTCACCCGTAAGGCTGACGTGCAGATATTGCTGCTGGCCGCTGGCAATCTGCGGCCATTGCGCGGGTCCAGGCGTGGCCACCGGCGCGGCGTCGACGCGCGTCGCCACGTCATGGATAAGGCCAAGTTTCCAGTGCAGACGGCGTACCTGCCAGTTGCCCAGCAGCACGAAACCACAGAAAAGTGCCAGTGTCAGAATTACGCCGGCGGCCAGCGCAATCGGGCTGCGCAGGGCCCGACCTGGCGCCGGAACGTTGCGCGAGACGCGGCTCATGCGCCTTGCTGGTGATTCATGTATTGCGGCGACATCGGCATCATGTTCGCGTTCTCGTTGTACATCACCCACACCGACGCACCCAGCACGATCACGACCAGCACGATGGTGAAGATGAAGGCCAGCATGTTCCAGCCTTTCTCTGACTTGGTGTCCAGATGCAGGAAATAAACCACGTGCACCACGATCTGCGCGGCCGCTAGGCCGAGCACGATGATGGTGGTGGTGAGCGGGCTTGGGATCACGTGACCCATCACCAGCCAGAACGGGATGATGGTGAGAATGGCGGCGAGCATGAAGCCGGTCAGGTAGCCGCGCAGGCTGCCGTGATTGGCGTGCTCGTCATCGTGGCCGCCATCATGCGACGAGCCGTGATCGATAGTGGATTGGGATGGATGACTCATCGAAGCACTCCCACCAGATAGACATAACTGAAGACGCCGACCCAGACCAGGTCGAGAAAATGCCAGAACATGCTCAGGCACATCAGGCGTCGCCGGTTGGCCTCAGTGAGGCCGCGCTTGCCCAGCTGAACCATCAGCACGATCAGCCACAGGACACCTACCGTGACATGCAGGCCGTGAGTGGCGACCAGGGTAAAGAAGGCCGACAGGAACGCGCTGCGTCCGGGGCCCGCGCCATCGCCGATCATGGTTACGAATTCGTGGATTTCCAGACCGACGAAGCACGCTGCCAGCAGACCGGAAACCGCCAGCCAGCCGAGCATCGCGCGCTTGCGCTGGCGTGCCATTTCCAGCATGGCAAAGCCGAACGTGACTGACGAGACCAGCAGCAGAGCCGTGTTTACCGCCAGGCCTGTCAGATCAAACACGTCGCGTGCGCTGGGTCCACCGGCGTAGCTGGTGCCGAACACCGCGATGCAGGCAAACAGCGTGGCGAAGATGAAGCAGTCACTCATCAGGTAGAGCCAGAACCCCAGCAGGGTTCCGTTGTGCGGATGAACTTCCTCACGGCACAGGAAATCCCGTGGCTCGGAATGGTCCATGTCGACGGCGATCGTATTCATGCGGTTGCGCCTTTTGCCTTCGGCTCCCAGTTGCCGGTGTGTTGCTCGAATTCGGCCACGTCCTGCGCAGTGATATGAGTGTCACGGTCATAGTTGAACGTGTGCGCGATGGCGCACACGATCAGCGCGACAAACGAAATGATCGCCAGCCACCAGATGTACCAGACCATGGCAAAACCGAAGATCGTGCCGAGTGCAGCAAGCAGCATGCCCGCAGTGGTATTTCGCGGCATGTGGATATCGTTGAAGCCCTCCAGCGGACGTCGGTAGCCATGTTTCTTCATGTCCGTCCAGGCGTCGCGATCATGGACCCGCGGGATGAAGGCGAAGTTGTACGGCGGCGGCGGCGACGACGTGGACCACTCCAGCGTGCGAGCACCCCAGGGATCGTTGCCCACGGCCAGCTGCTCGCGCCGGCGGATGCTGACGTAGATTTGCATCACGAACGAGCCGATGCCAAGCAGGATCAGGAACGCGCCGAACGCGGCGATGATGAACCAGATCTGCAGGCTGGGATCGGTGAAATGACTTAGGCGACGGGTCACGCCCATCAGGCCGAGCACGTACAGCGGGCCGAACGCCACCCAAAAACCAATCTGCCAGAACCAGAAACTGAGCTTGCCCCAGAATTCGTCGAGTCGGAACCCGAAGGCCTTGGGGAACCAGTAATTGATGCCGGCAAACGCGCCAAACACCACGCCGCCAATGATCACATTGTGGAAATGCGCCACCAGAAACAGGCTGTTGTGCAGCAGGAAATCCGCCGGCGCCACTGCTAGCATCACGCCGGTCATGCCGCCGATGGTGAAGGTGAAAAGGAAGCCCATCGTCCACAGCATCGGAACGGTCATATGCACGCGTCCCCGGTACATGGTGAACAACCAGTTGAAGATCTTCACGCCCGTTGGGATCGAGATCATCATCGTGGTGAGCGCGAAGAACGAATTGACGTCTGCGCCCGAACCCATGGTGAAAAAATGGTGCAGCCACACCAGGTAAGACAGCAGCATGATCGACGCAGTGGCGTAAACCATGGACGAATAGCCGAACAGGCGCTTTCCC
>JBDTXA010000062.1:0-17733 GCA_040006415.1 Rhodanobacter sp.
TCCCACAGGCCGGCGCGCAGGTCGATGCCGCGGCTGAAACCCTCGCACCAGCCCGAGGCCGACAGCATCGGCCCGTTTTCCAGCATCACTTCGCCGAGGATCGGCTCGTACGCGTCGACCTCGAGTTCGGCGACGATGGAATCGTTGAGCTTGGCCAGCAGCGCCAGCACGCGATTGCCCTCGTCCTCGTCGGCAAACGGTTCGTGCAGCACCTCGTGCAGCCATTCGTCCGGCAGCACCAGCAAGGGTCCGATGGCAAGCACGCTGAGAAAGCCGTGCACGCCGTCAAGCAGCAGGTCGCCCTCGCCGGTGTGGGCGCGCAGGTATCGATCGAGTTCAGCCAGTTCGTTGTCGTCCAGCGAGCTGGGCCATTCGGCTTTTGTCATGTCAGTCATATATCCAGTTCCAGCGTCACCGGCGTGTGATCCGAAGGGCGCTCCCAGCGACGCGGCTCGCGGTCGATGGTTGCCCCGATAGCAACCGATTTGAGGGCTTCGCTGATCAGGATCAGATCAATCCGCAGACCCATGTTGCGACGGAACGCGGCCTGCCGATAGTCCCACCAGCTGTAATGTTCATGGCCGGACTCGAACAGTCGGAAGCTGTCGTGCAGGCCTAGATCGGTGATGGCCTTGAGCCCCGCACGTTCCGGCGGCGAGCACAGGATGTCTTCACCCCAAGCAACCGGGTCGTACACGTCGCGATCGTCCGGGCAGATGTTGAAATCACCCAGCACCACCAGATTCGGATGGCGTGCAAGCTCGGCGGACAAGAACTCGCGCACCCTGGCGAGCCAGTTCAGCTTGTAATCGTATTTTTCGTCACCGACCGCTTTGCCGTTGACGACGTAAAGATCGACTACCCGGAGATTGCCGATGGTCGCGGCGAGAATGCGACGCTGCGGATCGTCCAGCCCCGGTATGTCAGTGACGACGTCGGTGGGCTCGTCGCGGGCGAGGATCGCTACGCCGTTGTACGTCTTCTGACCGGAATACGCCACGCGGTAGCCAGCGGCGGCCAGTTCGTCGACCGGAAACTTGTGATCCTCAAGCTTGGTTTCCTGCAGGGCAACGATGTCCGGCTGGGCATCGGCCAGCCACTGGGTCAGGTGCGGCAACCGCACCTTTAGTGAATTGACGTTCCATGAGGCAATTTTCATCGCGCTATTGTAGGGGATCAATCCACTCCGCCTGAAGCCCAGTCACCGGAAACGACGGTTACCCAAGGGCGCCGGAGCCGCTTCGTCAAATGGCCGAAAGGCTCGTCCGACCAGAAAAGGGCCGAATCTGAGGCCCCGCCGGGGCGGCCGAGACACGACCAACAAAAAAACCACCCCAACCGCCAATTCCTATGTATAATCCCAAAGCGAGACTCCGATTAAGTTCGGTTGGTCTTGCTCACATTGCGGTCAAGTGCACTACGCTCCGAGCCGCAAACCATCACTAGCTTCAAAGGTAGAGTTACATGTCGGATCGTCAGAGCGGTACAGTCAAGTGGTTTAACGACGCCAAAGGTTTTGGCTTCATCACGCCGGAAAGCGGTGATGACCTGTTCGTGCATTTTCGCGCGATCCAGGGCACGGGCTTCAAGTCCTTGCAGGAAGGTCAGCGCGTCACGTTCATCGTCACCAAGGGCCAGAAAGGCCTGCAGGCCGAAGAAGTCCAGGTTGCCTAATTCCCTAGGGGATTGAGCCATCTTGAAAGGCCCGCTTCGGCGGGCTTTTTTTTGGTTCCCTTTTGCGCGGGCGCTGTGATCGCATTACCCCGGGCGCGGCCATGCCGAACACCCGGGAAATCGGCGCCAGATCAGATCAGTCCGTGGCTGCGCAATAAGGCCTCGGGCTCGGGTTTTCTGCCGCGGAAGGCTATGAAACTCTCCAGCGCCGGGCGGCTGGCACCGACCGACAGGAATTCACGGCGAAAGCGTTCGCCGGTGGCCCGATCGATCACACTGCCCTGCTCGCCGGCCTGCTCCTCGAACGCGCCAAAGGTGTCCATGCTCAGAAGTTCCGCCCACAGGTAACTGTAGTAACCCGCCGCATAGCCGCCGGCGAAAACATGACTGAAACCATGCGGAAAACGCTGCCACGCCGGTGGATGCAGCACCGCGACCTGCTTGCGTACATCTTCTAGCACCGCCATGGTGCGCGCGCCGTCGGCCGGGTCGTACTGCAGGTGCAGCAGAAAATCGAACAGGGCGAACTCAAGCTGACGAACCAGGAACAAGCCGGCGTGGAAATGCCGCGCGTCGAGCATGCGCTCGAACAGTTCATCGGGCAGCCGTTCGCCGGTCTGGTAGTGACGGGCAAACAGATCCAGCGCCTCGCGGTTCCAGCCGAAGTTCTCCATGAACTGGCTCGGCAACTCCACCGCATCCCACTCGACGCCATCGATACCGCCGATAGACGGCAGCGCGATCTCGGTCAGCAGGTGGTGCAGGCCGTGGCCGAATTCATGAAATAGCGTCAGCACGTCGTCGTGGGTGAGCAACGCCGGCTTGCCTTCCGTCGGCGGCGGGAAATTGCAGGTGAGGAACGCGACCGGCAACTGCAGCTGTTCGCCATCGTCGAAGCGCGCGCGACAGACGTCCATCCATGCGCCGCCGCGTTTGCCGTTGCGGGCATACAGATCGATGTAGGCGCCAGCGAAAACGCGCCCGTCGGCGTCGCGCACGTCGTAATAACGGACTTCCGGATGCCACACGTCGACGTCTTCGCGGCGCGAAAGGCTGATGCCGTAGAGCTTGCTCGTCAGCTCGAACAATCCGTCGATCACCGCCGGCAGCGGGAAATAGGGCTTCAGCTGTTCCTCGTCCAGGGTGTACTGCTGCTGGCGCAGTTTCTCCGAGGCGTAACCCACGTCCCATGGTTCGAGGTTCTCGAGCGCGAGCTCGCTGGTGGCGAATTGGCGCAGTCGGGCCAGCTCTTCCTGCGCCACCGGCCGCGCACGCTTGGCCAGGTCATGCAGGAACTCCATCACCTCGCTGGGTGAACCGGCCATCTTGGTCGCCAGCGATTCTTCGGCCGCATTCGCGAAACCAAGCAGCTGAGCCGCTTCGTGGCGCAGCGCCATGATCTTTTCGATCCGCGCACTGTTGTCGAACTTGCCGGCATCGGGACCCTGGTCGGAGGCACGGGTCTGGTACGCCCAGTACACGCGCTCGCGCAGCCCGCGGTTGCTGGCGTAAGTCAGTACGGCCTGCACGCTGGGCTGCTTCAAGGTGACCAGATAACCATCGAGATCCTGATCCTCGGCATATTGGCGCAGCACGGCGCGGCCGGAATCGGGGATGCCGGCCAGGTCGCGCTCGTCGGTGATGTGTTCGTGCCACGCCTCGCTGGCATCCAGTACGGCGTTGGAGAATTCCGTGGACAGCCTGGACAGCTCCACCCCGATCTGACGGAAGCGCGAACGCGCCGGCTCATCCAGCGCCACACCGGAGAGTTTGAAATCGCGCAGCGCATGTTCGACCAGTGCGCGTTCGGCGCGCGGTAGCGTGGCGAAATCCGGTGCGTCGGCCAGCGCCTGTACGGCGGCGTAGAGATCGCGGTTCTGGCCCAGTTCGATGGCGTGCTCGGTCAGCTTTTCCTCGGACGGTCCGTAAACCGCGCGTAGCGCCTCGTTGTCCGCCACCGAATGCAGGTGGGACACCGGCGCCCATGCGCGCGCAAGCCGCTGTTCCAGCCGCTCCTGGGTAAGCATTACCGTATGAAAATCGCGCGGCGTGTCGGACGCGGTGAGCGCGTCGATACCGAGGCGATAGTCGGCCAGCAGTTCGTCGATCGCCGGGATGACGTGCTCGGGGCGAATCGCCGAAAACGCCGGCAAGGTATCGTCGGTCAGCAGCGGGTTGTCGTGGTTCATGGGATCTCCTTTGACCCATCAGCGTGGCGACCCGCGGGCGCTAAATCAAGCACTCGCAGCGCCGTGGCGCCGTTTTGTCATGATTGGCGACGTAACCTTGCAGGCATGTTGCCATTAGGTGTCACCGATCTGCTGGCGCGCTGTGCCCTGTTTGCGCAGATGGACGTGCCAGCGCGCGAGGCGCTGGCGGCCGAACTGGTCTGGCTCGGGCTGCCCGGCGGGCGGCCGTTGTTCAAGGCGGGCGAGGCGGCCGACGCGCTCTATCTGCTGAAAAGCGGCAGTCTGGGAGTCTTCGGCGCAGGCTTGCCGGATGACGCGCGCGAACCGACACAACTGATCGCTGCCGACGAATGTGTGGGGGCGATCAGCCTGCTCGGTGGAGAATCCCGCACCCGCACGGTTCGTGCTTTGCGCGACTGCGAGTTGCTGCGACTCGATCGTGCCGCCTTCGAAGCGCTGATAACGCGTCATCCGCCGGCCATGTTTGGCGTGGCGCGGCACACCATTCAACGGCTGCACCAGCGCGAGCGTGGCGCCGGTGCGCCGAGCCTGCCGCGTACGTTTGCGATCCTGCCCGTCGATCAAACGGTACCGGCGCGCATGCTGGCGATGCAGTTGGCGCAGGCGCTGGAGGTCTACGGTACGTGGGCGCTGATCGACGGCGAACTCGGCACCGGACGCAGTAGTGAGTGGTTTGCCGAACGGGAGGCGCGGCACCGCTTCGTGATCTACCTCGACGCCAGCGGCGATCCGCTGTGGCGTCAACGCTGTCTGCGCCAGGCCGATGTGTTGCTGTTGCCGGCGCTTGCGGCGCGCACGGCGAGGCCGTGGCCCGAAGCGGCCGTGCTGGATCCGATCCGCACCGGACACCGGGCCCGGCATCTGATCCTGATGCATCCCGGTCATCAGGTCAGCCTTGGTGCCGCGCAGCGCTGGCGCGCACCTTTCCGGGGTGACGTGCGGCACCACCACGTGTGCAACGGTGCCGACCTCGAACGGGTGGCGCGGTTGGTCAGCGGTCATGGCCGCGGCCTGGTGCTCGCTGGTGGCGGGGCGCGCGGTCTGGCGCATCTGGGCATGTTGCGTGCGCTCCACGAGGCCGGCCATCGCTTTGACGCCGTGGGCGGTACCAGCATCGGCGCCATCCTCGGCGCGGGCCTGGCCAGCGGCTGGACGCTGGACGCGATGACCGAAACCTTCCGCGAGGCCTTCGTAAAGGGACGGCCGCTGTCGGACTGGACTCTGCCACTGGTGGCGATGACCCGCGGCCGGCGCGCGTCGAACATGTTGCGGCGGGCATTCGGAGTGGTTGATATCGAGGACTTGCCGCTGCCGTACTTCTGCGTCTCCACCTCGTTGTCCGGTGGCGGCATGGCGGTGCATCGAAGCGGCCCGCTGTGGCTGTGGCTGCGCGCGTCCAGCGCCATTCCCGGTGTGCTGCCGCCGGTGTTGCGGGAGGGACGGGTTCACGTCGATGGCGCGCTGGTCAACAATTTGCCCACCGACGTGATGGCCGCCGATGGCATCGCCCATATCACCGCGCTGGATATCCGCGCCGATATCGCGCTGCTTACCACGGCCGAGGAATCGGACACGCCACCGCTGTGGCGGTTGCTGCTGCAACGGCGGCAGGATATCCGTCGGCCGGGGCTGGTCTCCACCCTCGTGCGCGCCGGCATGGTCAATGCCGAAACCGCCAGCGAGGCGCGTCGCGAACGCGCCGACCTGTTGCTCACGCCGCCGCTGGACCACATCGGCATGCTGGCGTGGAAAGACTGGCAACGCGCCATCGATGCCGGCTACCGCCACGCCATCGCAGTGCTGGAGGCACGCGGGCGCGAAACTGCCGTGCCCGTTACCATGCGCGAATGAATTCCCTGCGCAGCTTCAAGGGCATCGCACCCCGCCTCGGCGAACGTGTGTATGTCGACCCGGCATCCAGTGTGATTGGCGATGTCGTACTCAGTGACGACGTATCGATCTGGCCCGGCGCGGTCCTGCGCGGTGACGTCAACCACATCCGCGTTGGTGCCCGCACCAGCATCCAGGACGGCAGCGTGGTGCATGTCGCCCACCAGGGTCCGTATGGCCCGGGCTATCCCTGCCTGATCGGCGCGGGCGTCACCATCGGTCATGCCGCCGTGGTGCATGCGTGCACCATCGGCGACTACTGTCTGATCGGCATGCACGCCACGGTGATGGATGGCGCGGTGGTGCACGATTATGGCTTCGTCGGCGCCGGCAGTCTGATTCCGCCGGGCAAGGTGGTCGGCGAGCGCGAACTGTGGCTCGGCAACCCGGCGAAGTTCGTGCGCCTGCTCAGCGACACCCAAGTCGAGCAGTTGCGCTATTCGGCCGACCACTACGTGCGGCTGAAAGACGAGTACCTCGCTCAGCGATAACGCTTGGGCGAATCCTGTTCGTATACAGCTGTCCACGTCTGCCCAGCCTACGGCCAAGTAGTTGATGGTCACATGACCGCCGCACGAAACCGATTCCGCCGAGATGGCTGACAAGGGCGAGGTGCCGCTGGCGGTCGGGCAACAGGATTGCGCCGAACTGATCGTATGGGAGGCACCCATTGCGGGCCCTTGCAGGTGCGTCATCGCGCCCGCCTCAAGGGCAAGCGCGTGGTCCGTCTGGATATGCCCGATCGCTACGACGTCATGCAGCGCAGCGGGCCACCCTGCTTCTGAAAACACCAGCCAGCGGCTGTGCTGGCTGGCCGTCTATCTTGGCGCTGCCTGGGCGGCGGCGCGCTGGATCCGCTCAGCTTCGGCTTCGTGCTGCGTCATCACGATGTTGCGCGCGGCGGACAACTTGCCGCCGAGCAGAGAGAGGGTGAAATTGTTGCCGTCGAACTCGTGCAGCAGGTCGATCTCCCGACGTGCCTCCTCTAGCTGTTTCTGGTTGATGGTGTGTTCGATCTCGGTGGCCGCCTGGGGAAACGACTCCCGTAGCGCTTCCTGCGCCGTGGGGTTTTCCGGCTCCAACTGCAACACGCTGAGGTAGAACTCGTAGGCGTTGCTGCCGGCCGGTGCCACCAGCCGGCCATGGTTCATGGCGTCGCGAGCCAGCCCCAGCAGGATGCCGGTGCCGCTTTGCGCATCGTCGGTCGACGCATCCGTGGTGGCACCAGGCGCAGGTGTCTGATGCAGCGACGCATTGGCCGCCGCCTGGCTGTACCAGAAGATGCCCAAGGCAGCGGCGAGGATCAATGCGGAAATGACAACAAGCGCGTATCGATGCGATACGGCGGGAAGGAAACGGCTCATGATACCTGCTGCGTAAGCGATCGCCGCGCGCTGAAGCGTCTGTCATCGACGTGCTCCCGGCGGGTGCGTGCACGTTAGCCAGCTTGTGTTGCACCCATGTGGCGATGCCGTCGCCCCCAGGCGACGACGGCACCGGATCACCAGCCCAGCACGCTGTTGCCGTTTTCCGGCGAGCCGTCCGGATGGCTGAACCAGAACACCCGGTTGCGCCCATCGGTGCAGCCGTGGCCACGTTCCTCTTGCGTGACCGCGCCGTTGGCTGAGCGCACGCTGGCGCGATAACAGCCGCCGAGCGAATCACGGAAGGCGAAGTCCTGATGGCTTTGCTGACCCTCATGCGCAGTCAGTGCGCCAGCGGCGTTGAAGGCAAGCGTGTCGCTGCTGTCCACGCTGTTGTCGAGTTGGTACGAGTACAGCCTGATGCCGAACAGCCGGTGCTCGGCCTGCTTGCTGTAACCCTGGTGCGACCGGGTGGCGAGAGTAAAACTTCCGTCGGCGGCCACCTGCTCGTTGATGTCCAAATGCAGCGGATAACGCAGCTTCTGGCGGTATTCGCCGGTGACGAAGCGCCCGATGCGGGTCTGGCTGACGCTGTCAGCCGAGGTCAGCTGCTCGGTGACCTGACGGTAGGTGCTGTCGTTGATGGTGAACGTCTGCACATCGTCGAAGCCCACGGTCTGCTCGACGCTGGTATGCACGCGGCCGTGCGAGGTATTGGCATAGCCCTCGATGACGAAATGACGCTTGAGTCGGGTGCTGATATCGCCACTGACATTGCCGGCGCCGTCGTTGGCCAGGCTGTCAGCGATCGTCGGCTCGGGCGGTTGATCGACCAGCGTATTGCGCTCGATCCGGCCGGTGACCTGACGCGAGCGCTGGTCCACGTACAGCAGCAGGCTCGCGGTTGCCGAGAAATAATGATTCGCACCGGCCACGCTTACCGCCACCGCGTGCGGTGAGCCGTCGCTGAGCACGCCGGCGAACGGGCTGAGGTCGACTCGGTAGGGAGTGAAGTTCAGCGCCTGCACGCCGGGCGTGGGTCGCCACAGGTACGGGTCGATGCCGCCGGTATAGATCCACGGATAGACCGGTGCGACGCCGGCGGGCTGGCCGTCGATGCTGATCTGTGCCTCGCGGTAATTGCCGCCGCCGCACTCCTGAACTTCGTCGGCATATTGATCGGGCACGCAGGTGTACCAGAACTCGTCGCCGCCCTGGCTTTGCACAAACACGTCGAGGTAGGCGCGCTCGACGTTGCGCGGCAGGCTTAACGTCCTCGTCAGCTGGTTGTCGGTGGTGTCCAGCGAGGTGGTGTTGCCGACCGGGTCGCTGCCCAGCGGAACCACCGTGTCGGGAACGCGTGCCGCCGGCGCGCGGGCGGAGACCGGGTAAAACACCAGCCTGGCGCTGCCGTGGATCACACCGGTATAGGTGTCGTTGACCACGTTGCCGATGATGGCCTGGCCATTGCCGGCCTGGGTCAGCAACGCACTGTAGTCGGTCAGGTCCCGCTCCACGTGCCAGGTCGGCGAGACGGTGGACGACGGCTCCTGGGTGGTGCCGAAGTACAGGTTGACCCCGCTCAGCCAGAGCGTGGCAGTGCGATCGAACTGGCGCCCCGCAGTGACCGAAAAATCGGCTTCCAGCACGACCTTGGACCAGCGTCTGCCGCAGCCGCCGGGTGGCGTGTACGCATAAGGTTTGGCGCTGAAGTCGTTGAAGGTCACGTCGTTGAACAAGGTGACGGTGCACGGTGCACCGGGTGGTCGTGGCACAGTCGGGTCGGCAGTGGCGACCCCGATGGCGGCGAAAGGCGCGGCGGCGGCGCTGAACGCGCTGCAGGCCAAGCTGAAAGCAAACCCGGCAGATACCAGGCAACGGCGGATAAACCTCTCAGGCAACATGCGTGAATCCTCACGAGCTGTGCCCCCCTGTCCGCTCAAGCTAGCACATTGCCCGCCGACCACAAGGTGCAGGCAATCAGCTTGTGCGGGGCGGATCGACCCAGGAAAGTCAGCTGCTGGTGATCGTCTCGAGCCGGGTCAGCCATCTCAAGGCGTGCTCGCGATCAGCGCCGCACATGGCCGGTTCCGCCCGCAGGCTACGGCACACCGCGGGACGCTCAGGCTGGCCGAAAATCGCGCAGCGATCGTCGTCGGTCAGTTGCACGCAGCGCATCCCGGCCGGCTTGCCATCGGGCATGCCGGGAATCGGTGAGCTGATCGACGGCGCGATGCAGCATGCGCCACAGCAGGCGCGGCAGGTCAGCGTCGTCAACCGGTATGCTGCCGCAGCGCTCGATACACCGGCGGAGTGTCCGGGCGCTTGCCGTGCCAGAGCTCGAACGCGTCGGCGGCGGTTTCCAGCAGCATGCCCAGGCCGTCGAACGCATAGCGGGCACGGGCGGCTTGGGCCCAGTTGAGGAAGCTGCTTGCCGCTGCCCCGTACGACAAGTCGTAGCAAAGGGCGCGCGCACCGACCAGTGACGGCGGCAGCTGCATGGTGGTACCCAACACACCGGCCGAGGTGGCGTTGATGATCAGGTCGTAACTGCCGATGTCGGCCAGATCCTTCCAGTAGCGCGTGTGGGCGCGGGCGGGATCGCCGATGGCATCGGCGAGCACGTCGGCTGCCTCCGGCGAGCGGTTGACGATGGTCAGCGTCTGCACGCCAGCATCGAGCAGGTTCCACGCCACGCCGTGCGCCGCGCCGCCGGCGCCGAGCAACAGCGCAGTATGCCCGCGCAGGTCCACGTCGTGGCGTTCGGTCAAGTCGCGCACCATCCCCGCGCCGTCGGTGTTGTGCGCGGCCAGACGGCCGTCGCGCGTCCGCGTCAGCACATTGGCGCCCCCGGCGCGGGTGGCGGCTTCGCTGCGCTCATCGGCCAGCGCAAAGGCGGACGCCTTGTGCGGCAGGGTCACGTTCGCACCGCGTCCGCCGTCAGCAAAGAAACGTGCCACCTCGACCGCGAAATCGGCCGGCGTGGCGTCGATGGTCCGGTATTCGATCGCCAGCCCGAACTGCTGCGCGAACGCTTCATGGATCTTCGGCGAAAGGCTGTGGCTGATCGGATGACCGAACACAGCGTACTGGGCGACTGGCATGCAAATTCCCTGAGTGAAAGGCGGGCGGCGGGCGAACGACGATTCTACAAGCCGCCAGCCGTCGTTCGGTGGTACGTGCCCTTCAGCATGCCTTGGGGCGCGTCGCAAGCGGTGAGATAGGCACCAGGCAACCTGTCGATGTCATCCATCAACGAGGTTTTGGCCATGCGTTCACCATTGCTGCCGTCGCCGCATCACCAGCGCCTGTTCGTTGCCGCCGTCGTCTGGCTGTGCGCAGGCAGCTTCCTGCTGCTGACCACCTTGGTTCCGGCGCATACCAGCCTGTTGGGTTGGACGCCCACGCTCTGGCTGCTCGCTTCACCGATGATGGTGCTGCTGGTGCTGGAGCCGCGTCTGCCGCAGCAGTTGCTGCGGCGACGACGCTCACGCCGGGTGCAGTCGATTCACGGCGTCATCTGGCACTGACCATGAGTTCAGCTGGCGGCGCCTAGCCGTTTGCGTTCCATCCGGCGCAGAAATTCCTGCATGATCTTCAGATACAGCGCGTCGCCCAGATGCGCATCCTCGACCCCGGCATCGATGGAGGGGTTGTCGTTGACCTCGATCACCACCGGCTTGCCGTCGATCTGCTTCAGGTCCACGCCGTAAAGTCCGTCGCCGATTGGCTGGGTCGCCTTCAGCGCCAGCTTGATCACTTCGGCGGGGGCATCGCTCACCGCCACCGTCTCGAAGCCACCGGACTTCGCCGTGCCCTTGGCGCCGTGGTTGTAGATCTGCCAGTGCCCACGCGACATGTAGTATTTGCAGGCATACAGCGGCTCGTGATTGAGCACGCCCACGCGCCAGTCGAAATCGGTATAGACGTATTCCTGCGCCAGCAGCAGCGCACTGTGCTGGAACAGCCCGCTGGCCGCGGTTGTCAGCGCCGCCTCGTCCTCGACCTTCACCACGCCGCGCGAGAATGAGCCGTCGGGGATTTTCAGCACCACTGGAAAGCCGAGCTTGGCCACCACCTCCTTCATTCCCTTGAGGTCGTCGCGATAGAGAATCTCGGTGCGTGGTACGGCCAGCTTGCGCGACACCATCAAATCATTGAGGAAGATCTTGTTGGTACAGCGCAGGATCGAGGTGGGATCGTCCATCACCACCATGCCTTCCTTCTCGGCGCGGTGCGCGAAGAGATAGGTGTGGTTGTCGCTGGCAGTGGTCTCGCGGATGAACAGGCCGTCATACTCGGCCAGACGCGGGTAGTCGTTCTTGCCAATCGGGTCGACCTCGATACCCAGCTCCCTGCCCGCGGCAACGAAGGCCTTCAGCGCCTTCTTGTTCGACGGCGGCATCGCCTCCTTCGGATCAACCAGCATCGCCAGGTCGTAACGGAACTGCTTGCGCGCACGCGGCTTGCGCCACAACTTGCGCGAAAAGCGGTCCAGCTCCTCGGCGAAAGCGTCTTCCTGTGCATCGTCCAGGGTGTGCAGCCCCACCGGCTTGATCGCGCTGACCTGCCACACGCGATCACGCTCGAACTCGATCCGCAACAGCGGACAGGGAAACATTTCGAACACCTGCCGCGCCAGATCCTGCAAGGTGGGATATGCGGTGACGCCGAAGTAGACGAGGATGCCGAAATCCGTGGTGTCGCGGCCGCCGGCGGGCAGAAAGCGCGTCAGCTTGGTGTTGAGATCCTCGATGTCCAGTCCGTACAGCGAGCGTCGGCGCAGGTCGTTCACCGTGCGCACCGATGGCATCACCCGGTGGCCCCGAGCCTCGGCCAGCAGCGATACGTAGTAGCCGGTACCCAGATACTTGTAGCTGCGGCACAGGTTCAACACATGGGTGCGTTCGTCCTCCACTGCCACCGGCTGGCGCAGATAGTCCATCGCGCTCATCACGTCGACGGACGGGTAGTACGAGCCCCAGTCGGAGGCTTTTTCAACAACGATGACCAGTCGGGTCATGACACCACTCAATCAATTGAGGCAGCGGAATCCACGGGCCGGATGAGCGCCCGTGAAGGAGGCAAGGCGGCCAGTTTGGCACAGCATCGGTGGGGCACAAGCGCAGGCACTGAAGGGTGAGTAAATGGTCATGAGCGACGATGACCGGCGCGCTTCCACCGGTTTGAATCTAGCAGTCTCCCGGGGACATGTCGGGCTTGTCTGCGGATCCATCTTCGGTCCGTAATCCCGCCGCTTTTTGGCTTTGAGAACACTAATGGGCCTGCAGATCGCGACTGTCTGTCCTCGCACATTCGAATTTTCGCCTCGACCGGAAAAGTCCGACTGACTGCTAGAGTCTGCCTGTGATGATCATCCCGCTGGAGAGAGCATGCCGCACGTCGTCGAACCCGCTCCAGCAATCGTCCCTGAGCGCGTTGAGGTACATCGCGCCAGCACTGGCGATCTTGATGCGCTGGTGGCGCTCGAACAACGCAGTTTCTGTGCCGATCGCATGAGCCGCGCGCAATATCGTCGTCATCTCGTCAGCGAAACGGCGCTGGTGCTGATCGCCAGCGCCCAGCGACACCTGCTGGGAAGCGCCGTATTGTTTTTTCGCAAACGTAGCCTGGCCGCACGGCTCTATTCGCTGGCCACTGAACCCGACGCGCGCGGCCGTGGCGTCGGTCGGTCCCTGCTTGATGCCGTTATCGCCGCCGCCCGCCAGCGCGGTTACCACGTCTTGCGACTGGAAGTACGCACCGACAACCGCGCTGCCATCGCGCTTTACGAGCGCGCAGGGTTTTGCAGGATGGGCAGCTACAGCGAGTACTACGAGGATGGAACGGACGCGTGGCGTTATGCGCTGCCGTTGACCCAGACCATCTGATTTGGCGCCAGCGCTGCCGAACGAGCCGCGAAAGATGGGCCGTGCGACCATTCGCTCAAACAACGGGAGCCCGACGTGGCCTGGATCATTACCAAATACCTGCTGACCGCCACGGTGGTGGTGATCGTTTCGGAGGTGGCCAAGCGCAGTGACCGGCTTGGCGGATTGCTGGCTGCGTTGCCGCTGGTTACCTTCCTTGCGCTGATCTGGCTTTACGTCGAGAAACAGCCGCAGTCCAAGATCGCCAACCATGCCTGGTATACATTCTGGTATGTGGTGCCGACGCTGCCGATGTTCCTTGCCTTTCCGCTGCTTTTGCCGCGGCTGGGATTCTGGCTCACCCTGCTGGCGTGCATCGGCATCACGGTGGTTTGTTTCGTGCTGTTCGCGCTGGTGGTTCGCCAGTTCGGCATTCAGCTGTTGCCATGACGGCAATGCTCACGGACGCACTTCGCACCGGACTGACTGAATCCAACTGGCTCCGATCAGATGCGGGTTGGAGTGCGCTGCCAACCTTGGCAAAAAAAAACTGACCAGCGACATCAACCATGCTGGCGACGCCCTGGTCCCTCGATACCTTGCGTGACGCGGGAGTCAGTGCGAATGCCCCGCACCGACTCCCCCGATCGCGCATTACATTCCGCTTTTGCCGACCATCAGCTTGCCGGCCTCGACGGCTTTCACGCCCTTGACCGAACGGGCGGACCGGATCGCCATCTGCTTTTCGGCCAATGAATCAACGGTGCCACTAAGCATCACCACGCCCGCCTTGGTATCGACGGACACGTCGGTGACGTCAACGCCCTTGGTGGTGGCGAACTCGGATTTCACCTTGGTCGTAATCCAGGTGTCAGAGGCTTTGGTACCCAGACTGGTACCGGACGACATGCTGTGGTCGTCCATGCTGTGGTCGCCGTCATTACTCATCGAATCGTGACTCATCGAATCGTGCTTCATCGAATTCCCGTGACTGCCGACCATCAGCTTGGTGGCGTGAACCGATCTGACGCCCTTCACCGAACGCGCAGACTTGATCGCCATCTGCTTTTCCGCGCTCGAACCCACGTTACCGCTGAGCGTCACCACGCCCGCCTTGGTTTCTACCGAGACGTCAGTAACGTCCACACCTTTGGTGGTGGCAAAATCAGACTTCACCTTGGTAGTGATCCAGGTGTCACTGGCTTTGGTCTTGAGGCTGGTGTCAGAGGACATGCTGTGCTGCGCGCTACTGCCCATCGAGCCATGGTCCATCGCACCACTACCGGCAGCGCCCACCATCAGATTGTCAGCCTGAACGGCTCTGACACCCTTCACTGAGCGGGCCGTTCGGATCGCCATCTGCTTCTCGGCTTGCGAGTCGACGGTACCGGTCAACATCACCACGCCGTCCTTGGTATCTATCGAAGTTTGGGTGGCGCTGACGCCCTTGGTGGTGGCGAACTCGGATGTCACCTTGGTCGTGATCCAGGTGTCGGAGACCTTGGTACCCATCGAGGTGTCGCTCGAGGTGTCGCTCTGCATCGCAGCGCCGCTGGCCATCGCCGGCGCGATCCCCACGGCGCCGAGTGCAACAATAAGGCTGGCAGCCATCAGGGTCTTGCTCAGGGTCTTGGTCATCATGGCAGTCTGTCTCCTTCTATACGGGTCTGGAACATTCTCCAGGGAGCCTTGTAGCGGCAAAACGCTCGCCCAAGTACCGCAATAGCAAAACACTGCAGGCGTGAATGTCGGATGCAGGGAAGCTGAAGAGCGCTTCACTGAATCTCCCTACGCGGCCGCGACCATGGCCGCCGCAAAGAGACCTCTGGTCGATCTGCACCCTTTCATTTACCCCAATCGCTATTTCCGCGACCGTGCGTCACATGCTCCGTGGATGATCCAGTTCCACCCGATGCTCGATTCCATCATCGTGGAGCGCGACCCTCCCGTCCGTTTGCAGTTGGCCGTCCAGTCGAAGCGCGGGGACGCCATCAGACGCGATCTGCCGCACGTGGATGCGATACATCGTTTCACGATAGCGATAATCCATCGAAAAGCCCTCCCACGCTGCGGGCAGCACCGGTTCAATCCGCAGGTGGGCGGCGTCCAGGCGCAAGCCAAGCAGGGATTCCACCATCAAGCGGTACATCCAGCCGGCCGAGCCGGTGTACCAGCTCCAGCCGCCACGACCGACGTGCGGTTCGACGGCATAAATGTCGGCGCTGACCACGTACGGCTCGACCTTGTAGATGTCCATTTCTGCCGCGTCGCTGGCGTGGTTGACCGGATTGATCATGCGAAGAAGTTCCCACGCGCGCTCGCTATCGCCCAGTTCGGCGAATGCCATCGTGGCCCAGATCGCCGCATGCGTGTATTGCCCGCCGTTTTCGCGCACACCGGGGACATAACCCTTGATGTAACCCGGATCCATCGGCGATTTGTCGAATGGCGGATCCAGCAGTTGGACAAGGCCGGCGCCGCGACGCACCAGGTGTTGATCGAGCGAGCGCATGGCCTGCCGCTGGCGCTCGGGGGAACCCATGCCGGAAATCACCGACCAGCTCTGCGCGATCGAGTCGATGCGGCACTCATCGTTGCTGCGGGAGCCCAGCGGTGTGCCGTCGTCGAACCAGGCGCGGCGATACCAATCGCCGTCCCAGGCATGCTTTTCCAGTGCGGACTGCAGCTTGGCGACTTCTTTCTCGCAGCGTTGGGCAAAAGCTTCGTCATCGTGCAGTCTGGCGACCTCGGCAAAGCGCGTCATGACCTCGCAGGAGAAGAAGCCCAGCCAGACGCTTTCCCCGCGACCGGCTTCGCCGACGCGGTTCATGCCGTCGTTCCAGTCGCCGCAGCCAATCAACGGCAGGCCGCGTTCACCGCGAGGAAGGCTATGCACGATTGCGCGCGCGCAATGCTGATACAGCGTCTCGTACACACCGGACGGTTGCGGCAGGTCGTAATACGATTCCTCGCCCGGATGCAGCAAACGCCCTTCGAGATAAACCAGGCGCTGGTCCAGCACGCCGGTGTCGGCGGTGGCGAGCACGTAGCGGGCGGTAGCCAGCGGCAGCCACAGATAATCATCGGAGCAGGCGGTGCGCACGCCGCGATCCAGCGGCGGATGCCACCAGTGCTGTACATCGCCCTCGAGAAACTGATGCGCGGCGCAAAGCAGCAGCTGCTGACGTGACAACTGCGGCGCGGCGTGCAGCAAGGCCATCGAATCCTGCAGCTGATCGCGGAAGCCGAACGCGCCACCGGACTGGTAGTAGCCGCTGCGCGCCCACATGCGGCAGGCGATCGTCTGGTACAGCAGCCAGCCATTTGCTAGCATGTCCAGCGACGGTTCTGGCGTGCTTACCTGCACGGCACCTAGCGTCTGTTTCCAGTGCGCGCGGACCCTGTCCAGCGTTTCGACAGCCGCGCCATGACGCCGAAAGCGCTGTACCAGCGCCGCCGCATCGGCGGAATCGCGACCCAGACCGAGTCGGAACACCACCTCCTGTGTCGCACCGGAATCAAGCTTTATTCCCACCTGCAGTGCAGCGCACGGGTCGAGCCCCGCGCCGACCCGGCCGGAAAGCTGTGCCCGGCCGAGCGCCGCCGGCATGGCGGTGCTGCCATTACGACCAATGAATTCGATACGGTCGCCACCGATGCTGCGGGCGGGATCGTCAATATCGAAAAAGCCGACCCGGTTCGGAAACTCACCGTTGTACGCGTTGCGCGCGAACAGCGCGCCGCTGGACGGATCCGATTCGGTCACCACATGCATCGCGGTTTTTTCGCGCAGGTCGCCGAGCAGCCATTCGACGTAGCCGGTGGCCGTGAGTCGACGCGGCCGGCCCGAGTCATTACGCAGTTTCAATACCGAAAACTTGACCGATGCATCGAGCGCGACGTAGATCCACAGCTCCGAGTGGATGCCGTCCTCCTCATGCTCGAACACGCTGTAGCCGAAGCCGTGACGAGTGATGTAGCGACCACTGCCGCGACAGGGCAACGCGGTCGGTGACCATACATGGCCGGTTTCCTCGTCGCGGATGTAAATCGCCTCGCCACTGTCGTCGCTGACCGGATCGTTGTGCCATGGTGTCAGCCGGAACTCGTGCGCGTTTTCGCCCCAACTGTAAGCGCCGCCACTCTCGGAAATGACGGAGCCGAAATGCGGGTTGGCCAGCACATTGGCCCACGGCGCCGGCGTAGTTTCCCCCTCTTCGAGCACGATCACATACTCGCTGCCGTCCTGGCTGAAGCCGCCGTGCGGATTGGTCAGACAAAGACCGGCCAGTGGTGAACTGACGGAACCTTGCAGCGTTGCAGGTGCGGGCAGACGTTTGGGCAGGCTGGGCTCGAATGCGGGTGCATACGGCTCCACTTTGCGACGGCCGATCTGCTCGGCGAGGCTGCCGCGATTGTCGGCCAGGACCATGCGCGCGCTGGCCAGCATCACCATCCGATCCTCACCGGATAACTGCTGTGCCGGCCGTACGAAAATGCCTCCAGTGCGTTCAAGCAAACTGGCTTCGCTGCCGGAAGCGATCAGCCCCAGAATCTGGTCCTGCAGTTCCTGCCGGTAGCCGGCGCGATCCTCATTCCAGATCACCAGATCTACTGCCAGCCCCTTCTGCCGCCAGTACGCATGCGCCTGCACCAGTTGGCGCACCAGTTCGATCCGCGCCGGGTCGGAAATTTGCAGCAACACGATAGGCAGGTCGCCGGAGA
>JBDTXA010000063.1:0-17630 GCA_040006415.1 Rhodanobacter sp.
TGAGGTGACCTTGCCGTTCCGGTTGCTCAACAATCACATCTTCATCGACGTGATGGTCGATGGCAAAGGTCCCTTCCCGTTCTTCGTCGACACGGGCGGACATGACATCCTGACCCCCTCACCGGCCTCAGCGCTTGGCCTCAAACCGGAAGGCGCGACGATCAGCGGAGGCGCGGGCGAGAAGACGCAACTCTCAGGCTACACGAAGGTGCATACGCTCAGGATGGGCGCAGCGACAATGTCGGACCAGACCGTGCTGATCCTGGATATGAGCCCCATTGCGGTGGAAGGCTTCCAGCCAGGCGGCATGATCGGGTTCGAGATGCTGCAGCGTTTCGTGGTGCGCATTGACTATGGCGCGAGCACGCTCACGTTGATCGATCCCGCCCGTTTCGATCCGCAGGTTGCAGGCACGCCCGTACCCTTCAAGTTCTACGAACACATGCCACAGGTGACTGGGCATTTCGCGGGCATCCCGGCGCGCTTCAACATTGACACAGGATCCCGCGCCGGGGTGACGCTGGCGACGCCGTACGTGCGGGCGCATCGCCTGCGCGAACGCGCCCAGCAAAGCGTCATCGCTACGGATGGCTGGGGTGTCGGCGGCCCCTCGCGTTCACAGGTGATGCGTGCATCGTCACTTGAAATGGGCGGCATCACGGTGCCGGACGTCGTTGCCGGTCTCAACCTGCAGCACAAGGGCGTGTATTCTGATGCCAACTTCGATGGCAACGTCGGCAGCGGTTTCCTCAAGCGCTTCGTGGTGACGTTCGACTACGGCCATCAAGTGATGTATTTGAAGTCGCTGGCACATTCCGGCGCGGACACCGGCAGCTTCGATCGATCGGGCATGTGGATCAACCTGGGCAGCGATGGCTACGACGTGATGGATGTTGCATCCGACAGCCCCGCGGCAGAAGCCGGCCTGACGGTGGCCGACGTGATCACCCATTTCGACGGGCGTGGCACTGACGAGCTTTCCCTTGCCGATGCTCGCAAGCTGCTGCGAGTCACGCCGGCCGGCACTCAGATGACGCTAACCGTCCGTCGAGGCGTCACCACACGCAAGGTGAAACTGGTCCTTCGAGATCTCATTCCCGCGGACGCACCACCGTTGGGTCCACGAGTGTCTCAGGCAGAAGCGCCCGGTCCATTCACGGCTGACGGACACGATGCCGCGACTCTGAAAACTGAAGTAGCCGCGTCTCACGCTTAGCGGTATGTGGGAACTACCGCAGTGTCGACGCGACCCAGCGACAGGTATCTGGCAGCTTCTACGTCGGTGCCCATATAAATGTTCTGAACGACCCTAGCGATCGATCAGGCTTCTTGGAAGCGGGCAGTCGCGAATGACTGCAACGGGTCGAAAGCCGACTGCGAAATGCATGCATCCTAAGCCTGCGCATCCACCCGCAACACCAACTTCCCCCGATGACTCCCATCAAACAACCGATTAAGCACCACCGGTGCATTCTCCAACCCCTCCGCCACCGTCTCCTCCGTCTTGATCTTCCCCTCCCGAATCCACCCCGAAATCGCCCCCACCGCCTCCTTCGTCTTGGTGTAATCCAGCACCAGAAACCCCTGCATCCGCAGCCGCTTCATGATGAAAGGACCGAAGTCGTCGCTGGGGCGTTCACCGCTGTTGTAGCCTGAGATCAACCCGCACAACGCCACCCGGCCGCCGATCACCATGCGTGAGAGAACCGCGCGCATCACCTCGCCGCCAACGTTTTCGAAATTGACGTGTACGCCGTCAGGCGTGGCGGCCTTGAGTCGCTGCTTGAAATCGTCGGCCTTGTAATCGACGCCAACGTCGAAGCCGAGTTCATCGACCAGGTAATGGCACTTGTCGGCGCCACCAGCGATGCCGACCACGCGAGCACCATGGATCTTGCCGATCTGGCCGGCGATGGAGCCGACCGAACCGGCAGCGGCGGACACCACCATCGTCTCGCCGGCGTGCACCGGGGTAATGTCGGTCATGCCGTAGTAGGCAGTGACGCCACTCATGCCCGCCGCGCCAAGCAGCGTGGGTAGCGGAATGCCTGGATCGGCCGGCAGCCGCACGTAGCCCTTGGCGTCTTCATGCAGCACGAGGTAATCCTGCCAGCCGGTAACGCCCTGCACCAGATCGCCTTCGGCATAGTGAGAGGAGCGCGACTTCACCACGCGCCCCAGGCCGAGCGCGCGCATCACTTCACCGATGCCTACCGGCGGTAGGTATTGCGGTACGTCGCGCATCCACACGCGATTGGTCGGGTCCATCGAGATGTAGAGCGTATGGACCAGCACCTCGCCGTCTTTCAGCTCGGGTACGGCTTCCTCGACGAGGTCGAAGTTGCCGCGTTCGACCAGGCCTTCGGGACGGGTTTTCAGACGCAGCTGGCGGTTGATCAGGGACATAGTGTTACTCCGGGAACGGGGAACGGGGAACGGTTTGGATCGTCGTTCCAGCGAACGCTGGAAACCAGTGTCTTCGATGTCGGTTGAAGGCGCTGGACCCCCGCGTTCGCTGGGGTAACGGGTTGGGATTGTGGCAACCGGCTCACACGGCCGAGGCGCCACCATCGATGCGCAGTTCGGTGGCGGTGATGTAGCGGCTTTCATCAGAGGCGAGGTAAAGCACGGCGTAGGCCACGTCGTCGACTTCGCCAAGGCGGCGCATCGGGTTGCCGCGGGTGAGTTTGCGGATGGCTTCCTCCTCGCCCAGTTGCTGGAAGAACGGCTCGACGATGCCGGTGCGGATGAAAGCCGGATGGATCGAGTTGCAGCGCACGTCGATCTTCTGACGGGCACAATCAATAGCGACCGACTTGGACAGCGAGGCGACGGCAGCCTTGGAGGCGTTGTAGACCGTGTAGTCCGGATCGATCTTGAACGCGGCCATCGAGGAGATGTTGATGATCGAGCCCGGCTGGCTTTGCTTCAGCAACGGCAGCGCGTACTTGCAGCCGAGATAGACGGCATCGACATTGACGCCCATGACGCGCTGCCAGTCCTTCTTCGGCAGGCTCTCGACGCCGCCCACGGCACCGATGCCAGCGTTGTTGACCAGCACCGACAAGCCACCCATCACGCTGGCTGCCTGGTCCAACAGAACCGGCCAGGTCGCTTCCTCGCACACGTTCTGGTGAACAGACCACGCTACGGTGTCACCCTGTACGGCGTTGATCGCCTCGGCCACGGTACGCACGGCGGCCTCGTCAATATCGGTGAGAAAAACCCTGGCTCCGTGACGCGCGAGCAAGTGCGCCATCGCGGCACCCAAGCCGCCAGCGGCGCCGGTGATGAAGGCCTTCTTGCCGGTGGCGCGTTGTGCGGAAAAGTCAGTCATCGACAAACTCCACGAGTGGGTGAGGGATCAGACCGAGAGGTAGCCGCCGTCCACATTGAGCACGGCGCCGGTGGTGTAGGACGACGCGGCGCAGGCGAGGTAAAGCGCGGCACCGGCCATCTCCGAGGGCTGCGCCACGCGGCGCATCGGCACGTGCGCCAGCGCCTGCTTGAGGATGGCCGGCGTGTTGACCAGCACCGAGGCGAACTTGGTATCGGTCAGGCCCGGCAGCAGCGCGTTGCAGCGCACGCCGGCTTCGGCGCATTCGACCGCGAAGGCCTTGGTCATCGAGATCACCGCCGCCTTGGTGATCGAATAGATACCTTGCTGGAAGCCCGGCACCACGCCGTTGACCGACGCCACGTTGACAATCGAGCCGCCGCCGTTCGCAGCCATCAGCTTGGCGCCGTGGCTGGACATGTAAAAGTAGCCGCGGATGTTCACGTCGACCGTCTTCTGGAAAATCGCCGGATCGGTCTCGGTGATGGGGCCGAAATAGGGGTTGGTAGCGGCATTATTAACCAGCACGTCCAGACGTCCATGGGTCTGTTCGACCTCGGCGAACAGCGCGCTGATTTGCTCCATCTCGCCGATGTGGCAGGCCTGCGCTTCGGCCGAGCCACCCTCAGCCACGATCTCGTCGACCACGGCCTGGCAATCAGCCTGCTTGCGGCTGGAGACGATAGTGTGCGCGCCGGATGCTGCCAGCAGCTTGGCGATTTCGGCGCCAATGCCGCGGCTAGCGCCGGTGACGATCGCCACTTTTCCGGAAAGGTCAAACATTTCCAATGGGGTCATGAAGGGGCTCCTGGTGAGAAATTGATAAGAAAAAAGGGCGAAGGGAGAAGAGATCAACTACGGGTAATCTGGCCAGCGTGGCCTGCCAGGTACGGTCACGGGTCGTAGGCAATCACCCGGCATCGTCGATGACCAGTTTCAATGCGGGTGACACGAATATTGACCCGCGGCCAGGTGAGCTCGAACGTGTGAACTACCGGATACTCAGCAGCTCGTCGACCATCAATGCGATCAGGCGGCCGGAGGTGATGGCCCATACTTGCGCGGTCACAGCGTGGCCGCGTTGATGAATATTTGCAGCTATCGATCATCGTCATGCCTGCCTGGCAACCATGGTGACGCGCCGGACGGGCTTCGCCGACGACAATCGACAGGTTGATCAGCCACGTCGGGCACAATCCGCGTACCGGAAGCAGTCCACCAAGTGGTCGTTGATCATGCCGGTCGCCTGCAGCAGCGAATAGCAGATGGTGCTGCCCACGAACCGGAAGCCGCGCTTCTTCATCGCCTTGCTCATGCGGTCGGAACGTTCGGTACTGGCTGGCACCTCGCTGCTGGTCTTCCACCGATTGACCAGCGCCTTGCCGTCGACGAACGACCACAGATAGCCGTCCAGACTGCCAAACTCGTCGATCACACCCAGCGCCGTGATGGCATTGTCGCGGGTTGCTGTGACCTTGAGCCGGTTGCGGATAATGCCCGGATCGAGCAGCAACTTTTCCAGCTGCCGATCGGTCATCGCGGCAACCCGGGCGATCTCGAAGTCGTGAAATACCTTGCGATAGTGCTCGCGCTTGGCCAACACCGTGCGCCACGACAAACCGGCCTGCGCACCCTCCAGGCACAGAAACTCGAACAGCGCACGCTCATCATGCAGCGGCTTGCCCCATTCAGTGTCGTGATAATCACGCAGCAAGGGATCTTTGGCGCCCCAGGGGCAGCGAGTCGGTTCAGCGGTGGCGGTCATGGCGGCAGCCTGCGGGCGGTGCCGCAAACCGTAGCGGACACCGCTAGACTTGTCGCCCCTCTGCCAGCACCGCCCTCCATGTCGTCTACTTTGTCACCGCCGCGCGGCGCTGTGCTGGCGTTACTCGCCACCGTCCTGATCTGGGCCTACAGCTGGATCGTGATGAAACAGGTGCTGGCCTATGCGGGCCCGTTCGATTTCGCCGCGCTGCGTTACCTGCTCGGCGCGGCGCTGCTGTTCGGGGTGCTGCTGATCAGCCGCCAGTCATTGCGACCGCCGCCGCTGCTGCCGACGATCCTGATCGGACTGTGCCAAACCGCCGCTTTTCAGGGTCTGGAGCAATGGGCCCTGCTCGACGGTGGCGCGGGGCATGTGGCACTGCTGGCCTACACCATGCCATTCTGGGCGATCCTGCTGGCCTGGCTGATGCTGGATGAACGGCCGACCCGGCGGCACTGGCTGGGGCTGGCGCTGGCGGCGCTGGGCCTGCTCTGCATCATTCGCCCGTGGCACCGCATGGGTAGCAGCCTCAGTACGGTGGTGGCAATCGCCGGCGGTATTGCCTGGGCTGCCGGCACGGTTCTCAGCAAGCGGATGTTTCGGCGGCACGCACCATCGGTGCTGGTCCTCACGGCGTGGCAGATGCTGGCCGGCGGGATCGGCCTGGGCATCGTGGCGCTGCTGGTGCCGCAACGTTCGATCGCGTGGAACTGGGCCTTCATCGTTGGCCTGGCCTACAGCGTGGTACTGGCATCAAGCCTGGCCTGGTGGCTGTGGTCGATTGTGCTGCAGCGACTGCCCACGGCGGTGGCCAGCCTGTCCAGCCTTGGCGTGCCGATCGTCAGCGTTCTGCTGGCTTGGGCGATCCTGCACGAGCAGCCGTCGTGGCTGGAAGGCGCGGGTATCGGCCTGGTACTGCTCGGTCTGGTCGCGGTCAGCGGCGTGCGGCTGCGCCGTCGCCGAGCGCCAGTCACGACGCTGAAATGATCGGGAAAGGCTGAACGAGGATGCTTTGTCTCTCTTCTTCTCGCGTCGCACGTACTTGCCATGCCTGATCCGTCCCTGCTGTGGTCCGAGCTGAGCGACTGGCTGAGCGCGCATGCTGTGGTGCCCGCGCTGAACGCGCTGCATCTGAACGGCCTCGCCGGCGACCCGCACGACATCGCCGCAGCGCTACTGATCGCGGCCCTGCAGGTAGGCATTATCGGCCTGATCTTCCGCCCGCTGGAAACGTGGTTCCCGGCCGAGCGCTGGAGCGATCGCAAGCTCACCCTGGTCGACCGCAACTACACCTTGCTGATGTTGCTGGGCATCTTTCCGCTGTTCACCTACCTGGTGTTGACCCCGTTCAGCCATCTGTTCGGCGGCGCCCCCAGCGCCACGTCCAGCACCGGTTCACCGCTGGCGCTGACTCACTGGATGCCGTGGTTTAACCAGCATCCGTACCTGCTGTTCGCGGTTTATTACGTGGTCTACGACTTCGTCTACTACTGGATGCACCGCACTCAGCACGCGATTCCGTGGTGGTGGGCGCTGCACAGCATGCATCACAGCCAGCGCCAGATGAGCTGCTGGACGAATGACCGCGGCAGCTTGGTCGACGGTTTCATTCAGTCGATGATCCTGGCCACGGTGGGTCTGATGATCGGGGTCGACCCGGATGAATTTGCGTGGCTGATGCTGCTCGGCGAGCTGGGGCAGAATTTCTCGCATACCAACGTGCGAATCGGCTTCGGCCGAGTGTTCGAGCGCGTGTTCGTCGACCCGAAATTCCACCGCCTGCACCACATGCTGGTGGATCCGGAACGGCCGACCTTGCACATATGCAACTACGGTCAGGTGTTGTCGATCTGGGATGTGATCTTCGGCACCTCGCTTTACGGTCTTGCGCCGCGACCGACCGGAGTAGGCGACCCGGTGGTGGACGCGGACAACGAACTTGGGCTGATCGGCCTGCACTGGGTTGCGCTGAAACGCTTCTGGGGCGCGGTGCGCCGCCCGGCCGGCTGGAAGCCGGGTGAGGTGGCGTTCGGAAAGGATTACCGACCGATCCCGGTCAGCGAAATCGACCTGCACGCGTTTTCGCACGCAGCACCGCCGGCGGCGGTCAGCGCGCGACGGTCTGGCGGCAGCACGGTGACTGAAGGCACCCCCGGCTGAATCTCGAAGGTCTTACCAGGGGAAGCTATGCAGATCCACGTTGCCGCCGGTAATCACCACGCCGATACGGCGGCCGGCGAAGCGCTCGCGCTGCTTCAGGATCGCCGCCAGCACGGTGGCGCTGGAGACCTCTACCACCTGCTTCAACTCTGACCACAACAGCTGCATCGCCGCAATGGTCTCAGCGTCGCGGACGGTGATCAGTTCGACCTGATGCACGCGCAGTGCATCGAGGTTGCGCTCACCGATCAGCGCGCGCAGACCATCACAGAGCGTGTCGGGTACGACCGTGGTGACGCGCGAGGCCTGCCGCAGCGATTGCGCCGCATCGTCGGCGCCTTCGGGTTCCGCGCCGAACAACGCCATCTCCGGACACAACGCATGTGCGGCGATAGCCACGCCGCTGGCCAGGCCGCCGCCGCCGACCGGGGTGATCACGCTGTCGAGCCCTGGCACCTGCTGCAGCAACTCGAGCCCCACCGTGCCCTGTCCCGCCATCACCCGCGTGTCGGCGTACGGATGGATCAGGATCGCGCCAGTACTGCGTCGCACCTCGTCCGCTGCCGCCTCACGCGCCGCCTGGGTCGGCGCGCAGCGATGCAGGATCGCTCCGGCGCGCTCGATCGCCTCGACCTTGGCGCGCACCGCACCGTCGGGCACCACGACGTGCGCGGCGATGCCGCGGGTGGCCGCGGCCAGCGCCAGCGCGTTGCCGTGATTGCCGGAGGAATGGGTGACCACGCCGCGTGCGGCCTGCTCGTCGCTCAGCGCCCAGACCGCGTTGCAGGCGCCGCGAAACTTGAACGCGCCCCCGACTTGCAGGTGCTCGCACTTGAAATGCAGCTCGGCGCCGCTGAGCGCATCCAGCATCGCGCTGCGCAGCACCGGCGTAACCCGCGCGTGCGGTGCGATACGGGCGGCGGCATCGCGGATCTGTTCAATATCGGGGAGCGCGTCGCTCATGAATATTCGACCTCCACCCCACATCGGAAAGTACGCTCGGCGCCCGGTTCCAGACGGAGGGCTTCCTGGCTATCAGCGCGATTGAAGGCATTGGCCATGCATTCCATCGGTTCGAGTGCGACCGCGCGGCGCACGTCGCGGCTGACCGTGTCGGACGTAAAAGCATGCATGATTCCGCTTTCCTGCCACACCGCGATGCCCAGCCCACTGACAGGATTGCGCAGCCGTGTGCGGATGCGGCCATCGTCGTCAGCCGTCAGATCGGTGTAACCCCAATCCAGAACGCTGTCGCCGATGTCGCGCCACTGACGGAAATCGAGGGCACGGGCTTTTTCGAGCGGCACGTAGGCCGCATCGCCGGGCAAGGCGATCAGATCGGCGTCGCTGCTGATCAGGGTTTCCGCCGGAATTTGCAGCTGCCAGCCATCCACCGTGCTGTCCGCCAGTCGGAAGTAGGGATGCCAACCGAAGAAACATGGCGCGGCGGTGTCACCGACATTGCGCATGCGGACTTCAAGCGTGAGCCCGCCATCATCCAAGGTGAAATCCAGCTCAAGATCGATCGCGTGCGGATAACCGGGCTGCGGGCGAATCACCGAAGTAGTCAGACTCAGCCGTGCCGACTGATCGTCGGCGGCAAGCGTGCCAATCTCGAAATCCGCGTCGCGAACAAAACCGTGCCGGCTGGCCCGCTGCTTGCCAATCACGCCCGGCTGCAGGTCCTGCGGCTGTCCATCGAAGGCATAGCGCGCATCCGCTATGCGACCGCCGAACGGCACCATGATGGCGAAGCGCGAGCCCGAATGCTCGACAATCTCGGCGGCGCTGCGGTAACCGTCAGCCAGATCGTAGGTGGCATCACCCAGCGGCACCTCGAAACCGACCATGGCGGCACCACGCTGAGCAATGCGAATGCGTCGCTGGCTGCTGCGGTCGCTGAGGGTAACGATGGGCTGATCGCCCAGATAACCCCGTTCGGCGCCGAAGCGCGTTGTGCCGGTTGCCGTCATGGGGTTCTCCTGTCGTTTAAGGGCCCCATGTTAGCCTGATTAGTCCCTACATCTTTTGCCTTCTATGCACACACTTTCAGAGCAAACCCCTGCGCTCATCCGGCTCATCGACTATCGTGCCCCGCCCTGGTCGGTGGACACGGTCGAGCTTGATTTCGACCTTGGCATCGAGGCGAGCGAGCTTTCCGCCAAATTGCTTTTGCGCCGCGATCCCCATCAGGACGTACCGCTGCGGCTGGATGGAGAGCACCTGCAGTTGCTGTCGATCACGTTGGACGGAGAGCAGCTGCCCGCTACCGCATACCGTTACGTTGACCGCGTGCTGGAGGTCGATGGTGCGCGCGACGGCAGCGTGCTGGAAACCCGGGTCCGTTTGCGACCCGCCGCCAATACCGCGCTGGAGGGTCTCTACCTCTCCGGCTCGCGCGAGGCGGGCTTTCTGCTGACCCAGTGCGAGGCGGAGGGCTTTCGCCACATCACTTTCTTTCCTGATCGCCCGGACGTGCAATCGCGGTATACGGTCACCCTGCGCGCTGACCGCGAGCGGTTCCCGGTGCTGCTGGCCGGTGGCAACCCGGATGGCGCAGGCAATCTAGAGGGTGGCCGGCATTGGGCACGCTTTGTCGATCCGCATCCCAAGGCAAGCTACCTGTTTGCGCTGGTGGCCGGTCAACTCGAGAGGATCGAGCGAGACTATGTGACCGCCGACGGTCACCCGGTGCAACTGAAGATCTGGGCTGAAGCCGATGTGATCGACCGCTGCGACTACGCCATGGATGCGCTGGAGCGCTCGATGCGCTGGGATGAACAGACCTATGGTCGGAACTACGATCTGGAGGTGTTCCATATCGTCGCCACCCACGACTTCAACATGGGCGCGATGGAGAACAAGGGCCTCAATATCTTCAACGCCAAGTACCTGCTGGCTGATCCGGACAGCACCACCGACGACGAATATCGTCATGTCGAGGCGGTCGTCGCGCACGAGTACTTCCACAACTGGAGCGGCAACCGAGTGACGTGTCGCGATTGGTTCCAGCTGTCGCTGAAGGAAGGCCTGACCGTATTTCGCGAACAGAGTTTTTCTGCCGACATGAACTCGGCACCGCTCAAGCGGATCGAGGACGTGGCCCTGCTCCGCCGAGCCCAGTTCCCGGAGGACGCCGGCCCGCTGGCCCACCCCGTACGTCCCGAGCAATACAGCGAGATCAACAACTTCTATACCGCCACGGTCTACGAAAAAGGCTCGGAGCTGGTGCGCATGCTGGCCGGGTGTCTGGGCAAGGATGGTTTCCGTCGCGGCATGGACCGCTATTTCAAACGCAACGACGGCCGAGCCGCCACGCTGGAAGACTTTCTGGCCGCGCTGGGCGAGGCGAACGATACCGACCTGACGCCTTACCTGGCCTGGTACCGGCAGGCAGGAACGCCGCGACTGAAGGCCCATGGTGAGTACGACGCCAAGAACCGCGTTTATACGCTGACGCTGAGCCAGTCCAACAACAGCGGTAAGGACCATCCGTCCAGGCCACCGCTGCCGATTCCGGTAAAGCTGGCGTTGTTCGCCGACAGTGGTGAGATGTTGCCGCTGCAAATGGACGGCCAGACCGCTTCCTCCTCGAACGAGCAAGTCGTGGTACTGGACCGGAATGAGCAACGCTTTGTTTTTCGTGGCCTCGACGCAAGACCGGTACCGTCATTGCTGCGCGGCTTTTCTGCGCCGGTGATTCTCGAATGCGACTACACGCCGAGCGAGCTGGCCCTGCTGCTGGGCCATGACGTGGACGGCTTCAATCGCTGGGAAGCGGGACAGCAGCTGGCTACACGCGCCTATGAAAACCTGCGTGATGGAGAAAGCACCGATGCGCTCGACGCGTGGTGCGATGCGCTTGCGTTGCTATTCGGGAAGGAGGGCATCGACGATGCATTGATGGCTGACTTGCTGACGCCGCCGGGCGAGACCGAACTGGCCGAACGCGAGACCGCTGTCGATCCGGGGTGCATCCACCGGCTGCGCGAAGCGCTGCAGCAAAAGCTTGCATCGCGACTGGGCGGAACGGCGCTGCGTCAACGCTACGACGCGCTGGCAGCTCATACCAGCATCGAGCTTGATGCCACCAGCCAGGCGCGTCGCCGGCTCAAGCGCCGCGTACTCCAACTGTTGCACACGCTTGATGGCGCAGACGCCGACGCCTTGGCGGTCAAGCAGTATCACGACGCGCCGGGCATGACCGACCGACTGGCCGCCCTCGCGCTGCTGGTGCACACGCGATCGCCGCAGGCCGAGCGAGCCCTGGCCGACTATCGGACGCGCTACGCCGACAACGCGCTGGCGCTGGACAAGTGGTTTGCCATACAGGCGCAGCTGCCGGGCGAGGCGGCGCTGGGGAGGATTACGTCACTGGAAGACGATCCTGCGTTCACGCTGAAAAATCCGAATCGGGTGCAGGCCTTGCTGGGTGCTTTTGTTCGCGGTAACCCGAGTGGCTTTCATCGCATGGATGGCGCCGGCTATCGGCTGCTGGCCGAACGTCTGGTGAGGCTGGATGCCCTGAATCCGCAGGTCGCAGCCCGACTGGCAACGGCATTCAACGGCTGGCGGCGCCTGGAGCCCCAACGCCGGGAGCTGGCGCGTACGGCGATTGCCGAGCTTTCAGCGCGCGAAGGACTTTCCCGCAATCTGGCCGAAATCGTCGGCAGCGTGCTGAACCACTGATCAGGCAGCGACTTGTCTGAAGGTGTCTCGATGTGTTTCCCAACGGTGCGTGGTTAGCAGCGCCACGCACAGCGATGGGACAAGCCATCAAACGGCCAGGTGGTCGAGCGCGTCCAGCAGACTGTGCATGCGCGACTCGAGACTGGATTGCATCTCGATGCGTTCACTATTTTCCTGTGCGCTCAGGTCGTCCCTCGCCATCTCGACTTCGCCGAGCTCGATCAGCAGATCGTGATGGCGGTAACCCGGCTGAAAATCGAAGTTCATGTCCATGACGAAATCCTTACTGGTTGGTGAGCTAGTACGAAGCAACGGCCATGCCAATTTGTGATCGAAATCACAGTCTGTTGGCACTTCCACCAAGCGACTGACGCGCAATGTCAGCTCGTGTCACAGATGGACACAAACTTCCCTTTCAGTCACCGTTTGTTCACGCGTCGGGGGCGAGTATCGGGTTAAGTCCTCCGCAAATAGAGGGCTCTTGTCGTCAGAAAATTTCCGGTTTCTGGCGCTCGGCAACACGGTCATCCTGGATTCCCCCTGTTCCTGAGACCGCCGAGCGCCAGATCTAAAAGCACAAGGCCCCGTGACTTCGCAGTCGCGGGGCCTTGTCTTTTAGGCGTTGTAAATGTTTCGCAATCCACCAAAGGCGACGGCACCCCGAAGGGTGCCGTCTTGCTTCCTCTCCTGGCACACAATCGAACCCCTGTCCGTTCGATCTCGGCGCGCGTCCTGCGCAGCGTCTGCCCATGAAAGTGCGAGATAGGTTAAGCATCATTCATGCCAAACTTACGGAAGCCGCGTGCAGTGCATTGATGGCGTTACCATAGCGCCCGGTTTTGTCACTTTTTGCAAACTCAGGTCAGATTGATGCACTACCCGACCCACTACGACGTCATCGTGATCGGCGGTGGCCACGCCGGCACCGAAGCAGCGCTTGCCGCAGCGCGTACAGGCGCGCGTACGCTGCTGCTCACCCACAGCATCGAGACGATCGGACAGATGAGCTGCAACCCGGCCATCGGGGGCATCGGCAAAGGTCATCTGGTCAAGGAAATCGATGCGCTAGGTGGCGCAATGGCACATGCCGCTGACCGTGCCGGTATCCAGTGGCGCACGCTGAACGCCTCCAAGGGCCCTGCTGTGCGCGCTACCCGTTGCCAGGCGGATCGCGCGCTGTACAAGGCGGCGATTCGACATATTGTGGAGTCCGAACCGAATCTGCAGCTGTTCCAGCAGGCGGTGGACGACCTGATCATCGAGAACGGCCGCGTCACCGGGGTGGTGACCCAGATGGGGCTGTCTTTCGTTGCGAACAGCGTGGTACTGACGGCGGGCACCTTTCTCGCTGGCAAGATTCATATCGGCCCGACCCAATATGCCGGCGGCCGCGCTGGTGACCCGCCAGCCAGCGCGCTGGCCGCCAGGTTGCGTGAACTGCCGCTGGCCGCGGACCGACTGAAAACCGGTACGCCACCGCGGATCGATTTTCGCAGTATCGATTTCAGCGACCTGCAGGAGCAGCCCGGCGATAGGCCCGAGCCGGTGTTTTCCTATATGGGGCGACGCGACGAACATCCGCCCCAGGTCAGTTGCTGGATCACGCATACGTGCGAGCAGACCCACGACCTGATCCGCGGCGCGCTCGATCGATCGCCGCTGTATACCGGTCAGATCGAAGGCGTTGGTCCCCGCTACTGCCCGTCGATCGAGGACAAAGTGGTGCGCTTTGCGGAAAAGCCGTCGCATCAGATCTTCATCGAACCGGAAGGACTGAACACGTTCGAGATCTATCCCAACGGCATTTCCACGTCACTGCCGTTCGATGTGCAGCTTGCACTGGTGCGTTCGATCAAGGGTTTCGAGAACGCTCACATCACGCGCCCCGGCTACGCCATCGAATACGACTACTTCGACCCCCGCGGCTTGCAGCCATGGCTGGAAACGAAAGCGATTCCCGGCCTGTATTTCGCTGGACAGATCAACGGCACCACTGGCTACGAAGAGGCGGGCGCGCAGGGCCTGATTGCCGGACTCAATGCAGCACTCGCCACGCAAGGCAAGGCGCCATGGTTCCCGCGCCGCGATGAGGCGTACATCGGCGTGCTGATCGACGACCTCACCAGCAACGGCACGATCGAGCCGTATCGCATGTTCACCTCGCGTGCCGAATACCGCCTGCACCTGCGTGAGGACAATGCCGATCTGCGCCTGACCGAAACAGGCCATGCGCTCGGCGTCGTCTCCCAGCTGCGTTACGACGCCATGCGCGCAAAACGGGACGCCGTCGATGGCGAGTTGCAGCGACTGGGCAAGATCTGGGCTGGGCCCACCAATGCACTGGGCGCGACACTGGAACGGCAACTGGGAGTCGCGGTAAGTCGCGAGACCACCGCGCTGGATCTGTTGCGTCGCCCCGAGCTCGATTACGCAAGACTGGCAGCGGTGCCCGGCATCGGTCCGGCAGTGGAAAGTGACGATGTGGCCGCGCAGGTCGAGGTGCAAGTGAAATACGCCGGCTACCTCGGGCGACAGCGCGAAGAGATCGAGCGTCAACGCCGGCATGAAAACACCGAAATTCCCGCCAGCTTCGACTACGACAAAGTGCGTGGGCTGTCGAACGAAGTCTTGTTGAAGTTGAAGCGGACGATGCCGGCGACCGTCGGTCAGGCGGCGCGCGTCAGCGGCGTCACGCCGGCGGCGATCTCGTTGCTGCTGGTGCATCTGAAGCGCCGCGACGCGGCCTGAACCCCAGTAATCAAGGCCCGTTCAACGATTGCGGCAACGTTCTCATGGCATCATGCGGTTTTTGATAAGCATGGGAGTGTGCGATGGAAATCTGGATCGGCCGCGACGGCGAACGGCATGGCCCCTACAAGGAAGACGACGTACGCCAGTGGCTGCGCAGCGGTCAGGTCAGTCCGAAGGATCTGGCCTGGTACGAAGGTCTCGCTGATTGGCAGCCGCTGTCGGTGCTGTTTCCGGACGAGGCCACCGCGACGCCGCCCCCGCCAGCGGGCGACAACTCCTACGCCGCATCCGCTGCTCCATCGCTGCCACAGATGACCACGGCGGCGCTGGAGGATCATGCCGGCTTTTGGAAGCGCGTCGGCGCCTGGGCGATCGATTACCTCGTCTTGTGTGTGCCGATCACCGTGATTGCCATCGCAATGGGCGCTAACGTTGCTTTTGAACATTTGATGACGCAAGTCCAAAATGGTGTCGCAGCGGCATTGGCCGCTACTGAATATGTCAAAGCAGTGCGTTCGGCCACCTTGCTGGCGCTCTTAGTGGGCTATGTCTACTACGTGATTTTCGAATTCTCGAAATGGCAAGCCACACCGGGCAAGCTGATGCTGGGCATGCGGGTCACCAACTTGAATGGCCAACGCCTCAGCCTTAGCCGCAGCCTTGCCCGCAACGCAGTCCGTCTGGTCAACGCGCTCACGGTGTTAATCCCCTTCGTTTGCTATTTGCCGGTGGCCTGGACAGCACGCAAGCAGGGTTTCCACGACATGCTGGCCAAGACGTTGGTGCTCAACGGTCGCGCCAGCGAGTTCAGCACCGACCTGGCGCCGGACAACAGCCGCTCGTTCAGCGCCTGAACCCGCCTGTAACGACGGCGGCGTTGCGGTGCTCAGCGGGGCCGTGGTCGTTTGTCCTCCCCGTTGCCGGGTCCATCGACGCGCTTGTTATCATCGCAAGCTTGGAGCCTTTCGGGCTTTGGTGGCCGATTCGAGAAGCCGTCTGTGCGAAGACAGATTTTTGACGATTTGCGGGTCCATAGTGGTTCCATGGATCAAGAATCGGCGGGAATCTGGATCGTACAGGAGGATTCGCAGACCGGCCAAGCAACGTCCGCCAGCTCCATATCTCCCCTCTTCACCCGGCGCACATCGCCGCTGCAAGGAACCAATTCCTGCCCATGCTCAGCATCGAACAACGCATCGCCAACGACATCGTCGCGAAAACCGAACAGGTCCGCGCTGCGGTAGAACTTCTGGACGGCGGTGCCACCGTGCCGTTCATCGCCCGCTACCGCAAGGAAGTAACAGGCGGCCTGGACGACATCCAACTGCGTTTGCTGGAGGAACGGCTGCGCTATCTGCGTGAACTTGAGGAACGGCGCGCGACGATCCTGGCCAGCGTCGAGGAACAGGGCAAGCTGAGCGATGCACTGAAAGCCGAGCTGCTCGCGGCCGATACCAAGGCACGGTTGGAAGATCTCTACCTGCCGTTCAAGCCGAAACGTCGCACCAAGGCGCAGATTGCCCGCGAGGCCGGTCTCGAACCGCTGGCGCTGGGTCTGCGCGAGGACCCGACGCAGACGCCGGAAGCGGTCGCCGAGTCTTTTGTTGACGCTGAAAAGGGCGTGGCTGACGTTCGCGCTGCGCTGGATGGCGCGCGCGCGATCCTGATGGAATCGATCGCCGAAGACGCGCATCTGGTCGGCGAACTGCGCGACTGGATGTGGGGCCAGGGCCAGATCAAGGCGAAGCTGGTCGAGGGCAAGGAAAACGAGGGGGCGAAGTTCCGCGACTATTTCGATCACGTCGAACCGATCGGAAAGATTCCCTCGCATCGCCTGCTGGCACTGATGCGCGCCCGCAACGAAGGCGTGATCGAATTGGAGCTCGCTCCGGCAGCGGACAGCGATCAAGGCCATGCCGAAGGCGAAGGTCGGGTCGCAGCACATGCGAACATTTACGATCGCGGCCGCGCCGCCGATGCCTGGCTGCGCGAGACGGTGCGGCTCACCTGGCGGGTAAAGCTGCATCTGCATCTCACTCTGGACTTGTTCGGCCGCGTGCGTGAAGGCGCCGAAGACGAGGCGATCCGCGTGTTTGGCGACAACCTCAAGGATCTGATGCTGGCCGCGCCAGCGGGCGCCAAGACCGTGATGGGCCTGGATCCGGGCATCCGCACCGGCTGCAAGGTGGCCGTGGTCGATGCCACCGGCAAGCTGTTGGGCACCGACACCATCTACCCGCTGCAACCACGCCAGCAATGGAAGGAATCGCTGGTGTCACTGGCCCGCCTGTGCAAGCAACACAACGTCGACCTGATTGCGATTGGCAACGGTACCGGTTCGCGCGAAACCGACAAGCTCGCGGCGGAACTGATCAAGTCGCTGGGCGACACCAGGCTTTCCAAGATCGTGGTCAGCGAGGCAGGCGCGTCGGTGTACTCCGCTTCCGAGCTGGGCTCGAAGGAGTTTCCGCAGCTGGATGTCAGCCTGCGCGGTGCGGTATCGATTGCCCGTCGCCTGCAGGATCCGCTGGCCGAACTGGTGAAAATCGAACCGAAGGCGATCGGCGTGGGCCAGTACCAGCACGACGTCAACCAGATCAAGCTCGCTCGCGCACTCGACGCACGCGTCGAGGACTGCGTCAACGCGGTCGGTGTCGATGTGAATACGGCCTCGGCAGCCCTGCTCGCACGGGTGGCCGGTCTTTCGCCCAGCGTGGCGGAAAACGTGGTGAAACACCGCGACGCCCATGGCCCGTTCACCAACCGCAAGGCCTTGCTCAAGGTACCGCGACTAGGCGACAAGGCGTTCGAGCAGTGCGCCGGCTTTCTGCGTGTCACCAGTGGCGACAACCCGCTCGATGCCAGCTCGGTGCATCCGGAAGCCTATCCCGTGGTCGAGCGGATCATCGCGCAGTGCGGCCGCGAGGT
>JBDTXA010000064.1:0-17613 GCA_040006415.1 Rhodanobacter sp.
GCAGCGTGTGGCCGGCGATGCTGCTCTTGCCAGCGCCGTTGGTGCCGGCAAGCACCGTAATTCGAGCCATCAGCGCCCCGACTTTGCATCGCGGACGACCGCGGTAGAAAGATCTTCAGGGGATGCCGCGAACAGCGCATCCACCCCGGCCTTCGCCGCCGGCGTCTGCATGCGGGCGACCATATCGTCGAAATGGGCTTCCAGCGCCTTCAGCGGGTTAGGAGCCGCATCAAGCAGACGGGCGTATTCATTCACCGAGAGCACCACCGCGGCCGGCTTCGCGCTGCGCGTGATCACCACAGTTTCAGCGCGGTACTGGACGCGTTCCAGCAGTGCCGCAAAGCCGTTCTTGGCCTCGCTACTGGCGATCGTCGGCAGTTTGTTGAAGTCGATGATCGAGGTCATGTCGGTGCTCCGTGGCAGGTGAGCAAGCGTCACCCATGGGCGTGACGCTACGCCAATTATACAATAAGGACAAGATAGTCAATATGGATGTATTGGCTCGATCATTGTCGCGCCCGGCACCTGACACGACATTGCGGCGCTGCGGGAAGTCCCCGTGCATCTACTGCGCCCCTACTCCCGTATATGTCACTGAACCTCCCGTTTCAGCGCTTCACCGACAGGTACGCTCCATGACCTACTCGTTATTCATGCCTCGTTCGCCATCCGCACTTCCCGCCTTGCCGGCCGGACCCGGCCGCTCCTGGCTGGTGCGCACGCTACGCCGCTGGTTCGACACCAGCGCTACGGTGGAGATCGACGAAGGCCGCGAAGACCGGATCGACTGGTTGCGCGCGGCGCCGTTCGTCGCTATGCACCTGGCCTGCATCGGCGTGCTCTGGGTGGGCGTGTCGCCGATTGCGCTGATCGTCGCGGCGGCGCTCTACGCCGTGCGCATGTTCGCGCTGACCGGCTTCTATCATCGCTATTTCTCGCATCGCACGTTCAAGACCTCGCGTGCCGTGCAATTCGTATTTGCACTGATCGGTGCCTCCTGCGTGCAGCGCGGTCCACTGTGGTGGGCGGCGCATCATCGTCACCACCATCGTCATACCGACACGCCGCAGGATCCGCATTCACCGCGCGTCCACGGCTTTCTCTGGAGTCACGTGGGTTGGTTCCTGACCCCGCGCAATTTCCGCACTGACCTGTCGCGGGTACCGGACCTGGCGAAATATCCTGAGCTGCGCTGGCTCGATCGCTATGACATCGCCATCCCGGTGGCGCTGGCTGTGTGCATGTATGGATTGGGCGTGCTGCTGCATCACTTTGCGCCGGGGCTCGGCACCAGCGGCGGGCAGATGCTGATCTGGGGCTTCTTCGTGTCGACCGTGGTGTTGTTCCACGCCACCGTGACGATCAATTCGCTGGCTCACGGTTTCGGCACCCGTCGTTATGACACCAAGGACGACAGCCGTAACAACGTCTGGCTGGCGCTGCTGACCTTCGGCGAGGGCTGGCACAACAACCACCATTTCTTCCCCGGTTCCAGCCGTCAGGGTTTTCGCTGGTACCAAGTCGACCTGACCTGGTACGGCTTGAAGCTGATGTCGGCACTGGGCCTGGTCAGTGGCCTGAAGCCGGTGCCGGCCTGGGTTCTGACCAAAGCGCGGAGCTGAATCATGCGCATCGCCGTGGTGGGATCGGGCATTGCGGGTCTGGCGTCGGCGTGGCTGCTGTCACGCAAGCACCATGTCACGTTATTCGAAGCAGGTAGTTATCTGGGTGGTCATACCCATACGCATGAGGTGACGTTGAAGGGTCGTCAGTATCGCGTCGACAGCGGTTTTATCGTGCACAACCCGAATCATTATCCGTTGCTGACGCGCATGTTCGATCAGCTCGGTGTGGTCTCGCAGCCCACCACCATGAGCTTCTCGGTGCAAAACGAGTCCAGCGGGCTGGAGTACAACGCCGCCACGCTGGATACGCTGTTCTGCCAGCGCCGCAACCTGCTGTCGCCACGCTTCATCGGCATGGTGCGTGATCTGATGCGCTTTTATCGCGAAGCGCCCGCCCTGCTGGATACGCAGGCAGAAGGTCCCTCACTGGGTGAATATCTGGCGCAGAACCGCTATGGCACGGCTTTCCGCGATGAGCATCTGGTGCCGATGGCATCGGCACTGTGGTCGTCGCCGCCCACGCAGATTCTTGCCTTCCCGGCCCGTTACCTGGTGCAGTTCATGGTCAATCACCAGATGCTGCAGATCAGTGATCGCCCGCAATGGCGGGTGGTGCAAGGCGGCTCGCAAACTTACGTCAAGGCGTTGCGTGCGCGCTGGACGGTCAAGGAACGCCTGAACTGCCCGGTTCGCCGCGTGCGCCGCGACCCCAGCGGGGTCGAGATCGAAAGTGCCGCGGGCGTGGAATATTTCGACGAGGTGGTGCTGGCCTGCCACAGCGATCAGGCGCTGGCGCTGCTCGCAGACGCTGATCCACGCGAGCAGTCCATCCTCGGCGCGATGCCTTATCAGGCCAACGAAACCGTGCTGCATACCGATGCCAGTTTGCTGCCGGCCAATCGCAAGGCGTGGGCGGCATGGAACGCCTGGCTGCCGCGCAACCCGGATGAACCGTGCACGGTCAGCTATTGCATGAGCCTGCTGCAGAATATCGAAGCACCGGAACCGTTCGTGGTCACGCTGAACCGCAGCGATGCCATTAACCCCGAAAAGGTACTGGCGCGGATGCAGTATCACCATCCGGTGTACAGCCGCACCTCCGTCGCGGCGCAGGGGCGCAAGGCCGAGATTCAGGGCCAGCGCCATACATGGTTTGCCGGCGCCTACTGGGGCTGGGGCTTTCACGAGGACGGCATGCGCAGTGCCGTCGAGGTGGCCGAAGCGCTGGATGTGCGCTGGTCGGCAGGCCGGCCGCTACGGGGCGAGTCGATATCCGACGAGGAAGAGGTGGCGGCGTGATCGCTGAAGCCACCAGCCCGAATGCAGGACCGGCCAGCGCCGTCTACGAAGGCGTCGTGCGCCATCGTCGGCTGGCGCCGCACCCGCATGCGTTTTCGTACCGGATGGCGCAGCTGTACCTGGATCTCGACGAGGTCGACCAGGTATTCGATCAGCGCTGGCTGTGGTCGAGCAAGGGCCGAAACGTCGCCCAGTTTCGTCGCAGCGACTACATGGACCCGCCGGACAGGCCGCTCGCCGAAGCCGTGCGTCAGCGGATCGAAAAAGCTACTGGCAAGCGTCACGAGGGTCCGATCCGCCTGCTTACGCATTTGCGCTATTTCGGCGTGGTGTTCAATCCCGTCAGCTTCTACTACTGCTTTGCAGCCGACGGCATCAGCCTGGAATACATCGTGGCCGAGATCACCAATACGCCGTGGAAGGAGCGCCACGCCTACGTGCTGCCGATGGAAACGGCCGAAGTCCATGGACGCAGCCTGCAATGGTCGTTCCCCAAGACCTTTCATGTCTCGCCGTTCATGCCGATGGAGCGCGAGTACGACTGGCGTTTCACCGCGCCGTCAAACGACTTGCACGTGCACATGGCAGTCAATCGCGAGGGTGAACGCGAGTTCGACGCCAGCCTGATTCTTCAACGCCGCCCGCTGGACAGCGCCTCGCTGGCGCGCGTGCTCTGGCGTTATCCGCTGATGACCACGCAGGTTGTCGGCGCCATTCACTGGCAGGCATTGCGGCTGTGGCTCAAGCGCAATCCCGTCCACGATCATCCCGCTGTCAACTGAAGCGGCTGTCAATCCGAGGTCAGACATGAACGACACAGCCAAAACCGCCGACTACGCGCTTCCCGATGCCGATCAGCTGCAACCGGGAGGCTTCGACCGTTTCCTGCGTCGGCAATTGCTGGGTCAGATGGCCCAGCTGAAGCACGGCCGCCTGTTCCTCAACGATGCCTGCGGCCGCACGGAACTGGGCGAGCCGGACCTGACGCCTTCGCATCTGCAGGTGCACATCGAGGTGCTCGATCCGGGGTTCTACCGCGCCATCGCGATGAACGGCAGCGTGGGTGCGGGTGAGGCATGGATGGATGGCATGTGGCGCTGCGACAACCTGGTGGGATTGATCCAGCTGCTGGTGCGCAATCGCGACATGCTCGACGGCATGGAAAGCGGCCTGGCTCGACTCGGCGGCCTGGCGATGCGCGGCTGGCACGCCCTGCGCCGCAATACCGTGTCCGGCAGCCGCAAGAATATCGCCGCGCATTATGACCTCGGCAATGACTTCTTCGGCCTGTTCCTGTCGCCAGACCTGATGTATTCCTCAGCAATCTGGACTGATCCGGATGACACGCTGGAGATCGCGTCCGAGCGCAAGCTGCAGCGCATCTGCCGCAAGCTCGACTTGAAGCCGACCGACCGGGTAGTCGAGATCGGCACCGGCTGGGGCGGCTTTGCCCTCTATGCGGCAAGGCATTATGGCTGCCACGTCACCACCACCACCATCTCGCGCGAGCAGCATGCGCTGGCCAGTCAGCGTGTGGCCGAAGCGGGCATGAGTGACCACGTGGATCTGCTGCTGGAGGACTATCGTGACCTTCGTGGCCAGTACGACAAACTTGTTTCGATCGAGATGGTCGAGGCAATCGGCGCGGAGTACCTGGATACGTACTTCAAGCAGCTTGGCGACTTGCTCAAACCCGACGGGCTGGCGCTGGTGCAGGCGATCACAATCGAGGATCACCGCTACGAACAGGCACTCACCTCGGTCGACTTCATCAAGCGCCATGTCTTTCCCGGCAGCTTCATTCCCTCGATCAACGCCCTGCTCGCGTCCAAGACACAAGCCAGCGATCTCGCGCTGGTGCATCTGGAAGACTTCGGCCAGTCGTATGCGCTGACCCTGAAAGCCTGGCGCGAGCGCTTCCTGTCGAAGTTGCCGCAAGTGCGCGCTCAGGGTTTCGACGAACGCTTCATCCGCATGTGGGAGTTTTATCTCGCTTACTGCGAAGGCGGCTTCCGCGAACGCTCGATCGGCGTCGCTCACCTGCTGATGTCGCGCCCCGGCAACCGCCGAGCCGCACTGCTGCCGGAACTTGAACGCGGCATCGGGCTGCCTGCATGACATTCTGGCTCAGCTTGATCGGTTATCAGCTGGTGTGGTTTGCCGCCGTCATCGGCGCGGCCCACGGGCTGGCGTGGCCGGGCATGGTCGGTTTGCTGATCTATGCATCCGTCCAGTTAGTGCTTGCTAGAAACCTGCGGGTGGATCTCAGTCTGGCAGCCACTGCCATCGTGCTGGGCTTCCTGCTTGACGGCGGACTGATCCGCACGGGACTGGCTACGTATGCAGCGCCTTGGCCCTCGCCGGCGTTCGCACCGACGTGGATTCTTGCGCTGTGGGCCGCGTTCGCCATGACTTTCACCCAGTCATTGGCATGGCTGCAGACACGGCTATGGCTGGCCGTGCTGATGGGCTTGATCGGCGGGCCGCTGGCCTATCTCGGCGCGGCGCGCGCCTGGCACGTGGTCGTGTTCGCACCGCCGATCTGGCGCGGGCTGTTATTCCTCGGCGTCGGCTGGGCACTAGCCACGCCCCTGCTGGCCTGGATGGCGCGGCGCGGAACCACGGCTATACCCGCCACGCGGACAGCTCTCAGGGAGCGGCGATCATGAACCCGTGGATCCAGCTCGGCGTGCTGTGGCTGATGGCGGTCGTCATGATGTTTTTCGGCTGGCGCTGGCAGCGCGCGCACAGCAACGCGGGCATCGTCGACGTCTTGTGGTCGACCGGTGTGGGTGGCGGCGCGATCTGGTTTGCCCTGCTCGGTGACGGCGACACTCTGCCGCAGCTGGCTGTCGCCGTGCTCGGCGGGGTCTGGGGAGTGCGTCTGGCAGCGCATCTGTGGCAGCGGGTCCGTGGCGAACCGGAGGACGGCAGATACCAGAACCTACGTGCCCACTGGGATGGTAACCAGCGCAACTTCTTCCTGTTCTTCCAGTTTCAGGCCTTGCTGATTCCGCTATTTGTGCTGCCGTTTCTGGCGGTCGCCGCCAATCCGGATCTCGCCGTCGGATGGTTGCTGGTCGGCGTGATCATCTGGCTGGTCAGCGTCATCGGCGAATCGATCGCCGATCGGCAGCTGGCGCGCTTCCGCGCCAACCCGTCCAACACGGGTCGCACCTGCCGCGATGGCATGTGGCGCTATTCGCGTCATCCCAACTATTTTTTTGAATGGGTGCACTGGTTCGCCTACGTCTGCCTCGCCGCCGGTTCACCGCTGTGGTGGCTGGCGTGGTCTGGCCCCTTGGTGATGTATGTGTTTTTGCGCTGGATCAGCGGCATCCCCTACACCGAGACCCATGCGCTGCGCAGTCGCGGCGAAGACTATCGGGCCTATCAAGAAAGCACACCGATGCTGATTCCCTGGTTTCCAAAAAGGAGCAAATCATGAACCACGCTGACGTCGAGACCGAACTATCACAGGAACAGCCCGCGACCGGTCTGCTTGGCCTGGCCGAACGTGGCCGCATACCCGACCCGCTGTTGCGCCAGGGCATCCGCCGCATGTGCGGGCAACGACTGCGTGAAGAGATGGACGGGGGTATCGATAAGCAGGCAGCGCGTTTTGCCGAGCGCATCGACATGCTGCGTCAAAGTCCAGTGGCAATTCATACCGATGCGGCCAATGCGCAGCACTACGAATTGCCACCAAAGTTTTTCGAACTGTGCCTCGGCAAGCGTCTGAAGTATTCGAGTTGCTACTACCCGCGTGGTGACGAATCGCTCGAGCAGGCCGAAGACGCGATGCTGAAACTCTACGGCGCGCGTGCCGAACTGGCCGACGGACAGAAGATTCTCGAACTCGGCTGCGGCTGGGGTTCGCTGACGCTTTGGATGGCCGAACGCTACCCCAACGCGCACATCACCGCCGTCTCCAACTCCAACCAGCAGCGCAAACACATTGAGGCCAAGTGTTTCACGCGCGGCCTGTTCAATGTGAAAGTCATCACCCAGGACGTCAACCAGCTGCAACTGGACAACCCAGCATTCGATCGATGTGTTTCGATCGAGATGTTCGAGCACATGCGCAACTACGAGACCCTGCTGGCCCGCGTCGCGAGCTGGCTGAAACCGGGTGGCAAGCTGTTCGTGCACATCTTTGCGCACAAGACGCTGATGTATCCGTTCGAGACCAGCGGTGACGACAACTGGATGGGCCGCCACTTTTTCACCGGTGGCCTGATGCCCGCGTCGGACACCCTGCTGTGGTTTCAGCGCGACCTGAAGATCGAGCATCGCTGGCACGTCGACGGCACCCACTATCAGCGCACATCCAACCACTGGCTGGCTAACCAGGACGCGCGCAAAGACGAAGTCATGGCGATATTGACCGAGGCTTACGGCAGCAAGTCGGCGGCGCTCTGGTTCCAGCGCTGGCGCATGTTCTGGATGTCATGCGCCGAATTGTTCGGTTACGACAATGGCCAGGAGTGGCTGGTCGCGCATTACCGTTTCGTACGCCCCTGAACTCATCACCCGTCATAACCGGAGAGCCTCATGAATATGCCGAAAGCCTTCCTTCTCGCCTGTGGCCTGATCGCCGGCGTAGCGAGTGTCAACACGCAAGCCGCCGATCTGCCGCCGATCAAACCGGTCGCCCAGGTCGATCTTTCCCGATTCATGGGCAGCTGGTACGTGATCGCCAGCATTCCCAGCTACTTCGAGCGGGAAGCCTACAATGCGGTGGAAACCTACACGCTCAAGTCCGATGGCAAAATCGATACTGTCTTCCGCTACCGCAAGGGTTCGTTCGACAGCAAGCGGAAGGAGATCAACTCCACCGGCTTTGTCCAGGACAACACCCACAACGCCGTATGGGGTGTGCAGATCATCTGGCCGATCAAGGCGCAGTACGTCATTGCTTCTCTCAACAACGACTACAGCCAGACCATCATCGCGCGCGACAAGCGCGATTACGTCTGGATCATGGCACGCACGCCGACCATTCCTCTGGCTGATTACGATGCCATGGTGGAGAAAGTAAGGGCGATGGGCTACGACCTGAAAGACCTGCGCAAGGTGCCGCAACAATGGCCTGACGCGACGCATTGAACACGGCGATATGGATCAGCCGAGCATGTGCTTGCAAATGGCGTGATAAAGCTGCGGCAACCGCTCCAGCGCCTTCAGATCGATGCACTCGTCAATCTTGTGGATGGTGGCGTTAACCGGGCCGAGCTCGACCACCTCGGTCCCCAGCGGTGCAATGAAACGGCCGTCGGAGGTACCGCCACCGGTGCTTTCTTCCGGCGTCATGCCACACAACTCCTGACACACATCGACAACGGTCTTTCGCAGTCGCCCGCCAGCAGGGGCCAGAAATGGCTCTCCCGATAAATGCCAGTCGAGATGGAAAGCCAGGCCGTGCTTCCTGAGGATGACCTCTGTGCGCTCGCGCAGCTCGTCGGCGCTGCTGGCCGTGCTGTAACGAAAATTGATCAGGGCGACAAGATCGCCCGGAATCACATTGTTGGCACCGGTGCCGGCATCGAGGTTGGATACCTGGAATGAGGTCGGCGGAAAATCCTGGTTGCCCTCGTCCCATCGTTCGCCAACAAGTTCCGCCAGCGCCGGAGCGAACGCGTGAATCGGATTCAGCGCCTTTTCCGGATACGCCACATGTCCCTGCACGCCACGCACGGTGAGTGTGCCGGAAAGCGAGCCGCGTCGTCCGACGCGGATCAGGTCGCCGATTGTTTCCATTGCCGACGGCTCGCCCACCACGCACCAGTCGATCACCTCGCCGCTCCGGCGAAAATGCTCGGCGACCTTGCGCACGCCGTCGATGGCAACACCTTCCTCGTCGGAGGTAAGCAGCAACCCCACCCTGCCGTGGTGCTTTGGATGCTCAACGACGAACTGCTCCAGCGCCACCACCATCGCGGCTACCGAACCCTTCATGTCTGCCGCACCGCGGCCGTATAGATGGCCATCGCGTACCGAAGGCTCAAACGGCGGGCTCTGCCATGAGCACTCCGGCCCGCTCGGCACCACGTCGGTATGACCGAGAAACATCAGGGTCGGCCCGGCCTCGCCATGAGTCGCCCAGAGATTTTCCACCCGGCCGTGGCTGAAATGCTGAAGGCGAAAACCTGCGCTCTCCAGTCGATCACCGACAAGCGGCAGGCAACCGGCGTCTTCCGGTGTTACCGACCGACGACGAATGAGGTCACAGGCAAGCTCGAAAACTTCGGACATGGTCAGGGCATATCACGGCATGGAAGAGGCTCGCAGCATACCAAGGGCGTCCCGATCACCCCAGCAGAACCACACCCAGCAGGTGCCCGACCAGATAGGTGACGGCCGCCGCTGCGGTGGTGATACCGAACTGGCGCGCTACCGAGAAGAGCATACTGCGCCCCGTGAACAGCGCCGTGCCGACTCCGATCAGCGACAAACCCACCGCGGTGGAACAGGCGCTCGCCAGCATTGCCGTCTGTCCACCGAGAAAGAAGTACGGCGCTACCGGAAACAGCGCACCGCAGGCGAACAAGCAGAACGACGAGATCGCCGCGCCGTAGGCAGAACCGCCAAGCTCGCCCGGATCGATGCCCAGGTCCTCGCGCACCAGCATGTCGAGCGCCGCGCGCGGCGTCTCCACCACATGCTCGGCGAGATGCTCGGCTGCGGCAGGATCCAGTCCCTTCGCCCGGTAGAAGCCGGCGATGTGGCGCAAGCCGTCTTCGGGAGCTACCGCCAGGCGCTCGGCACGCTCGGTAATCTGCGCCTGGTAGAACTCGCGCGAACTGTTCACCGACAACCATTCCCCCATGGCCATGGAACAGGCGCCCGCGACCAGACCCGCCAGACCGGCCAGCAGCACCGCGTGATCGCCCGAGGCGGCGCCAGCCATGCCCATCACCAGGCTGACATTGGAAACCAGCCCGTCATTGGCACCCAGCACGGCGGCGCGCAGCGTGTTGCCGTTCTGGGTACGGTGGCGGCCCCCGGTTTTGGCCTGTTCGTCGGTTCGTGCAAAATGATCGCGATGGCCGGATCGATCCACCGGCGTGGCCGCGTAATCGGCATGTTCGAGACGCACCACCGTCGGCATCACGAATTCGGTACCGAAGCGCTGTGCCAGCCAGCCGAGCGCCCTGACCCGCAGACCGATGCGCGACGCGGGTACCAGCACGCCCAGTTCCTGCAGCCTCGCTTCCCAAAAAGAGGCATTGGTCTGCTCACCAACGGCAATTCGCCGATAAACCTGCCCAAGACGGCTATCGTCCGCCAGTTCGGCAAGGCGCGCGTACAACGCCGCATTATCCCGCTCGATACGCAGATTGCTGCGGAATCGGCGCTCTCGATCGTCGCTCATAGTGACGCCCGCAGAAAAAAGGGAGGGGGTCCGGGACGCCGAAGCGCTAAGGAAACAGGCATGGGGAGGCAGATCGGCAACAAGACAAAGCCAAGCCTAGCAACGAACCGCAAATGCCGGTGAGGACGGGTCGCGTTCAGCCGTCTGAATTGCCAGCTCTCGATCGAGCGGACATGCCTCTGCCGATCGCAGGACCACAGCAGATACCGCCATCAGTGGCTGAACAGCTTCTTGAACCCGTTGTCGGAGAACCCGACACTCACTGAACCATCGGGCTGCTGCACGACCGGACGACGGATCAGCGCCGGATACTCCTTCAGCAGCAGCGTCCACTCTGGATCGCTGCCCGGATCCTTGCGCTGCGGCAGAAGGTTGCGCCAGGTCGTCGACGACTTGTTGACCAGCTTCTCCCATCCACCAAGCTGCCGCGCCCAGTCCTTAAGCGTGCTGGCCGGTACGGGATTGGCGCGATAGTCGACAAATTCGTGCTCGACGTCAAAGCGGACCAGCCAGTTGCGCGCCTTGCGGCAGGTATCGCAATTTGGAAGGCCATACAGCGTATGACTAGTCATGCGGAGGTCCTGAAGAAGCCCACCCCGTGGGCGATCAATCGTGCTGCAAGCGCCATCACCCACAGGGTGAAGTCTTACAGAGCTCGCAGCAGCTCGTTGACGCTGGTCTTGCTGCGCGTTTTCGCATCGACCTGTTTCACGATGATGGCGGCGTAGAGGCTGTGGCTGCCGTCCTGCGCCGGCAGGCTGCCGGACACCACCACGCTGCCCGCCGGCACACGGCCGTAACTGACCTTGCCGGTGGCACGGTTGTAGATGCGGGTCGACTGGCCGAGAAACACGCCCATGCCGATCACGCTGCCGCGCTCAACCACCACGCCTTCGACCACTTCCGAACGCGCACCGATAAAGCAGTTGTCCTCGATGATGGTCGGATTTGCCTGCAGCGGCTCCAGCACGCCACCGATGCCGACGCCGCCGGAAAGATGCACGCCGGCACCGATCTGAGCGCAGGAACCGACCGTCGCCCAAGTGTCGACCATGCTGCCCGCGCCGACGTAGGCGCCGATGTTGACGTAGCTCGGCATCAGCACCGCATCCTTCGCGATGTGCGCGCCACGCCGCACCAGCGCCCCTGGAACGACTCGAGCATCGAGCCCCTTCAACTCCGCGTCGTCGCCGTGGGCGAAGCGCAGGGGCACCTTGTCGAACGCCATCGCCGGTCCGCCGTCGACGACGATGTTGTCGCTGATGCGGAAGTACAGCAGCACGGCTTTCTTGATCCACTGATTGACCTTCCAGCCACCGCTTCCGTCCGGCTCGGCTACGCGGCACTCGCCGGATTCAAGTAGCTCGAGCACTTGGGCGATGGCCGGTCGCAGATGAGTCTCGATTTCAGTCTGGCTCAGCGCATTTCGGCGCTCGAAAGCGTCGTCGATCAAGGTTTCGATGGCTTGCATAAAATTTATTCGCAGGTGAATGTTTGACAGAAAGCAGAAGATATTCCAGCTATTAAAGAGTACACGCTACGAGGGCCGTGACGGCCACATTCATCGGTCTTTGACGCCATTTGGCGCTACATTGACCGCTATGGGTGCTGTCACCCATACATGTCATCGCCACCACGCGGGTCGCCATTTCGAGGGGACAAAAAAATGAGCCAGCTGAACATCGCCGTGTTTGTCGGCAGTCTGCGCCAGGGATCGTTCAACCGCCGCCTGGCCCGCGCCGTGGAAAAACTGGCGCCACCGGAGTTCTCCTTCAAACACGTGCAGATCGACGATCTGCCGCTCTACACGCAGGACTTCGACAGCGACTACCCCGCCGTCGCCAAGCGGCTGAAGCATGACGTCGAATCGGCCGACGGCTTGCTCTTTGTCACCCCCGAATACAATCGCTCGATCCCCGGCGTGCTGAAAAACTCCATCGACATCGCCTCGCGGCCGTGGGGAACGAACTCTTTCGCCGGCAAGCCGGGCGCCGTGATCGGCGCCTCGATCGGCGCCACCGGCACGGCGCTGGCACAGCAGCATCTGCGCAACGTCCTTGCTTATCTGGATGTCGCGACGCTGGCACAACCGGAAGTCTATATTCAGTTCAAGGACGACCTGATTGCCGAGGATGGCACCATCGGCAATCAGAGTACGGCAAAGTTTGTGCAGGGCTTCGTCGACAAGTACGTATCATGGATCAAGCGATTCGCGGGCTGATTGCTTTCACACCACAGCGGAAACTCATGGTCGACAGAGACGAGGAAAGGCTGAACCGGCAACTCGATCGCCTCGAGTCAGGACTCCCGCGTTTCCTGCGGCGATCGATACGCTGGCTGCGGGAACCTTCGGCCCGATGGCTGCGTATCCCGATCGGCTTGCTCCTGATCCTGGGGGGCGTGTTCAGCATTCTGCCTCTGCTCGGCGTGTGGATGCTGCCGCTTGGGCTGCTGCTGCTGGCGCAGGACATTCCCTTTCTCCGGCGCCCCACCCGAAAGGGGTTGCTCTGGGCGGAAAAGCGCTGGATCCGATGGCGATACGCGCGCAAGCGCCAAGCCCGAACGGTGGAGTGAGGCTGCGGACGGAAGGCGCTGCTGCATGACAAAAAGGCCGCCCACAAGGGACGGCCTTTTTTGTATTGCGGGCAGATACTCGACGGCGATGCTGATGACGCGGCGCGGTCTTCTTGACTACGGTGCCGAACCGAGAGCCTCACCCGCGCCGGTCCAAGTGGCTGGCGCGGCAGGACGCAAAGGCGTTGCGTGAAGAGCTGGAAACATGACTGGGAATCGAATCCGGACACCTGTGCTGCTGGGCTTCCTCGAACTGATCCTTCTGCAAGGCTTGTAGATACGAGAGGTGCGGCACATGCAAGCGGATCCAGCGACGAGCAATGAACCCGGCGGCCAGCGTGGCTGGCGACCATGACCCAAAGCTGCCAGTGGGCAAGCCAAACTCTACAAGTGGGCAGAACCGTTTGCGCAACGGCCTGCGTCGATGAACCTCCTCGCCGGTTTCCTGATCCTTCCTGAGGAGTTTGTCATTCCAGTTCAAGCGCTTCCACAATCCCCAGCGCGCCCCCGTCAATCCGCCGATGATTGTCAGGCATCGCCGACAATGGGAGTCAGGCTCGATCCGATGATCGAGGCACCCTATCGCCTGAAGCCACCCGTGTCACGGAAAATGAGTCAATCGACCCGCAAATAAATATTGCCTTTGTCAAGATTCACTAGAATAGCCTTACACCTATTCAAGCGGTCGATACCGCTGCCGAGCGGTCCAGCCGATGAGTTTGGGCCGTTTTCGTCGTAAGGTGACTCGCACCGTAGTCATCTACGGCGGCGTCAGGGAAGAAGTAACCGCTCACAAGGTGAGATGGAGAATACGATGCACGCACAAGACATGATTTTACGCTGCTACGGCGAGCGGGAGGGCGATCTGTGGGTGGCTGTTTGCGTGGATTTGTCGTTGGCCGCTCAAGCGGAAACGTTCGAGGAAGCAAGGGCCAAGCTGCACGCTCAGATCGGAGAGTACGTTTACAATGCATTGGTGGGTGAGGATAGAGCGTACGCAAGCCAGTTGCTGACGCGGAAGTCGCCGCTGGATATCCGCGCCAAGTACTACCTGTATGCCTGTTTATCTCGCTTGGCCCGCATTCAACGCGATGCTGTGAAACTTTTTTGTGAAGTGCTTCCCCTGCAACCAGCTATGCGGCCCTGCTAAATGGGACGAGTGGCTCCGTTAACTCACAGGGATGCGGTTCAGATTTCAAGAAAATTGGGGTCCGCTGAGAGAGCCCAGAAGGCGACATCTCACACGCAGTGGGTTAAGGAAAACGGGAACAACCTTCTGAAGGTAACTCTCGATGAGCACAATTCCCCTTACACCAAGAAGTTGCTCAAGAGCATCGCAAGCCAAGCTGGTATGAGCCTAAGAGATTTCTGCGCTGAACTTTGAATAGTTCCTGGACGCCACCCTCACCGGTGGCGTTTTTCGTTTCAGCGCCAGTTTCCGTCCCAGCGTCCGGACAACGAAAAAGGCCACCCGTTGAGGTGGCCTAAGTCTTTGTTCTAATTGGTGGGCGGTACAAGGATCGAACTTGTGACCCCTTCCATGTCAAGGAAGTGCTCTACCGCTGAGCTAACCGCCCAAATCGCGTCCGAACTGCTACGCGAGCCGCGAAGTATACGGTAGGCGATGGCACTGGACAAGACGCCATGGCAGACGTCAGCGCAGAGACAATTCCCGTAACTGGTGGATCTGGTCGCGCAGTTTGGCCGCGTCTTCGAACTCCAGGTTTTGAGCGTGCTTGTACATTCGCGCCTCCAGCTTCTTCATCGTGACTGCCGCCTCCTTGGCGCTGAGACCGCTGTATTCCACATTCTCCTCCGCCACCGCACGGCTGCCGCGCGACGACTTGCTGCCACGTCGGTTGCCAGCCTCGCTGCGGGCACCTTCCATGATGTCGGCGATGCGGCGCACGATGGTGGTCGGCACGATGCCCTGTTCCTCGTTCCAGGCCACCTGCTTTTCGCGACGGCGTGCGGTTTCGTCCATCGCCGCCTGCATCGAACGGGTGACCGTATCGCCATACAGGATCGCCCTGCCGCGAACGTTTCGGGCCGCACGGCCGATGGTCTGGATCAGCGAGCCGGTCGAGCGCAGGAAGCCTTCCTTGTCGGCATCGAGAATGGCCACCAGCGACACTTCGGGCATGTCCAGACCCTCGCGCAGCAAGTTGATGCCGACCAGCACATCGAACTCGCCCAGGCGCAGGTCGCGGATGATCTCGCTGCGCTCCACCGTCTCGATATCCGAGTGCAGGTAACGAACCTTGACGTCGTGCTCGGCAAGATATTCGGTGAGATTCTCGGCCATACGCTTGGTCAGCGTGGTGACCAGCACGCGATCACCAATGGCTACTTGCTTGTGCACCTCGCTGAGCAGGTCGTCTACTTGTGTACGCACCGGGCGCACCTCGACCTCGGGGTCGACCAAGCCGGTGGGGCGCACCACCAGTTCGACCACCGCATCTCCGGATTTCTGCAGTTCGTAGTCGCGCGGCGTGGCGGACACGTAGATCGCGCGCGGAACGCGCTGCTCCCACTCGTCAAATTTCAGCGGCCGGTTGTCCATCGCCGAAGGCATGCGGAAGCCGAATTCAACCAGCGTTTCCTTGCGCGAGCGATCGCCCTTGAACATGGCCCCGAGCTGAGGAACGGTGACGTGGGATTCATCGATCACCAGCAGACCATCGGCCGGGAGATAGTCGAACAGGGTCGGCGGCGGCTCGCCCGGCATGCGGCGAGTGAGATGGCGTGAGTAGTTCTCGATGCCTTGGCAGTAACCGACCTCGGTCATCATCTCGATATCGAACCGCGTGCGCTGCTCCAGACGCTGGGCCTCGACCAGCTTGTTATCTCGATACAGCACCTCCAGCCGTTCCTTCAGCTCGATCTTGATGGTCTCGATCGCGTTGAGCACACTCTGCCGCGTGCTGGCGTAGTGGGTTCGCGGATAGACGGTGTAGCGCTGCACCTTGCGGATGGTTTCGCCGGTGAGCGGATCGAATAGCGCCATTTTCTCCACTTCGCCATCGAACAGCTCGATGCGCAGCGCCTCGGTTTCCGACTCGGCCGGAAACACGTCGATGACTTCACCGCGCACGCGATAGGTGCCGCGGCGCAACTCCATTTCGTTACGGGTGTACTGCAGTTCGGTCAGCTGATGGATCAACTTGCGTTGATCGATGCGCTCGCCGGTGGCCAGGATGAGCCGCAGTGACAGGTAATCCGCAGGATTGCCAAGGCCGTAGATCGCTGACACGGAGGCCACGATGATCGAATCACGACGCGACAGCAGCGCCTTGGTCGCGGACAGCCGCATCTGCTCGATGTGTTCGTTGATCGAGGAGTCCTTCTCGATAAAGGTGTCCGACGCCACCACGTAGGCTTCCGGCTGGTAATAGTCGTAGTAGCTGACAAAGTATTCCACCGCATTGTGCGGAAAAAATTCCTTGAATTCCCCGTACAACTGCGCCGCCAGGGTCTTGTTCGGCGCCATCACAATCGTCGGTCGCTGCACGTTCTCGATCACGTTGGCGATGGTGTAGGTCTTGCCCGAACCGGTGACGCCGAGCAAGGTCTGGGCGGCAAGGCCGGCCTCGAAACCCTCGGTCAGTCGTTTGATCGCCAACGGCTGATCACCGGCAGGCTGGTAGGGAGCGACAAGTTGAAAGCGGTCAGTCATCGGCTACAGATGTGGGCGGTTTGAGCCAGTTTAAATCAGGACTGCTGACAGCATCCGTCAGCAGTCACCGACAACCGGGCCATCGAAGGGCTACTGCATTGACCAGGCCACGCTGTCTAATATGGGTTTCCCGGACACGCAGGAAGCGACGCCGTGAAATCGACCGGCAACCCATACCAGGCCCAGGGCACCACCCTGATCGAGCAAATCATGGTGCTGACCATCATGGCGGTACTGACCAGCATTGCCGTCCCACCGCTTCACCGGCTGCTGTCCCGCGACCGCCTGCAGGTGGCCCAGACCGATTTCATGGCCGCCCTGCAAAACGCCCGCGCGACGGCAGCGACTACGGGCATGCGCACCATGCTTTGCCCCAGTCGCGACGGCGCCACCTGCAGCGACGAAGGTCGCTGGGATGGCGGCTGGCTTATGGGGCATGACAACGATCACGATGACCAGCCGGACCACGGCCCCCTGCATGTCGGTGCCGGCTACCACCACCAAGTGATCATCCGCAGCAGCGTGGGCCGACACATCGTGCGCTTTCGCCCTGACGGCAGCGCGCGTGGCAGCAACCTCACCGTGCTTTTTTGTGCACCCGACGCCACAGGTCGAACGCTTGCGGTCGTGGTCTCCAATTCCGGCCGCATCCGCGGCGCACCGGGCACTGGCGCTCAGGCGGCCAGCTGCACCGGACCGGATGGGTGAACCCTGGGCAGGGACCGGCGGTTAACTGATAACTGACCACCGCGGCGCTTCTCGACGGTCGGCTGCCAACAAGCGTCCACAACACCTTGCGACGAACGCTTTTCGCAGGCACGGGTGTGAGTTCACAGCATTGTCAGGCACGCGTTGCTGCGGTGAGCCGATACTTTGGTTGCGGTGTTTCTGACGCATGGCTCGGGTTCACTGGATTCGTTTCAGCCTACTTTTGCCAATCGGATGCGCATCCAGATGCATTGCACATACGAAAGGCAAAAAAAACTCCGCATCGCTGCGAAGTCTTTCAAATCTGGCGCCCGAAGTTGGACTCGAACCAACGACCCCCTGATTAACAGTCAAGT
>JBDTXA010000065.1:0-17345 GCA_040006415.1 Rhodanobacter sp.
TCGATCACGAAGCGATAGCGCACGTCGCTCTTGAGCATGCGCTCGTAAGCCTCGTTGATGTGCTGGATGTCGATCATCTCTACATCGCTGGTGATGCCGTGTTCGGCGCAGAAATCGAGCATCTCCTGCGTCTCGGCGATGCCGCCGATCAACGAACCGGCGATCGAACGGCGGCCGGAGATGACGTTGGCCGAATGCACCGCTGGCTCGATCGGTTCGACCAACCCCACCAGACAATGCACGCCGTTGAGCGCCAGCGTTGCGAGGTAGGGGTTGAGATCGTGCTGCTGCGGCACTGTGTCGAGGATGAAGTCGAAGTGGCGTGCCACGGATTTCATCTGTTCGGGATCGGTGGACAGCACCACATGATCGGCACCGAGACGACGTGCTTCGTCTTCCTTGCTGGGCGAACGTGTGAACAGGGTGACATCCGCCCCGAGGGCCTTGGCAAACTTCAGACCCATGTGACCCAGACCACCGAGACCCACCACGGCGACCTTGCTGCCGTTGCCGATCTTCCAGTGACGCAGCGGCGACCAAGTGGTGATCCCGGCGCACAACAGCGGCCCGGCGGATTTGGGGTCGAGGCGGTCGTCGAGGCGCAGCACGAATTTGTCACTGGCTACAATGCGCTGAGAGTAACCGCCGTACGTGGGCAGTTGGTCTTGCCTGTCCTTGCCATTGTAGGTCGGGGTCATGCCATTGACGCAATACTGTTCGAGGCCTTCGTCGCACGCTTCGCAATGCTGACAGGAGTCCACCATGCAGCCGACACCGACCATCTCGCCCGGCTTGAAGTTCTTCACTTCGGCGCCGACGGACGCGATCCGACCCACAATCTCGTGGCCCGGCACCATCGGATAAACGCTGCCGCCCCACTCGTCGCGAGCCTGGTGAAGATCGGAATGGCAGACGCCGCAATACAGAATGTCGATCACCACATCGTCGGCGCGCGGATCGCGACGTTCGAACGAATGCGGTGCCAGCGGCGTGGTGGCGGATTGGGCCGCGTAACCCTTGATGTTGAGAGCCATGCAAGTTTCCTTGAGAGGGGAAGGGAGGGAGAAAAGTATGCGCGGTCAGGGAAGCGAGGGCGTAGTCAGTTACTGTTCAATCCTTGCCTGATCCTGCAAATTTGCGGAAACGTGTTGGGTGTATGATGCAGGATTGGGCAATCTGCATGCCTCCAAAGTCAATATATAAAGCGTTGAAACCATGATTTCTTTTGATAACGAGTCCGCTCGCTTAGCACGTGACCGCGAAGAATTGGCAAGTCTGATTGAACAATCCACCGGCAGTGATGGCCGCCATCAGTCGACCTATGAACGCCTGGTATTTTTTCGCACCAGCGCGCCGGAGCCGCGGACCGCGTTTACCTATGAACCCGGATTGATTCTCGTGGCGCAGGGTGCCAAACAGTTGATGTTGGGCGATGACACCTATCGCTACGATGAAACCAACTACCTGATCACCTCCTTCAACCTGCCGGCCTTCTGCCACGTCACTCAGGCATCGCCGTCCAAGCCGTACCTCTGCGCGAGGCTCGATTTCGACATGAACCGGCTGGGCGAAATGCTGACCGCCGCCGCACTGGCGGGTTCGGGCGAAGGCAGCGGACGCGGCCTGTCGGTAAGCCCGCTCGACCATGGTCTGCTCGACGCCGTGCTGCGGTTGGTGCGCCTGCTAGACAAGCCCGGCGACCTGGCGGTGCTCGGGCCGCTGATCGAGCGGGAGATCATGTACCGGCTGCTGACCGGGCCACAGGGGCCGATGCTTCGCCAGCTTGCCATTGCGGGCAGTCGTAGCCAGCAAATTGCCCGTGCGATCGAGTGGCTGAAGGTGAACTACGCCGCTTCGCTGCGCATCGAGGAACTGGCCGCCGAGGTGGCGATGAGTGCGTCATCGCTCCATCATCATTTCCGCGCCATCACGGCCATGAGCCCGCTGCAGTACCAGAAGCAGCTGCGGCTGCAGGAAGCGCGGCGGTTGTTGCTTACCGAGCGGGGCGACGTCGCCTCCATTGCCCATCGCGTCGGCTACGAGAGCCCGTCGCAGTTCAGTCGCGAATACAGCCGACAGTTCGGTGCGCCTCCGCTGAGGGACGCTACCGAACTCCGACGCAGCATGGATGCTGACCAGACGCTGTCGGCGTAGCCGACGAAATCTCAGCGCTCGCGCATCACCATCAGGCGGATTTCGCTCATATCCTCGATCGCGTAACGCAGGCCTTCACGGCCGAGACCGGAGAGCTTGATCCCGCCGTAGGGCATGTTGTCGACGCGGAAGCTGGGGATGTCGTTGACGATCACGCCGCCTTGCTCCAGCTCGTTCCAGGCGCGCATGGCGTGGTCGAGCTGGTTGGTGAAGATGCCTGCCTGCAGGCCGTAATCGGAGTCGTTAACCAGCTTGATGGCATCGCTGAACTTGCCGAACGGAGCCAGCAGGGCGAACGGTCCGAAGGCTTCCTCGCGATTGGCCTTCGCATCGGCCGGCACGTTCTCCATCAGCGTGGCTTCGAGCATCGCGCCGTCACGCTTGCCGCCGCAGAGGATCTTGCCGCCAGCTTTTTTTGCCGCGACGATCCAGTCGTGCAGGCGGGTGGCGGCGGCTTCGTCGATCATCGGGCCGAGGAAGACGTCTTTGTTCTTTGGATCGCCGCTCTTGAGCTTGCGGGTGGCAGCGACCAGCTTTTTCTTCAGCGCTTGATAGACATCTTGGTGCGCGTAGATCCGCTGCACGCCGATGCAGCTCTGGCCGGACTGGTAGAACGCACCGAAGACCAGCCGCTCGACCACGTGATCAAGATCCTTGCCTTGGTCTGCATCGACGATGCACGCTGCGTTTCCGCCCAGTTCCAGCACGACCTTCTTGCGACCGGCGCGCGCCTTCAGCTCCCAGCCGATCTGACCACCGGTGAAGGACAGAAGTTTAAAGCGCTCGTCCTCGACTAGCGGCGAGGCGTGCTGGCCGTCCAGGGTGAGGATCGAGAACGCGCCCTTGGGGAGATCGGTTTCAGCCAGCACTTCGCCGATGATCAGCGCGCCGATAGGGGTCTTTTCCGCAGGCTTCAACACGAATGGGCAGCCGGCGGCAATCGCCGGTGCCACCTTGTGTGCGACCAAATTCAGCGGAAAATTGAAAGGGGTGATGAAGGCCACCGGACCGATCGGCACGCGTCGGGTGTAGCCGTGATATCCGTCCAGACGGGAGGCCAGTTCGAGATTCAGCGTCTCGCCGTTGATGCGCACGGCTTCTTCGGCGGCGATCTGGAACGTCTCGATCAGCCGCGTGACTTCACCGGCAGCATCCTTGATCGGCTTGCCGGCCTCGATGCACAGCGCTTCGGCCAGTTCGTCGCGACGCTCGGCAAAGCGACGGGCGCAATGCTGCAGTACCGCCTGTCGGGCCCAGGGTTTGAAGTTGCGCATCGGTGTCGTTGCCTTGACGGCGGCGGCGATGGCTTTTTCCGTGGCCTTGGCATCGGGCACTGCCACACGGGTGGCGACCTTGCCGCTGAACTTGTCGCGCACATCCAACATCGTTCTGGACGTCTGCGGCTGGTTGGCCAGATAGTAGGGATAGGTTTTCTTGAGCACGGAGGGACCCTTGGCAATGGCGTGGCGCGGCGAGTGGAAAGCAAACGCGGAGCAGCTTAACCGGCGTCGCGTGGCCGCGGGATGACCGCCAGCGCTGCGACAGCATGTCCTGAGCGACTGGGACGCCGCAGACGACGCTTCAGTCTTCGCTGACCCGCAACGACAGTTCGCCGTCGGCCAGTCGCGCACGCAGCGGCGTGCCAGCCACCACACCCTTGGCCGAGCGAAGCACCTGTCCGTCAGCATCGAACACGATCGCGTAACCGCGTTCCAGCGTGGCCAGCGGACTCACGGCGTGCAGCGCGCGAGCGGTGTGCTGCAGTCGCGTCTGCCGGCGTTCGAGGATGTGTGTCATCGCGCGGCGCAGTCGCTGATCCTGTTCGGCAAGCCTTCGACCCAGCAAGGAGAGACGGGTATTCGGATGCTGCGCCAGCAAGCGTGCGTGCAGTCGCTCCAGCCTCGCCTGACGAAGCTGGGCGTGCTCGCGAAAAACTGACGTCAGCCGGCGCCTGAGGTCGATGAGGCGCTGCCGGTCGCCCGCCAGTCGCGCCTGCGGCCGTTGTGCCTGCAGGCGTGCCATCAGGTGATCCAGTCGTTGTGCGTGAGACTGCAACTGACGTTGCTGCAAGGCCACGATTCGCTGCTGCCACTGCCGCAGATGACGTTCGACCGCCACCGCGTCCGGCACCAGCAATTCCGCGGCTGCGGACGGCGTCGGTGCGCGAAGATCGGCGACAAAGTCGGCAATGCTGAAATCGATCTCGTGACCAACCGCCGACACCACCGGCACCGCGCTGGCATGAATCGCCCGCGCCACGGTTTCCTCGTTGAACGCCCACAGGTCTTCCAGCGAACCACCACCACGGGTCAGCAGCAGCACGTCGTAGCGGCCGCTGCCAGACGCCTTGCGCAGCATCGATACGATCGCCGGCGGCGCGTCGCGACCTTGCACTGGTACCGGCAACACCTCGACATCTGCCAGCGGCCAGCGCCGTGCCAGCACGCTCAATACATCACGCACGGCGGCGCCGGTGGCGGAGGTGATGACGCCGATGCGGCGGGCAAAACGGGGCAGGGTGCGCTTGCGACCGGCGTCGAACAGGCCTTCGGCCGCCAGTCTGGCCTTCAGCTGTTCAAACTCTCTCTGCAGCGCGCCTTCGCCCGCGGGCTCCATGTACTCCGCCACCAGCTGAAATTCCCCGCGCGGTTCGTAGAGGCCCACTTTGGCGCGTACCAGCACCTGCATGCCGTCGGTCGGACGGAATCGCAAGACACTTGCCTTGGGCCGGAACATGGCGCAGCGGACCTGGGCGCTGCTGTCCTTCAGCGTGAAATAGAGGTGGCCGGATGCGGGTTTGGCCACATTCGACAGCTCGCCCTCAATCCATACCTGCGGGAACGCATCGCCCAGTAGATCCCGCACCAGCCGGTTGAGCATGCTGGGCGTGAGGATATGGCGCGGCGCGATGTCGTCGGGGGTCGGCATGGGATGGGGAGACTAGCATGTCGTTGCTCAGTCCAGACCGTCAAAATGTATCGGTATGGCGCTTGGTGATAGCACCGTCCCAGCCAGCAATCAGGCGTCTTCGTTCGCCTGGTTTGCCTTGCCACGGTGGCGTCGCCTCAGGCGCCAGCCACTGACGGCCAGGTTGAGCGAAAACCAGAGCGCAATCACCGCAAAAGGCCAGCCGATGAACGCGGGCCAGAGCGCGGCGACAATCGCCAGCAGCAACAGGCCCAGCGCGCCGATCAGCAGTGGCCCGCTCGAAGTATCCCCAAGCACGCGGTGGGCAGAGAGTGCGGCGCCCACGCTGTTGGCAACGCGCAGGGCGCTGGCTGCCGCGCGACTGGAACTGCCGCTGCCACCACGAGGACGGTTGGGTCGATCGGCGCTGCTCGTTACTCGGTGGCCCCGACTTCGCCGCGGCGCCAGTACGATTTCAGTAGCGTTTTCCAGGTCTCGCTCGTACTGGCGGGCAAGTTCGGCGGCAAACGTTGCGTCTTCGATGGCTACGTCAATTTCCCGGTTGCCCAGCCAGCTGGCAATATTGAGATTCGATGACCCGACCCGCGCCCATTGCTCATCTGCCACGGCCGTCTTGGCGTGCAGCATCGAACCGTTCCACTCGAAAACGCGGATGCCGGCCGTCAGCAGTGGCCGGTAGCCCGACCGTGACATGCTGGCCACGGCCGGTATGTCGCTGCTGCCTGGTACCAGCAGCCGCACGTCAACGCCGTCGCGCGCCGCGGCCACCAGCGCCTGCACATACGGTGCAATACCGACGAAATAGGCGTCCGTCAGCCACAGTGATTTCTGCGCCATGGCGGCGATCATCTGATCCATACGGTACATGCTGGCCGTGGCCGGCTGGGTAGCGATGACCCGCAGCGATACCGAGCCAACGTGTTGGCACGGATCCGAAGCCTGGGTGAGACTCGGCAACGGCTCTCCCATGCCGCTCCAGCTCTGGGCGAAGGCTGATTCCAGCTCCACCACGGCCGGCCCGTGCAGTGCCACACCCGTGTCGCGCCAGGGCGGAATCTGACGCGAGGCGTCGCCCAGCCAAAGGGCGCTGATGCATATACCGGAGAGGAAGCCGTGTAGGCCATCGACCACCAGCAGTTTGCGATGGTCGCGGCTGAGCCAGCCAAAAGGTTGCCCTAGTTGTGGTGGATTGAAGACGCGGACTTCGCCGCCTGCCTGGCGCAAGGGTTCCCAGAATGAACGACGTGCCTGGCCGAGGCAGCCTACCCAGTCGACGACAACGGCGACCATCACGCCGGCCTGCGCTCGATCGACCAGCGCGTCGCGAAAGAGGCGGCCGGTGGCGTCGTCGCGGACGATGTAGTTTTCAAGCAGCACGCGTTGCTTCGCGCTGCGGATCGCAACCAGCCACGCGTCGTAGTTGGCGGCAGCGTCAATCAGCAGCTCGACCGCGTTGCCTTCGATCAGAGGCGCGCCGGCGGCGCGGCTCAAGGCCTGTTGCGCAAGTACGCGGTTGGTCTGATTCGACAGGGGCGACGGGGTCGGCATGGGCAAAGTGTAGGTCATGCGGCGTCGGTGCGCGCCGGATGGCACGGTTCTGGCATGATCGACGCATGCCGATCAAGCGCTATTTCACCGACACTGCGACCTGCGCCACCCATCTTGCCGAAGAGCTGGGTGTCGACCTGCGCATCGCCGCGCCGTTGGGTCTGGGCAAGCCCCATGCATTGCTTAACGCGTTATACGCGCTCACCAGCGCGGAGCCGTCGCGCTCGATGCGGCTTTACACCGCGCTCTCGCTCACTCGTCCACAGCCTGCGGCAGGACTTGAGCGGCGATTTCTGGGGCCGTTTTTGAAGCGTCATTTCGGCGCCGACCAGGTCGATCCGCAATACGCGCTGGATCAGGCCGCCGATGGGCTGCCGCCCAACGTGGAGGTGCATGAGTTCTATCTCCAGTCTGGCAACCTGCTGCATTCAAACAGCGCCCAGCGCAGCTATATCAGCCAGAACTACACCCACGTTGCCCGCGATCTGGTGGTTCAGGAGATCAATGTTCTGGTGCAACTGGTGGCGCGCAGGGAAGGCCCCGAGGGCGTGAGTTACAGCCTGTCCTGCAACCCCGACCTGACCCTGGATTTCCTGCGCCAGGTCGAGCTTGCGGGCAAGCAGCGTCCCACGTGCGTGGCGGTGGTGCACCCCGACCTGCCGTACATGAGCGGCAATGCCGAAGTGCCCGAAGCGTACTTCGACGTTGAGCTGCGTCCGCAAAGCTCACCCAAGCTGTTCGCGTTGCCGCGGTTGCCCATCGATCTGACCGAATACGCGCTTGGATTGCACGCCAGCGCCCTGGTCAAGGACGGTGGCTGCCTGCAGATCGGGATCGGTGCGCTGTCGGACGCGTTGGTCAAAGCCGTGCTGATGCGACACAACGACAACACCAGCTGGCGACGCGCGCTGGTGTCACTGGATCCCACCGGGGCCACTCACACCATGGCGGGCTGGCTCGGCGGTCTGGCGCCGTTCGAAAGCGGCCTGTATGGCGCCAGCGAGATGGTGATGGATGGCTTCATGCATCTCCAGCGCGGCGGCATCCTGAAGCGTCGCAGCTGGAACAACCTGGCGCTCGAACGCGCTTCGGTCGCCGGTCGGCTGAATGCGGCAACGCCGGGTGGCCACTACCTGCGCGGGGCGTTCTTTCTCGGTTCGCGCGACTTGTACGACTGGCTCGACGAAACCGAGGGCGCCGACCCGGATGCGATCGACATGTGTCCGGTCTCCAACGTGAATCATTTGTACGGCGATCATCAGGCACTGGCGACTCTTCAGCGTCGCGACGCGCGCTTCTTCAATACCTGCATGATGGCCACCGTGCTGGGTGCCGCGGTGTCCGACACGCTGGAAGACGGCGCCGTGGTGAGCGGCGTAGGTGGGCAGTACAACTTCGTGGCGATGGCACACGAGCTGCCCGGTGGTCGCTCGGTGCTCTTGCTGCGGTCGACGCGCGTCAGCGGCGGTGGCATCGAGAGCAACATCCGCTGGAACTACGCGCAAACCACCATTCCGCGCCATCTTCGCGACATCTACGTCACCGAGTACGGCGTCGCCGATCTTCGTGGCAAGAGCGACAGCGAATGCATCGAGGCGATGTTGTCGATCAGCGACGCCCGCTTCCTGCAGGCGCTTTGCGCCGAGGCCAAGGCCCACGGCAAGCTGGCGGCCGATTTCGAGATACCCGAAGCGTGGCGTCGGCACCGTCCTAGTTTTCTGCGCGAAACCCTTGCGCCGCTGCAACAGAAGGGCTTGTTGCCCGCGTTTCCATTTGGCAGCGATTTCACCGAGGTCGAGCAGCGCCTGTTTTCGGCACTGAACTGGTTGAAATCCAGTGCGGGCAACTGGCGCGGCAAGCTTCGCCTCCTGCGCGCCACGATTCGTCCCGGCAAACCGGCAGTGGGCGAGGAAGAGGCGCTCACTCGCATGGCATTGAGCGTGCCGGTGAAGTGGAAAGCCCGGATCGAGCAACGCCTGCTGCAGGCCGCTTTGCGCCGCAACGGATGATCGAGAGGGCCGTGCTTTCGACCTGATCGGGTATCCTTGCACGGATCGTCGCGGCGCCGCTGCGGCCTGAATTCTGGTTGATTGCATGACTGAGCGCGCTCCACAACAACCCATTACGGCCGAGCCGACCCGCCGACGACACAGCGTCGCCGTGCAGGTGGGAAAAATACAGGTAGGCGGCAGCGCACCGATTGTGGTGCAGTCGATGACCAATACCGACACCGAGGACCCTGCCAGCACCGCGAAACAGATTGCCGAATTGGTCCGCGCCGGTTCCGAGCTGGTGCGCATCACGGTCAACACGCCGGCCGCTGCCGCCGCGGTGCCGCGGATCGTTGAACGGCTGGCGATGATGGGCGTGGAAGTGCCGATCATCGGTGACTTCCACTACAACGGTCACCAGCTGCTGGAAGCGGAGCCGGCCTGTGCCGAGGTTCTGGCGAAATACCGCATCAACCCGGGCAACGTGGGCTTCGGCAAGAAAAAGGACAGCCAGTTCGGTGCCATCATCGAGATGGCGCTGCGCTACGACAAGCCGGTGCGCATCGGGGCCAACTGGGGTTCGCTCGACCAGAGCCTGGTGACCGCGCTGATGGATGAGAACGCGAAGCGGATGGAGCCGTGGGATGCATCGCATGTGGCGCGGGAAGCGTTGATCCGTTCGGCGCTGGATTCGGCACTCAAGGCGGAAGAAATCGGACTGCCGCGCGATCGCATCATCCTGTCGTGCAAGGTTTCTGGCGTGCAGGAGCTGATCGCTGTCTACCGTGATCTGGCTGTTCGCAGTAACCACGCCTTGCACCTGGGCCTGACCGAGGCCGGCATGGGTTCGAAGGGCATTACTGCGTCCAGTGCGGCGCTTGCCGTATTGCTGCAGGAAGGCATCGGCGACACCATCCGCATTTCGCTCACGCCCGAGCCGGGTGCATCGCGGACCGGCGAGGTGATCGTGGCGCAGGAGCTGCTGCAGACCATGGGTCTGCGCTCCTTCACGCCACTGGTCACCGCTTGTCCCGGTTGCGGTCGCACCACCAGCGAATTTTTCCAGGTGCTGGCCAAGACCGTGCAGGAACACGTGCGCGAGCAGATGCCGCTGTGGCGGGTGAAATACGACGGCGTGGAGAATCTTACGCTTGCGGTGATGGGCTGCATCGTCAACGGCCCCGGCGAATCCAAGCACGCCAACATCGGCATCTCTCTGCCGGGAAACGGGGAGTCGCCAGCCGCCCCCGTATTCATCGACGGCGCGAAGGCGATGACGCTGCGCGGCGACAACATTGCAGGCGAATTCGTCTCGATTCTCGACGACTACGTGTCCAGCCACTACGCCTCGCGGGCCGATTGATCACGCGATGTTGAGCGCAACGCGCGCAGGGTAGTCCTCCCGTTCGATTTTCGACCTGAAGGAGCCAGCCGTGCCCGACCACCAGCCGTTACTGACATTTAACGATGGGAAACGAGCCCCTCAACTGGGGTTCGGCGTATTCCAGATTGACAATGAGCCAGCCGCTGATGCGGTGGCAACCGCGTTGGAGACGGGCTACCGCTCGATCGATACGGCGGCTTTTTACAAGAATGAGGAAGGCGTAGGCGAGGGAATGCGTCGATCGAGCGTTGACCGTGCGAACATTTTCCTTACCACCAAGCTGTGGAATGAGGATCAGGGCTTCGACGCTGCGCTCAAGGCATTCGATGCGAGCCTGAAAAATCTCGGTACCGACTACGTCGACCTCTACCTGATCCACTGGCCGCTGCCGAAGAGGGGTCTGTATGTCGAGACCTTCAAGGCGCTCATCAAAATGCGTGACGACGGCCGCGCAAAGTCGATTGGCGTGTCCAATTTCCAGCCGGAGCATCTGGAACGCCTTATTGGGGAAACCGGCGTCGTGCCGGTCGTCAACCAGATCGAGTTGCATCCGGATTTCGCGCAGAAAGACGTGGTCGCGTTCAATCAATCGAAAGATATCGTGACCGAGGCCTGGAGCCCGCTGGGCCAAGGCGGCGACCTGCTGCAAAACGAGCTGATTTTGCAGATCGCCAACACTCACGGCAAGAGCGCGGCGCAAGTCATCCTGCGCTGGCATCTACAACTTGGTCACATGGTCATTCCGAAATCAGAGACGCCGTCACGTATCAGGGAGAACTTCGATGTGTTCCATTTTACGCTTGACGCCGATCAGATGAAGCAGCTCGCTGGCCTGGATGCCGGCAACCGGATGGGACCGGATCCTGACAAACTCAACTGAGTAACTGGCAGGCCGCGCGCCTGGCAACTCTGTCTGGCAGCTTTGCACGGCATCCGACACATCTTCGTTATTCAACTCGCCGGTGTCATTGTCACCGGATTCGTGCGGCTTGGATTCGGCCGAGCTCCGCTGTCGCAGTAAGATGCTGAGGACAATCTGCCAAGTGTTCCAAAGTGGACGACCAGAACTTCGCCGAGGGCAGTAACGCGCCCACGCTGATCGTCGTCTTTTAAATCAGTCTCAGATGATCGTCGTATGCAAAGCGCCCGACGTGACATGGATGGCAAAGGTGAGCGCGAACATCGACACCAGCGCCGCCCATAGCGAGTTGCGGTAGAGCCAGGGAAGGCGGGCGTCCTCAACATTCTTCTCTCGCCGATGCTTGCGTTTGTCAGGGTTGCGCGAGTGGGGCGCCCCACGTTGATACCGATGACGCTGAACACGATCACCGAAGTGAGCTGCAGGAAGGCGGCCTGCCAGTTGCTGCTCAGTTCCCGCTGATAGTTGCTGCTGACCAGGTTCTGCCAGTAGTGGGTGGAATAGGACGGCGTGGAGAATCTCACCCTTGCGGTGATGGCCCACATCGTCGACGGGCCGGGCGAATGCAGGCACGCGAGCATCGGCGTCTCGCTGTCTGGCAAGGGCCGGGCATCGGCGGCACCGGTGTTCATCGATCGCGTGAGGGCGATGACCTTGCGAGGCGACAACATTGCGGACGATCTGGTCTCGATTCTCGACGATTATGTGTCACGAGAGGATGTGGCCAAGGCCTACTGACCGAAGGTGAGTCCCTGGCAAATCTTCGGCGGGAGGCATCTCGTCGGCGGTTGGGAGTTTGCGCTCAGGTCCAGCGACCGCCGATGTCGGGTGCATCAACAAGCTGAGCGATCTGCTCAAGGTACATTCCTCGCGGAATTTCCCGCGCACCCAAGCCTATGGTGTGTGCGTTTGCCACTTGGGCGTCGATGATCGGAAAATCTCTTTCGCGCAATAGCGAAGCCAGTTCCATCAGCGCCAGTTTCGAGCCGCCGCTTTGGCGACTGAACATGGATTCGCCACAAAACAGTTTGCCCACGGCGATGCCGTAGATGCCGCCGATCAGCCGGTCGCCGTCCCAGACTTCCACGCTGTGCGCGTGGCCAAGCTCATGCAGGCGGACATAGGCATCCACCATGCCGGGCACGATCCATGTGCCGGAACCATCGTTGCGAGGCGCAGCGCAACCGCAGACGACCTGTGCAAACGCCTGGTCGACGGTGACACGCCAGTGCTTGCCGGCCAGTTGGCGCCGCAGGCTGCGATTGGTCTTGAGGTTGCTCGTTTGAAAAACGCAGCGTGGATCTGGCGACCACCAAAGGATCGGCTCGCCTTCGCTGAACCAAGGAAAAATTCCCTGACGATAGGCGGCCAGAAGACGTGTCGCGGAAAGGTCACCGCCGAACGCCAGCAGGCCGTTGGGATCGGCAAGCGCTCGCGCCGGATCGGGAAATTGTTCGGGCTGGTCCGGGTCGAGGAGCGGTAGATGGATCACGTTTTGATGTCGATTTTTTCGACGTAGGGCGTGTGGCTTCGCAGCTCTTCGGCGTAAGCATCGACACCCTTAGCCTCCCGCACCAGTGCATCGGCTACGGCAGCGCGGAAATCGGTGTTCTGAAGATAGTGCCTCGATTGGACACGAACTGGCAGGAACCCGCGCGCCAGCTTGTGTTCACCTTGGGCGCCGGGTTCGAAGTGGGAGAGATTTTCGCTGATGGCGTATTCGATGCCGCGGTAGTAACACAGTTCGAAGTGCAAGCCCGGTACGTCGACCGCGGCGCCCCAGTAGCGTCCATACAGCACGCTTGCGCTGCGCAGGAACAGCGCCATCGCTACAATCGTGTCACCGGATTTCGCGATCGCCACCTGACTTGTCTGCCCCATCTCGCCCAGCGCCTTGAAAAAGCCCAGGGTCAGCGCGGCATGGTTTCCCTTGGCGTCGAACGTCGCTTCATACAGCGCGTGGACCTGTTGCCATTCCCCTGGGTCCAGGGTATGGCCCGCGCGCCACTCCAGTACCAAGCCGCTGGCGACGACTTGCGTCCGCTCACGCAGGATGTTCTTGCGCTTCTTGTGGCTGAGCGCTGCGAGAAAGTCTGGAAAGTGCCGGTAGCTTCGGTTATGCCAGTGAAACTGGATATCGGAACGACTCAGCCACTGCTCGCTGAAGGCGCCGGTTTCCGGTGATCGCAGGAAGTTCGCATGGGCGGACGATAGGCCCAGACGTGCCACCTCGCTTCGCATGGCGCCGGTCAATGCCTGCTGCAGGAGCGCGGTGTGGGTCCCGCTGCCGGCCAGCAGGCGCGGTCCGGATACGGGCGAATAGGGTACGGCGTTGAGCAGCTTCGGGTAGTACTGGCCACCGGCACGCTCCCAGGCACTGGCCCAGCTCCAGTCGAACACGAACTCCCCGTGCGAATTGCCCTTGAGGTAAAGCGGCGCTGCGGCGACCAGGGAGTCGCCCTCGTACAGCGTCAGGTGATGCGGTTGCCAGCCGTAATCGACGCGCAGGCAGCCGGTGTGTTCGAGCGCGTGCAGAAACTCGTGCGAGACGAAGGGATTGTCGTCCGGTCGCAGGGCGTTCCAGCGGGCCGCGTCGATTTCATTGATGCGTGAATGGAACCGGGCGATGAGATCGGTCGATGCCACGCTCATGTCGCGGACGCCCGCCAGTGGGCGATCTCGCGCAGTGCAAGCACGTCTTCGGGAATGACCATGTTCTTGGCCGAGAACTGCAGGGCACGCTCGGCCTGTTCGGCTGCTGGCTCGACGTAGGGCGCATAACCGAGCTGACCAAGGGTTGCCAGCGACTGCTGCAATCGGGAGGTGACTTCGAGCATGCCGGAACTGTCCCTGGCGAGCGGGCCAAACACGTCGGTGAAGTAGCGGGCCTCGTCAAACGCATGAATATGCACGCGGTCGTGGCGGGTTTCGTCCGGGTCGCTATTTTGCATCGCCTCGGCCCAATTGCACAGGAGGCGGGTGACCGTACCGATAACGTCGGTGGCGGTGCCCGGATCGTTGATGGCGGGAGAGAGAGCGCGCTGCGCGATTTCCGTCAGCACGATCATGCCGAACAGCGGATCCTGGTCGAAGTTGCGCATGTCTTCCACCACGAAGGCGTTGGCGATGCGTTCGCCGACATCCTCCTCGACGTGACGCGACAGTCGGCACACCACCCGCTTCGGGACAACGAAACTGCCAGCCGCCACGTCGGCCCAGATGTGGAGGTCTTCCTCTTCGGCCACATGCTGCAGTCGCCCCACATCGATGTAGGTGACATACCCGATGTGGCTGCTGCAGAGCGGAACGGTGTCATCGGGCAGCTCGCCATAGGGCGCCGCGTGCAAGCGTGGTGCAGCGGCAAGCGACTGCATCGCCGTTCGCGTGGCGCGCTCCGCACGGTCGATGGTCTCGGTGACACGGCCCAGCCGCGACAGATGGTCGATCCAGCGCAGCAGCGTCACCACGATCATCAGAATCACGATGATCGTGGCAGCGAACAGGATCAAGCGACCGCTGTCGCCATAGACTCCGGTGCTGAGCGCGATCAGGCCGACGATACTGAACAGGAAGGCGCCGATGAAGGTCGCCAGTGCCTGTTGCGAACCCGAATCCTCGATCAGCAGGGTGGATGCGCGGGGCGTGGCGTTGCTACTGGCAGCGGCATACGCCGACACCATGGTGGAGAGCGAAAAGGTGGTGACCGCCAGCATGCTCGACGCGAGAATGCCAAGGATGTTGCCGACGGCAGCGGCACCGATCTGTGTCGCCAGGCCCGAGGGAATCAGGACCTTGGCGAAGGTGCCCACCAGTGCGGTGGCGACGGCGAGCAGACCATACAGCGCCGAGCGAAACCACAGGCGCCGCGTGATCCGCAGCACCAGCATTCTCCACTGGACGTTCATGCTGAATATCTTGGCTTCATCGCCGTATTGTGCCTGTGGCGAAGTCGAGGCGCTGTCTTCAAGAGCGACCAACAAAACCGGTCGACGATGAGAGATCGCTCATGAAGCCGCCCGACAGCCGCCTCATGAGCTTCCGGGGTCAAGCCACGGGTGTCTGCTGATCCAGCCAGCGCTCGGCATCCAGCGCAGCCATGCAGCCAAAGCCAGCCGAGGTAACGGCCTGACGATAGACGTGATCGGCGACGTCACCGGCAGCGAACACGCCAGCCACCGAGGTCATTGTGGCCATGCCGCCGAGACCGGTCTTGATCTTGATGTAGCCATCATGCATGTCGAGTTGGCCTTCGAAGATGCCGGTGTTTGGGGTATGCCCGATGGCGACGAAGAAGCCGGTGGCGTCGATGTCGCGGGTGGTGCCCGAGTTCACGTCCTTGACCCGCACGCCGGTCACGCCGGTATCGTCGCCGAGCACTTCGTCGATGGTGTGATTCCAGACCAGGTCGATCTTGCCGGCGGCGGCCTTTTCGAACAGCTTGTCCTGCATGATCTTCTCGGCGCGCAGCTTGTCGCGGCGATGCACCAGGGTGACCTTGCGGCAGATATTGGACAGGTACAGCGCCTCCTCGACCGCGGTATTGCCGCCGCCGATCACCACCACATCTTGTTCGCGGAAGAAGAACCCGTCGCAGGTGGCGCAGGCAGACACACCCTTGCCCTTGAACTTCTCCTCCGAGGCGATGCCGAGGTATTTGGCCGTAGCACCGGTAGTAACGATCAGCGCGTCGGCGGTGTACTCGCCGGAATCACCCTTGAGGCGGAACGGACGCTGCTTCAGGTCGACCGAATGGACATGGTCGAAAATCATCTCGGTGTGAAAGCGCTCGGCATGTTCGGCCATGCGCTGCATCAGGGCGGGTCCTTGCAGACCCTCGACATCGCCGGGCCAGTTGTCGACGTCGGTGGTAGTCATCAACTGGCCACCCTGCTGTATGCCGGTGATCATGGTCGGCTTCAAATTGGCCCGCGCCGCATACACCGCTGCGGTGTAGCCGGCGGGCCCGGAGCCGAGGATCAGCAGGCGGCTGTGCTTGGGGGTAGTCATGATGGTTATAATCCTTGGGTTTGCTGGTGACTTGAGCGGCAGTCCGCTGCGATCGTTTCATGCTTGCAACGCCGCGCGCGACCCCCGGAAGAATGGGGAATACGCGAGGCTGATTCAAGTCAACGCCACACATACAAGACCACCGCGGCAGTAGCCCGATGGATTTAAGACGTGTTCCCACAGGATTTTTCCCCATGCGTATCGGTATTCCCTCCGAAACCAAGACCCTTGAAGGTCGTGTTGCCCTCGTTCCCGCTGCTGCCGCCGATCTGGTGCGTCGCGGCCATGACGTGTTCATCCAGTCGGGGGCAGGCCTGAAAAGCGGCTTCTCCGACCAGGCTTACATCGACGAAGGCATCCAGGTCGTGGCTGACGCTGCGGCGCTCTACGACGCCGGTGAGCTGATCGTCAAGGTAAAGGAGCCAATCGCGGGTGATCTGGCCTTGCTGAAGAAGCATCACCTGTTGTTTTGCTATCTGCATCTGGCGGCCGAACCGGAGCTGACCAAAAGCCTGCTCGAGATCGGACTCACCGGCGTGGCATTTGAATCCGTGGACGAAAACGGCAGCCTGCCGCTGCTGCTGCCGATGTCGGTGATTGCCGGCCGCATCGCCACCCAGATGGGCACCACGCTGCTGCATCGTCCCCAGGGCGGCAAGGGCAAATTGCTGGGCGGCATGGCGTCGACGCCGCGTGGCAAGGTCGTGGTGCTCGGTGGCGGTGCCGCGGGCAAGGCCGCCGCATCGCTGGCCGCGGCGGCCGGTGCCAATGTGGTGGTTTTCGACAAGCGCCAGGATCGATTGGCCGAGATGATGGAACTGGGTCCGAACGTCACCGCCTTGTATGCCTACGAGTCGACCGTTGCCGACGAAGTGCGTGAAGCGGACCTCGTGGTCGGCGCGGTTCTCGTGCCCAGCGCCAAGGCGCCGCGGGTGGTGACTGAGGAGATGGTCAAGACGATGGAGCCGGGCAGCGTGATGGTGGATATCGCGATCGATCAGGGCGGCTGCTTCGAGACCTCGAGGCCGACCACCTGGGAAAATCCGACGTACGACGTGCACGGCGTTACCCATTTCTGCGTGACCAACATGCCCGGTGCCGTGCCACAGACGTCTTCGCTGGCCATTTCGGCGGCGATCCTGCCGTATGTGCAGCGCCTGGCCTCCGGCAACGAGTGGCGCGAGTACGAGCCGCTGCGCGTGGGTATCAATGTCGACGGCGGCAAGCTGGTGCATCCGGCGCTGCAAGGTATGCTCTGAATCTTGGCAGGCAGGAAGGGGGCACCCAAGGTGGCGCGTAGCGCAAATGTGAAACAGAAACCGAGGGAAGGTCTCAGCGAGGAGCTGAAGCGCCGGCTGCGTGAAGCGGGCGCTTTGCTGCTGCTGCCGCTGGCGCTGTATCTGCTGGTGTGCCT
>JBDTXA010000066.1:0-17101 GCA_040006415.1 Rhodanobacter sp.
GGGATTCAAGACGCGATCGCGGTTTCACCCTGTTCTACATGGGTATCAACGCCGGTGCGCTGATCGCGCCGATCCTGACCAGCTATCTGGCCGAGCAGCTGTTCGGTACGCCGCAGCAGGACAATTACCACGTCGTCTTTGCGGCCTCGGGCGTCGGCATGCTGATCAGTCTGGTGTGGTTCTGGTTTGGTCGCCGTCAGCTCGGCGATATCGGTCGCCCGGCACCGGAAATCGCCAGCAGGACCCGTGTCGCCTATGTGGCACTCGGGGTCCTGGTGGCCATTCCGCTGGTGTATCTGCTGATGGATCGCGCCGGTGCGGTGGTGATCCAGTGGTTGCTGACGCTGTTGTTCATCGGTGTCGGTGCGATGCTGGTGGTCGAGGCGGTGCGCAGCGGCAAGGTACAGATTCAGCGAGTCATCGCGATGCTGATCATCTTCGCCTTCAACGTGCTGTTCTGGATGTTCTTCGAGCAGGCAGGTAGTTCGTTCAATTTCCTGGCGCAGAACATCGTCGAGCGAAATATCCTGGGTGGATGGGAGTTCCCGATCGGCTGGTTCCAGTCGGTCAACCCGGTGGCGATCGTACTGCTGGCGCCGCTGGTCACCCTGGTCTGGGCGTGGCTGGACAAGCGCAAGATCGAGCCGTCGATTCCGCGCAAGTTCGGTCTGGGCCTGATCGGCAACGCACTCGGCTTTGCCGTGCTGATGTATGCCTTGAACAGCCTGGTTGGCGGCGACGGCATGATTCCGCTGTGGACGCTGGTGCTCTGTTATGTGCTGCAGACAGCTGGCGAGCTGTGCCTGTCGCCGATCGGCCTGTCGATGGTGACCAAGCTGGCACCGGTGCGACTGGTCGGTCTTGGCATGGGCGGCTGGTTCCTGTCCACCGCGATCGGCAACAATCTAGCGGGTTTGTTCGCTGGCCACGTCAGCGGCGAAAACGGCATGACCGTGGATTCGGCGCTGTCCGGATATACCTTCGGCTTCTGGATTTTGCTTGGCGGCGGCGTGTTCCTGTTTCTGATTGCGCCACTGATCAACAAGCTGATGCACGGGGTGAGGTAACCGCTTTGTTTTGTAGAAGCGCAGCCTGTGCGCGATGATCTCTGGTGACGTGACAAGAGCATCGCGCACAGGGTGCGCTCCTACATGTTCCCCGCCTGCAGCTTGTCCAGAATCCTGTTCAGCCACATCTGTTCCTCGGCGTCGAGCCGGGCCAGCACCTCGCGCTCACGGGCGCGAGCCATGGGCGCGACCTCGTCATGCATGGTCCAGCCCGACTCGGTGAGGCTGAGTACCGAACGGCGCTTGTCACCGTCATGGGTATCGCGATTGACCCGGTCGGCAGCCACCAGTCGTGCCAGGGCGCGGCTGACCGCCACCTTGTCCATCGCCGTGCGCTCGGCCACTTCGCGTGCCGACAATCCTTCGAAACGGGCCAGTACCGCCATCACCCGCCATTCGGTCATGGAAATGTCGTAACGGCGTTGATAATCGTCGGCAATCAGCTGGCTGATCGTGTTGGAAACGATCGAGAGGCGATACGGCAGGAAGTGCTCCAGCTGCAACGGGGCGTGCTCGGCGTGTGCCGGGGCGGGCTGGCGTTTGTCAGACATTGCGGCGGAGCTCCTTGCAAATGGTTGCATTTGTAACTATAACGTGGGGATAATTCACATGTTGGCATGCTGTGGCTCGCTCACGAGCGGTCATCGTGCACCGACACACAGGAGAGCGCCATGAACGCCCAGCCCAATCTTGGCATGCAGGTCACCACCTTCGACAACCCGATGGGAATCGACGGTTTCGAATTCGTCGAATTCGCGGCGCCGGTTGGACGCGCCGAAGAGTTGCATGGCCTGTTCCGCAAGATGGGGTTCACTGCGGTTCTCAAACACAAGCAGCGCGCGATCACCGTCTATCGCCAGAACGGCGTCAACTTCCTGATCAATGAAGATCCGGACTCCTTTGCGGCGGACTTTGCGGCGGCCCACGGCCCCAGTGCCTGCGGGTTTGCGATCCGTTTCAAGAAGCCGGCGGCCGAAGTGCTCGCGACGGTGCTCGGCAATGGCGGCGAAGAGATCTCCAGCAAGCCCGAAAGCAGAGCCGTTGCGGCGCCGGTGGTGAAAGGCATCGGCGATTGCATGTTGTACCTGATTGATCGCTACGGCAGTGACGGCCACATCTACGACGCAGACTACGCACCGATCGAAGGTGCCGACCAGAATCCGACCGGTTTCGGTCTGACTTTCATCGACCATCTCACCCACAATTTGCACTTTGGCAACATGCAGAAGTGGTCGGACTACTACGAGCGCCTGTTCAACTTCCGCGAGATCCGCTACTTCGACATCAAGGGTGCCAAGACCGGTCTGGTGTCCAAGGCCATGACGGCGCCGGACGGCGTCGTGCGCATTCCGCTGAACGAGTCGGACGATCCGAAGAGCCAGATCAACGAATATCTCGACGCCTACAAGGGCGAGGGCATCCAGCACATTGCCTGCTTCACTGACGATATCTACGCCACCGTCGAGAAGATGCGCGAGCAGGGTGTGGAGTTTCTCGACACGCCGGACGCCTATTTCGAAGTGATTGACGAGCGCATCCCCAAGCACGGCGAGGACGTGCCGCGGCTGGCGAAGAACAAGATCCTGATCGACGCCGACCAGGAAACGAAGAAGCAACTGTTGCTGCAGATCTTCACCCAGAACAACATCGGTCCGATCTTCTTCGAGATCATCCAGCGCAAGGGCAACGAAGGTTTTGGCGAAGGCAACTTCCAGGCGCTGTTCGAGTCGATCGAGCGCGACCAGATCAAGCGCGGTTTTCTGTAAGGTCACTGGCAACACCCCGTCCGGCCGGGCGGGGTACCTCAAAACCTAAAGGCGAACAGATGCCCGAGATCGTCAGCAACGGCTACCAGTCCGGATTCGGCAACGAGTTCGCCAGCGAGGCGATCGCCGGCACGCTGCCGCAGGGGCAGAATTCCCCGCAGCGCGTGGCGCATGGCCTTTACGCGGAACAGCTGTCCGGCACCGCATTCACCGCACCGCGGCAAAGCAATCGTCGAAGCTGGCTTTATCGCATCCGTCCTGCGGCGGTACACGCGCCGTTCGAGGCGCTGGCGCACGCGACGTTTCACAATCGTTTCGATGAAGCGCCGGCCACGCCGAATCAGCTGCGTTGGGATCCATTGCCGCTGGCGACCGAGCCAACGGATTTTGTCGATGGACTCGTGACGCTCGCCGGAAATGGCGGGGCGGCTGAGCAGGCGGGTATCGGCATCCATGTCTACACCGCCAATCGTTCGATGCGGGGTCGCTTCTTCTACGACGCCGACGGCGAATGGTTGATCGTGCCGCAGCAGGGGCGGTTGCGCATCGCTACCGAACTTGGCGTGCTTGAGATCGAGCCGCAGGAGATCGCGCTGATTCCACGCGGGGTGCGCTTTCGCGTCGAGTTGCTCGATGAAACAGCGCGCGGCTACGTCTGCGAGAACTTCGGCGCCCTGCTGCAGTTGCCCGATCTCGGCCCGATCGGCTCGAATGGCCTCGCCAGTGCACGCGACTTCCTCACGCCGCATGCAGCCTACGAGGATGTCGACGGCGACTTCGAGCTGATCGCGAAATTCCAGGGCTCGTTGTGGTCGGCGAAGATCGATCACTCGCCTTTGGACGTAGTGGGCTGGCACGGCAACTACGCGCCGTACAAGTACGACCTGCGCCGGTTCAATACGATTGGCTCGATCAGTTTTGATCATCCGGACCCCTCGATCTTCACCGTACTGACTTCGCCCAGCGATACCGCCGGCACCGCAAACATCGACTTCGCGATCTTTCCGCCGCGCTGGCTGGTGGCACAGCACACGTTTCGCCCACCGTGGTTCCACCGCAATGTGGCGAGCGAGTTCATGGGCCTGATTGCCGGCGTGTATGACGCCAAGGCCGAAGGCTTCGTGCCCGGTGGCGCATCGCTGCACAACTGCATGAGCGGACACGGTCCCGATGCGGCCACCTATGAAAAGGCCTCCAACGCCGATCTGTCGAAGGCCGACGTGATCGGTGGCACGATGGCCTTCATGTTCGAGACGCGAAAAGTCATTTGCCCCACCCGGCAGGCGCTGGCGTCGCCGCAACTGCAAGGCAATTATCACGAGTGCTGGAAGGGCATCAAGAAGCGCTTCGATCCGAGGGGTGCGGCATGAAGTTTGTACTGGCCGGTCTGGCGTGTTCGATGGCACTGCTCGGATGCAGTAGTCCGGATCAGCCGACCGTTACCGATGCCTCGCCGACGTCGGCTGCAACTGCGTCGATCGCGACAGCCGTTGTTCGGTCGTCGGAGCTTGAAACCATGGCCCGCTACAACGGATATGGCGACATGCGTTTCGGCATGGACGAAACCACCTTCGACAAGACCTGGGGCGGCGAGCTGAAAGGTGCGCCCGAGCAAGGCTCGAGCTGCTACTACAAGACGCCGAAATGGGTGAAGTTGTCGTCGGAATTTGCTTTTATGTTTGAGCATGGGCACTTCGTGCGCTATGACGTAGGCACGAGCAAGGACGCGGCGCCCGGCGGTGGCGAGGTTGGCATGAGCGCGGACAAGATTCGCCAACTGTATGGCCCGGATGTTGTCGTGCAGCCGCACAAATACGTCCAGGGCGCAAAATATCTGCGCGTCGCCGCGTCCGAGGGTGCAGGCGTGCTGGTGTTCGAAACCGATGCGCAGGGCAAAGTCACGCGGTGGCACGTGGGTTTACCACCGCAAGTCGATTACGTGGAAGGTTGTAGCTAGGAGTATTCAATGAAACTCGCAAGTCTCAAAGAAGGCGGCCGTGATGGCACGCTGATCGTCGTCAGTCGTGATCTCGCCCGTGCGGTGAAAGCCGATGCTATCGCGCCGACACTGCAGGCGGCTCTGGACGATTGGTCGAACGCTGCGCCGCGGCTGAATGCGTTGTTTGACGAATTGAATGCGGCCAATGTGTCCGGTGCGTTCGCGCTGGACATGAATGCACTTGCTTCGCCACTACCGCGTGCCTACGAATTCGTCGATGGCTCGGCCTATCTGCCGCACGTGGAGCGCGTGCGTCGCGCCCGCGGTGCCGAGGTGCCAAAGTCGTTCTATTCTGATCCGTTGATGTACCAGGCGACCAGCGCCGGCTTCCTCGGCCCGCGCGATCCGGTGGTGGTGCCGAGTGAGGAATACGGTATCGATCTGGAAGCCGAAGTGATCGTGGTCACCGACGACGTGCCGATGGCCGTGACCCCGGCGCAGGCTTCCGAACATATTCAGCTGATCGGCCTGATCAATGACGTCAGCCTGCGCGGACTGATTCCCGGCGAGCTGGCCAAAGGTTTCGGCTTCGTGCAGAGCAAGCCTCGCTCGGCCCTTTCACCGGTGCTGGTGACGCCGGACGAGCTGGGCGACGCGTGGAAAGACGACAAGCTTCATCTGCCGATGCGCACCTGGTTGAACGGCGAATGGTTTGGCGAAGCCGAGTGCGGCGTCGACATGCAGTTCTCGTTCGCCGAGCTGGTTGCCCATGTGGCGAAGACGCGGCCGTTGACCGCCGGCACCATCGTCGGCTCCGGCACCATTGCCAACGAGGACACCAGCAAGGGCGCTTCGTGCCTGGCCGAACAGCGCACCGTCGAAACCCTGCGCGATGGCAAGCCAATCACGCCGTTCATGAAGTTTGGCGATCGACTGAAAATCGATATCACCGACGTGGCCGGTGTCTCGATCTTCGGCTCGATCGAGCAGCAGGTGCAGCCTTACCAGCGTTGATATAGCGCGGAACTGTAGGAGCGCACCCTGTGCGCGAATGCTTCTGGTGCCGTCAGGCATGAAGCCATTCGCGCACAGCGTGCGGTCCTACAGAGGGGCTGCGTGCAGCTATGGCATCCGGGCATCAGCATCGCAATTGATCCGGATCAAGGCACGTCGCGGGGCGGGCGTTCAAACTCGCTCCCATGGCCATTATCACAAACACTCCCGTATTCGATCCGGCGCTGATCGCCCGCTACGACGTGGCCGGTCCGCGCTACACGAGTTATCCCACCGCGCCGCAATTCAAGCCCGAATTTGACGAAGCAGCGCTGCGCGGCGTGATCCGCGCCTCCAACGAAGAGCCGATCCCGCGCCCGCTCTCGCTCTATGTTCACGTGCCCTTCTGCATGAGCCCGTGCTTTTACTGCGGCTGCAACCGGGTGATCACCCGCGACGTGACCCAGGCCGATCGCTACCTTGAGCGGCTGTATCGCGAGATCGAACTGATCGCGCCCCTGTTCGATCGCGACCGGCCGGTACGCCAGTTGCACTTCGGCGGCGGCACACCGAACTTCCTCGATACCGCGCGCATGGGCGAGTTGCTTGAGTCGCTGGCGCGGCATTTCAGTTTCAGCCACGAGGCGGATCGCGAATACGGCATCGAGATCGATCCGCGTTTCGCCGACGGCGACTACATACGTAACCTGGGCGATCTGGGTTTCAACCGAATCTCGGTGGGCATCCAGGATTTCGATCCGCTGGTGCAGGAGGCGGTCAACCGAGTCCAGAGTTTCGAGCAGACTCGCGACGTGCTCGAGGCTGCACGCGCGTCGTCGTTTCGATCAGCCAGCGTCGATCTTATTTATGGCCTGCCGTGCCAGAGCGTAGAGGGCTTCAGCCGCACGCTGGATCAGGTGGTGGAGCTGAATCCCGACCGCGTGGCGGTTTACGGCTACGCTCACCTGCCGGAGATGTTCAAGCCGCAGCGGCAGATCGCTGAGGCGGATCTGCCGGATGCCGCGACCCGACTGGCGCTGTTTGGCGTCGCCGTGGCGCAGTTGTCGGCAGCGGGTTACGTCTATGTCGGCATGGATCATTTCGCCAAGTCCAGCGACGAGCTGGTGCTGGCGCAGCGTGCGGGTACGCTGCAGCGAAATTTCCAGGGCTATTCGACCCATGGCGACTGCGACATCGTTGGCCTGGGCGTCAGCGCAATCGGGCGTATCGGCGACAGCTACAGCCAGAACTCTCGCGACCTGATCGGTTACTATGCGGCGCTCGATGCCGGTCGATTGCCGGTGGTGCGCGGCATGGAACTGGACGAGGACGACCTGATCCGGCGCGACCTGATCAACGAGCTGATGTGCCACGGTGTGATCGACAAGCGACGCTTTGGTGCGCACCATCGGCTGGTGTTCGACGAATATTTCGTGCGCGAACGACAACGGCTGGTGCCGCTGCAGGATGATGGTCTGGTGCTGGAAAGTCCCAGCGAAATCCGGGTAACCTCGCGAGGCCGCCTGTTGTTGCGTATCATCGCGATGTGCTTCGACGCCTACCTCGACGACCAGGCGCCCGTCTCCCGATACTCGCGGGTGATCTGATCAACCCAGCATTCACGGCACAGCCCACGACATGCAATCCAAGCTCCCCGCAGGTCGCCTGCCCAAGTCACCCAGTCCGATCGCCGACGACGGCGACGAAAACCGGTTCTGTGGCACCTGCGCTTTCTCCAGCGTCTGCGTCGCGGCTGGCTACCGCAAGCCCGATCTGGCCGAACTGCAATGTCTGGTCGAGCATGTCGGGCCATTCCGCGCCGGCGAGCACGTGTTCCGCACCGGCGATCCGTTCCGCGCGATCTTCGCCGTGCGCGGTGGCACGGTAAAAACCCGTCTGTTTGATCGCGAAGGCCGCGAGCAGGTGCTGGGTTTCTACCTGCCCGGCGAGGTGATTGGCCTCAACGCGATCTATCCCGAACAGTTTCCCTGCGACGCGGTGGCGCTGGACACAGCGTTCTTCTGCCGCTTCTCGTTCCCCGCCATGAGCGCGTTGGCTGCGCGTATCCCGGCGGTGCAACAGCACCTGTTCCGGATGCTGAGCAAGGAGTTGGGTACCGCCAGCCTGCTCGCCGGTGACCACAGCGCCGATGAGCGCGTCGCGGCCTTTCTGATGGATCTGGCCGGCCGTTACGCCGCACGGGGTTTCTCCGGCACCCGTTTTCATCTGAGCATGTCGCGCGGGGACATCGCCAATTATCTTCGGCTTGCTGCCGAAACCGTCAGTCGGGTGCTGAGCCGCTTTCGCGCGCAGAAGCTGATCGCGATCGAAGGACGCGAGCTGGAGTTGCTGAACCCGACGGCGCTTCGCCAGATCGGCCAGATCTTGTTGCCGGATTGAGTCTGATCCCGATCAGCCCGATGCCTGATTGGCGTTGAAGTTCAGCTACCGCCACACGGTTCGCCCTGAGCGTAGGCCGTAAGGCCGAAGTCAAAGGGTCTGCGTGTGGGTTCCCTTCGACTTCGCCCGCTGGCGCGATCTTCGCTCAGGGCGAACGGTGCTTGTTGTGCCTCGGCTGAACCTCGACGCTGATCAGGCCCCGATCTGGAGCACCCCGGATCACTCCGATTCGCGGCATCACGGAATGAGCAGGCAACACGTGGCTTACGGCTTTTTTTGTGCACGGCGTTGCCTGCCGATAGCACCATGGAAGCGGCATGGGCTCCGTGCTTGTCCGGTTGATGCAAGTCAAGTCGGCTGGCAAGGCGCTGTGTCAGCATGACGAATCGTTCTCATTCCTGTGACCATCGCCTTGTCTGATTCATCCCCTGCTGACAGCGCACCTCCGGCGTTAGCCGAAGTCACCCGGTTGCTTTCTTCCGCGCCGCATCGACCCTTGTTTCTAGCTGGCACTATCGCGGTCATGTTGAGCATGGCGTGGTGGGCGGTGGAGCTGACTTGGATGCGTTTCGGACTGGCGGGATGGCCGCAGCCGTCGATTCCGCCGGGCTGGGCGCACGCGATGCTGATCCAGTACGGGCTGTTCCCGATGTTCATGTTCGGCTTCCTGCTGACCACGTTCCCGCGCTGGCTCGGTCGTCCCGATTTGCCGCGCAAGCGCTACCTGCCGGTGGCCGGATGTATCTTCGGCGGCTACGTGCTCGCGCATGTCGGGCTGCTTGATCTGGGATGGCTGCTCAAACTTGGCATCGCTGTAATGCTTGTTGGCTATGGCGTGGGTGTGTGGACGCTGGCCGGGGTGTTGCGTGCCTCGACGGCCGAGCGCAAGGGGCATGCGCGTTCGTGTCTGGCGGCGTTGAGCCTGGGCACGCTGGGACTGGGGATCTTCCTGGCCTATCTGTTCGGCGCTCCGCCGGCATGTGCCTTGCTGGCGATCAACATCGGCAGCTTCGGCCTGCTGCTGCCGATCTACTTCACGGTGATGCACCGGATGGTGCCGTTTTTCACCGCCAACATGGTCAAGGACTATCCAATGTTTCGGCCCGACTGGAGCATGCCGCTGGTGTGGCTGCTGTTGCTGGCGCACCTCGCGTTGGCGTGGCGCGGCGTGCTTGGTTGGCTATGGTTGGTGGACGTACCGTTGGCGCTCGTGTTTGCGTGGCACGCGTTGGCCTGGAGACCGTGGAAGGCGATGCACCCCGGCATCCTGGCGGTGCTGCACCTGGCGTTTGCCTGGTTGCCGGTGGCCTTTGTGCTGTTTGCGATCCAGGACGTGGTTTACGCGACCAGCGGGCAGCTGATCCTCGGTCGCGCGCCGATGCACGCGCTGGGGATCGGCTTTTTCGGCTCGATGCTGGTGGCGATGGTGACTCGGGTAACTCAGGGTCACTCCGGTCGGCCGATGCAAATGGGCAAGGTGGCATGGCTGTGTTTCGGGATGTTGCAGGTGGTGGCGCTGCTGCGCATTCGCGCTGAATTCGGTGGCGATGCCTATCTCTGGCTGGTCATCGCGGCCTATGGCTGGCTGCTTGCTTTCCTGCCGTGGGTGTTGCGTTCGGCGTGGATCTATTTGACCCCAAGGGCCGACGGCAAGCCGGGCTGATCGAGCAACGGCTGCGCTGTGACGTGCTGCCGCGCTGAGCAGGCAATTGCCTTCTATATGACTTAGATCAGTATCGAACTCTGTCACAGCCCATAACCTGAGTCTCAACGGGGATCATCAAGGGGAAGAGTCATGTCACGTACGCTGTCTACTGCGCTGGCCACAGCCTCCATGCTGGCACTGTTTGCCCTGGTGGCGCCCGCTGCGGCCGCCACCAAGACCATGAGCGGCGACTTCGGCCCGCCGCAAGGCACGCCGATCGAGCTGAAGCTGGTCGATCCGCCCGGTGTACCCGCACCCATCCATCGCGATCATCCGGTCAAAGTGATCGTGCGCGTGGAAACGAAGGAGCTGGTCAAGGAAATGGCTGATGGCGTGCGCTACGACTTCTGGACCTTCAACGGCACCACGCCAGGCCCGATGATCCGCGTACGTGAGGGCGACACGGTGGAGTTGCATCTGCGCAACAGCCCCGATTCGCATATGGCGCACAACATCGACATGCATGCGGTGATGGGGCCCGGTGGCGGCGCCGCTTCCACCATGACGCCGCCGGGGCACGAGAGCGTATTCACCTTCAAGGCATTGCGCGCTGGCGTGTTCATCTATCACTGCGCGACTCCGCCGGTGCCGATGCATATTGCCAACGGCATGTACGGACTGATTGTGGTCGAGCCGCCCGAAGGTTTGCCCAAGGTGGATCACGAGTACTACGTGGTGCAGGGCGATTTCTACACCACCGGCACCTATCACGAGCCCGGCCTGCAGTCGTTCGACATGCAGAAGCTGGTGCTGGAGCAGCCGACCTACGTGTTGTTCAATGGCCGCGAGGGCTCACTGACCGGTGACAACGCGCTGAAGTCGAACGTGGGTGACACCGTGCGCCTGTTCGTCGGCGATGGCGGACCGAACCTGGTATCCAGCTTTCACGTGATCGGCGGCATTTTCGACAGCGCCAACGTCGAGGGCGGCACCTTGATCAACCACAATGTGCAGACCACCCTGCTACCGGCTGGCGGCGCGACGATGGTCGAACTGAGTACGCCGGTGCCGGGAACGTTGCTGTTGGTCGATCACTCGATCACCCGGGCCTTCATGCAAGGGGCGCTGGGCGAGATCAAGGTTAGTGGTGCCGCAAAGCCGGCGATCTACGAGAAGGGCCCCAGCGGCCCGTTCGCCGGAGCGACGAAATCGGCGCCGCAAGCCAGTGCGCCGGTACCCGCCAGTGATTCGGTAGCCGACGGCAAGCGGGTGTTCAACCAGGTCTGCGCCGCCTGCCACCAGGGCAACGCGATGGGTCTGCCAGGTGCGTTCCCGCCGCTGGCGATGTCGGACTATCTCAATGCCGCCCCGAAGGGGGCCATCAACATCGTGTTGCACGGTCTCAGCGGCAAGATCACCGTCAACAACACGGGCTACGAGTCGGTGATGCCGGCGCTCGGGCCGCAGTTGAGTGACGATGAGATCGCTAACGTACTGACCTACGTGTTGAACAACTTCAACAACAAGGGTGGCACGATCAGCGCCGACGAGGTCAAGGCCGTACGCGCGGCGGGTCCGACGAAGTGAGTGTGGGCTGATGGTGACGCCCGCGCGCGTCACCACCGGCCGCGCACGCTGGCCCATCCCGATGACTACCCGCCGCTCCGTATCGATGCTTGTGCTGTTGTTGATGGCGGCGGCGGCAGCGAGCGCGCAGGACTATCGGCGCCTGCCGGGCGGTGAGTTCGATAGCGCGCTGGCCGTCGACGGACGCGCGGCGCATATGCAAATCGCCCCGTTCGACATGCGTATTGAGCCGGTGACGAATGCCGAGTTCCTGGCCTTTGTCGTGCAACATCCGCGGTGGCGGCGTGGCGAGGGTCCGACGTTGCTGGCCGGACCTGACTTCCTGCGCCACTGGCAGGGGCCGTTGCAACTCGGCGACGCGATTCAGCCGAATCAGCCGGTCACCCACGTAAGCTGGTTTGCGGCCCGTGCGTACTGCAACAGCGAGCAGGCGCGCCTGCCGACCTGGTACGAGTGGGAATATGCCAGCGCGGCCGATGCCACGCGAGCGGATGCGCGCCGTGACCCGCTACGCAACCAGAAGATGTTGTCGGCCATCCAGACGCAAACCGGCAACCTGCCGGAACCTGTCGGCACCCGACCGCCCAACTACTACGGCGTGCACGATCTGAATCGCCTGCTGTGGGAATGGACGTCTGATTATGCGGCGATGTTTCCGAACGCGGACGCGCGGGTGCCCGGTAGCGTCGCCAGCCTGGCCTTGTGCGGCGGCTCTGCGCTCGCTTTTGCCGACAAGAACCAATACGCGCTGATGATGAGGGTCGCCGCATTGGTCGCCCTCAAACCGGTCGATTCCGCGCCGCGGGTCGGCTTTCGATGTGTCAGGGATGTTTCAGGAGAGTAGTCATGCGCATGCGATTTGGATGGATGGCAGCGCTGGCGTGCTTGCTGGTGTCGTTCGCTGCACTGGCGGCGATACCACGCCACCACGCGCTGCCAGCGGATTCGGTCTATGCGATTCCTGCCCTGCAACTTCGTGATCAGCTGGGTCAGGCGTTCGCGTTCGCCTCGCTGCAGGGCCGGCCACGCCTTGTCGGCATGTTCTACGGATCATGCCGGATGGCCTGCCCACTGGAGATCGAATACCTGAAGAGCCTGCAGCACGCCGTGGTGGCCCAATCTGGCAAGTCGATTCCGGTGGCCCTGGTCAGTTTTGATCCGGCCCGTGACGACGTGGCGATGCTGCAGAAGGTTGCCGACATGCACCACGTGAAGGCCCCGGGCTTCGTACTGGCACGTCCCGAGCAAGGTGATGAAGGCATGCTTGCCGGTGTGCTGGGCATTGCCTACCGCCCGTTGCCCGCTGGCGGGTTCAGCCACAACGTCAGGGTGTCCCTGCTGGATGCGCAGGGGCGGATCGTTGCAGCCACCGACGCCTCCGGCGCACCGGATCAGGCTTTCGTCAAAGTAGTGGCCGGGTTGCTCAACAAGCACTGAGCCTGGGGACCCTGCGGCAACCTGTCATCCATCAACCAGTATCCTCCTGATCCAGATCAGCGCTTGCGCGCGGCAGAGGCCTAGCATCAGCCGCGCTACCTTTATGCGCAAACAGGATTGATCATGAGTGCAACCATTCTCCCTGCAGGCCAGGCCGGCCCGCAGGATCGCGTCAGCAAGATACTGATCTGGGTGCTGCTGTTTGTTACCGTCGCCTGCTTCCTGGGCATGGCCGCTGCGACCCGCAGCACCTACCAGCAGGCCGCTCCGCTACCGCAAAAAATGCTCGCCAGCGACGGTACGTCGGTGATGGACTATGCCGACATCGTTGGCGGCAAGTCGGGCTTCCAGAAAGCCGACCTGATGGATTACGGCAGCCTGTACGGCATGGGTTCCGCGTTCGGTGAGGACTACACCGCCGAGTATCTGGTGCAGATGGCGAAGGAGGTGCAGCACAACCTCGCCATGGCGCGTTATGGCAAGTCGTTCGATGCCATCGATGCCGACCAGCAGGCAGGTGTCACCAACGAGATGCGCAAGCAGCTGCAAGGTGTCGACCTGAGCCGGCAGCAGGTTGTGCTTCCCGATGCGGTGGCCAAGGCGATCGTGACGCTGCGCCCGCGCATTGCCACGGCGCTGCTCACCGATGACTTCAGCAAGGGCTACACGGGCGCGCGAGCACTGAATCCGACCAGCGCCACTCAGACAGCGAACTTTCTGCTCTATTCGTCGTTGACCACGGTCGCGCGTCGCCCGGGCAAGGATTACTCGTGGACAACCAATTGGCCGTCCGAACCATTGGTTGGCAATGCGCCCACCCCGGCCACGTTCGTGTGGACGTGGGCTTCGTTCACGATGGTGTTCTTTGCCATCGGCGCGGTATTGGTAATTTTCCGCCTTTGGATCGAGCCCAAGGCAGCCAACGAAACCTTTGAGCCAGTACTGAGCAAGTTCGCCGCGCCCACGCCAAGCCAGAAAGCATTGTGGAAGTACTTTCTGGTCGTCGCTGGCGTACTGCTGGTGCAGATTCTCGTCGGCTCGATCATGGCGCACTACTACACCGATCGGGTCAGCTTTTACGGTATTGATGTGGGCAAGTGGCTGCCGTACGCGTTCCTGCGCAGCGTGCATCTGCAGGCACCGATCATCTGGATCGGCGTGAGCTGGATTGGCGCGGGCCTGTTCCTGGCGCCGTTGATCGGCAAGCACGAGCCGCGTGGGCAGCGGCTGCTGGTCAATCTGATCTTCTGGGTGCTGGTTACCATCGTGGCGGGTGCCTTGATCGGCGACTATCTCGGCATCATGGGCTTGGTCGACAAGCACTGGTTCTGGTTCGGCAACCAGGGGCTGTCCTATCTGGAACTGGGCCGCTTCTGGCAGATCGGCTTCTTCATCGGTCTGGCGGTGTGGTGCATTGTGTTGCTGCGAGCGTTCTGGCCGACATTGCGGTCGTTGTTCAAGCAGAGCGGCGGATCGATCTATGGCCTGTTTCGTATCGAACACCTGCTGTGGATCAGCACCCTGACCGTGGCCCTTTTTTACGTGTTCGGCATGATTCCGCTGGGCTCGCCCAACCCCTCGTTTTCGATCACCGATTTCTGGCGCTGGTGGGTGGTGCACCTGTGGGTGGAGCTGGCATTTGAATTGTTCACCGCGGCGGTCACCGGCTATTTCCTGATGGGACTGGGCCTGGTCTCGCGCCAGATGGTGGAGCGTGCGGTGCTGTTCGAGTGGGTGCTGATCATCATCGGCGGCGTGCTCGGCACCGGCCATCACCTCTACTGGGCCGGCGAGCCCGGGCTTTGGGTTGGCGTGGGCAGCATGTTCTCCTTCATTGAGGTATTGCCGCTGGTTCTACTGGTACTGGAAGCGATCGATCAGCAACGGCACATCAAACAGAAAAAAGACTTTCCGTACAAGCTGGCCTACCTGTACATCCTGGGTGCGGCGTTCTGGAACTTCGTCGGCGCCGGCGTGTTTGGCGGCGGCACGTTGAATGCGCCGCTGGTGAACTACTACGAACACGGCACCTTCCTCACCCTCAATCATGCGCATACCTCGATGTTCGGCGCCTTCGGCCTGCTGGCGATCGGGCTGCTTTACATGGTGTTGCGCTATCTCAATGGCGACCGGCCTTGGAGCGACCGTGCAGGCGTGTGGGCGTTCTGGCTGTACAACACCGGCGTGGTGATGTGGATCGTGCTGAACTTCTACCCGATCGGCTGGGCACAGCTGGAGGCGGTCTACACCCACGGCTATGCGTACGCACGGAGCATGCAGTTCTACGACACCACCACCTTCTGGCAGTGGATGCGCATGCCGGGCGACGTCGTGTTCGCGGCAGGTGCGTTGCTGATGGCGTGGGATTTCGTGGTCAAGTTGCTCAGACAAAGGACCGCGATGGCGACGGCCGCGGTGTCACGCGTGAAACACGCGAGTTAGCCCGCACCAGTCCCGCTGCTCGCGTTGAATAGCGAAAGGGCCTGCGCCTATGCAGGCCCTCTTTTTTTTCTGCTTGTGTTTCCGATGATGGTCGCTGCACCCGGTCACAACGTAGGCTATGCGCGCGGCGCCCAGACCTGAGCGGGTGACTCCTATTTCCACAAGACTTGTGATGTGCCCGTCGCCTCCGCCACGACTTTGGTGTGCGCTGGCAAGGCAATTCGCTCGACCACGGCATAGGCCCGGGCTGGACCGCCGAGCTGTCGCGCCAGTCCGACCATGCCAACAATCTGGCCAGCTACACGACCACCTACCGGCTGCTTGAGCCAAGCGGGAGCGTGCGAGGCGTGACGGCCGCGCTGGGTTGGGTTGGGAGCATCTGGGTGGTGACGGCGTGTATGCGCTGCAGACGCCGCTGACCACCCTGCATGTATTCAATGGCTGGGATGATCAGTTCACCGTCACCCCGGCGGTCGTGCTGGAGGATCGTTACGTCGTCATCAATGGCAAATTAAACACTCGCGGCCAGGTCACCAAGTTGGGCTGGGCCGTGACGTATCACGACTACCGCGCCGACCGCGGTTACGGCAGCGAGTGGGATGGCTTGCTAGCGTTTCCGCTGGCCACCGGCCTTAGTGTATTGTTGAAAGTCGCCAACTATCACGCGGACGGCTACGGCCATGACGACACCAAGCTGTGGTTGCAACTGGAATGCCATACGGTGGGTGCAACGTATCCTTCAGCCTCCGATGCTTGCGCTGTGACGATATGTCCCAGCCGGTAACGGCATGTGTTGAGCTTCGCCATGACGAGCATTGATCGGAGTCAAGACGCATCGGGTCGTCGCCGTGCAAACTGCAGTCTCCTCACTCAGCGAGTTTCCCATGACACGTCCCTCTTCGTTCGATCGCGAGCAAATACTGGCCTGTGGCCGTGGCGAAATGTTCGGCGCCGGCAATGCGCAGCTGCCGATGCCGCCGATGCTGATGTTCGATCGCATCACGCAGATCACCACCGAAGGCGGAGCCTATGGCAAGGGCTTGATCCATGCGGAGCTGGATATTGATCCCGAGCTGTGGTTCTTCGGTTGCCATTTCATTGGTGACCCGGTGATGCCCGGTTGCCTGGGTCTGGATGCGATGTGGCAACTTAGTGGTTTCTTTCTGCCGTGGCTGGGTGAGCCCGGCCGAGGACGTGCGCTGGGCGTGGGTAGCGTCAAGTTTTCCGGCCAGATCATGCCGACCGCCAAGCTGGTGCGCTACGAGATCGATATCCGTCGTGTGATACGCGGCAAGCTGCGGCTGGTGATCGCCGACGGCAAGACCTTCGTCGATAACCGAATGATTTACGAGGCCAGCGACATGCGCGTGGGCTTGTTCCAGTCCACCGAGGGATTTTGATATGCGGCGTGTCGTAGTGACCGGAATGGGCATCGTATCGTGCCTTGGCAACGAGCTTGAGACCGTGACCGGCGCGCTGCGTGATGGTCGCAGTGGTATCCGGGCGATGCCTGAATACGAAGAGCTCGGCTTGCGCAGCCACGTGGCCGGGGTACCGGACATCGACCTGCAGGCAGTGATCGATCGCAAGCTCAAGCGCTTCATGGGCGACGCGGCAGCCTACGCCTATGTGGCCATGCGTTCGGCGATGTCCGACGCGGGGTTGGAGCCGGAGCAGGTTCGTCACCCGCGCATCGGCGCGATTGCAGGTTCCGGCGGCGGTTCGCCGCGGTGGCAGATCGAAACCGGCGACCTGTTGCGCGACAAGGGTGTGCGCAAGATCGGCCCGTACATGGTGCCGCGCACGATGTGCTCGACCGTGTCGG
>JBDTXA010000067.1:0-16802 GCA_040006415.1 Rhodanobacter sp.
CGCCCCTTGGCGAACCTGCAATTGTAGCACCGCGCACAGTGCCATAACCTGAAAGGCCAGATCGAAATAAGTCATGGGCAGGAAGGCGCCTGCGGCCATGAACGCGACCAGACTGACCTGGAGCATGGAGGCCAGATCGAAAGCCCATTTTTGTTCCGGAATCCGACGGGTCAGTTTGCGGACTTGGCTACAGGCTCTCCAGCTCACGAACAGCATTGCAAGAAACAACGTCAGTCCCGGAAACCCCTGTTCGCCCAGTGCACGGAAATAGATGCTGTGGATGGCCCGAGGTATGGCGTCTGTGGGTCCGTAACGCTGCCACATAGCGGCGCTCTGGTAGACGTTGTAGCCGCCACCAAGCACGGGCCGGTGCAAGGCCACGCTGACCGCGAACTTGAATGACTGGATCCGTGTTTCGCCCGAATCCGTTTGCTGGGCGTCGTGCAGCGTGCCCATTCTCTGGGTCCACTGGGGCGGCATGAAGTGATAAGCGATAAAGCCTACCAAGACGACGCCCAAAACGAGCGCCATTCGACCTCTGCTCTTCAGAAACAAGGCGCCGAAAACCACCATCAGCGCAATCAGGCCGCCTCGCGAATAGGTGCCCAGAACGGCGACGCCGGTGAATAACATGCCTGCGCTCAAGCCGAGGCGCACAAATTTACGAACCGAGTGCAGTTGCAAGTAGCGCATCAACGGTATGGTCATGCACAGCGCAAGCGCCAACGCATTGTTGTCGGCAATGAAACTCTTGGGAGGGCCAAACACATGATTGGCCCCGCCGCCTAGCAGCGTGAAAATGCCTCCCCTGAAGCCGTAATAGCCCAGTGATACCGCCATCATCCATACAAGCCAATGCATGCGCTCACGACTATCGACCAAGGCCAGGGTGACAAACACCATTACGAGAACTTTAGCGAATCGTTCGCACTCGTCCCACGCCGAAGCAGGCACTGCGGCGAAGAAAGTCGTCAGTACGGTCCACAGCAGGAAGATCACCAGCAGCACGCTGGTCGCCGACCATGGGAGCCGTTTGCGTTCCTTGCTGAACACGAAGCTCAATAGCGTAACCACGGCGACCAACTGCACCCACGGAAAACTGATCGCAAATCCGAAGCACAGGCGATTTGGATTCATGTAGCCGAGCCACGACCATACCAACAGACCCACATAGGGTCGCATCAGAATGTACGGAATCATCCCGAAGATGAACAGGGCAAGGGCGATATCGCGCATGTCGCTAGCTCGCTTCCAGTTGCAGCATGAGTGCATCCATGAAAAATTTAGCTGCCCAGTTTGGATAGCGGTGCTTCATGTAGTCGCCTGATCGCGGGTGCGACCCTGGCATTCCGCCACGGACTCCCTCGTCGGTTGCGGTCAGATCCTGAATTGACAAATTGAAGCGGATGGCATTTTCGGCCGCTGGCATCCAAGTGTGATCGCCGGTTTCTGCCGCCAGACGCTGCCAGATGATGGCCATTTGCGCATTGCCGGTAACACAGGTCCAGCGGCTTGCCGCCCGCCAGGAGGCATCGAGACGCCCGGGCAGCGCACCGTCGCCGCGCTGGCTCTGCGCTACCGCCCGCGCGACGCGCGCTGCCGTATCCACGAAGCTGCCGTTGGCAGCGATAAGACCGACTTCCAGAATCCCTCGCGTGGCATACGCGATGGTATGCGTCAGGGGTCGCTCGTTGTCCTCCAGATCGTTGTTTTCCAACCAGCCGTTGGAGTGCATCTGTGTGAGCGCCCATTCCACATTGCGCAAGGCGGCTTCAACATACCTTGGTTCCTTGAGCTCACGACCGGCCTGAGCCAACCCGAACGCAACGCGGGTGTTGTATGTATTCAACGGATGTGTCGCAAAGGGCGAGGCGAAGCGCCGCCAGGCGCCGTCCGGATCCTGTGCGTCCACTAGCCAGTCAGCCGCGCGCACCAGCGAATCGCGAAAGCGGACATTCTGCGTCTGCTGCCAAGCGGCCAGCCAGCCGAACAACACTTGCCCGGTGTTGAAGATGGTCGGCTCGATCTTTGTCGCGTCCATCGTTCCCGCGCGAACCCCGCCCTCGGGAAGCTGGATGTCGGATTCCCATTCCGCCATATGCACGGCGCGTTGACGATATTCGTCATTGCCCGAGAATTCTGCATAGCGAAAAAAGGTCGGAATGATGTAGCCGGTGGTTTCCGGATAGGCGCCTGTCCACTGTCGTTTGGTCGCATCGTAAGCAGCGCTGACACCGCCGCAACCGCTGGCGTCCTGCGCGCGTGCCAGCCACTCGGCAGCCGCTTGCAATCCCCTGTGCGGATCGAGCACCGGTCGTGTCCGGCGCCTGGACAGGAGCTTGGCAACCACACTCATGACTTGCTCCTGGTCACCGTCGGTCCGACCACGACTTTCGACACTCGGCTGTGCAGCGCGCGCCGAGCGCGTCGCATATTTTGGACCAGCCACGGCAACGGGTCGCGCCACCGCCACAAGGCATCGGCTACTCGACCACCGTGCGGATAACCTCGCTTGATCGATTGGCCCTGCGCTGCCGCAGATTGCACGTCCTCGGATCGCACTCGCCATACGACCGGCCGTTCTGTCATGGCCGGTGCCGGGAACGGGCGACCAAGCTCGGAACACCAAGCAGCGTACGGGAGATTGACGCCGTTCAAGGTGGCTACTTCTTCCTGGTAATCGGTACGACCGATCGTGGGCTCCACCATCCGGAATGCAAGGCTGCGTATGTCTCGCTTGTACTCCATGCTGGCCATGCCAATCACGCCCGCGGCCTGAAAAAACTGAGTGGTCATAGTGGAAAGTTCTTCGTGAGCTTCCGGGGCCGCCAAGCAGCTTGCGGTGCCGCCTACTTGTGGTGGCCAGGAACGGATTTTTCGGCCGGTAAATGACCCGGCAACCTTTCCGTGCTTGTCGATATATTGCAGACAAAAATAAATATTTGAATCCGGGCCCTCGGTCCATTCCTGTACCACAACGTCTGTCATCACTGGCAGGATGCGGCGGATCAACTCAATTGCTTCCGCAGCGCTCTCCAAGCGATACGCCTTCTGGAACTGCCGACTGTATTCGGCATTCCGTTCGCCAGGTTTGACCACTACCGGATAATGCAGGTTTTCAATCGCGGACAGGTCCGCAAGTGTGCGTATGTGTACCAGTGGAGGAATAGGACTGTCGAGTTGTTCTGCCAGACGCTGAAAACCTTGTTTGTGCTGCAAGGTATCCACGATGTCCACGGGTGGCAGGCTGAAACGGTACAGAGCCGACAGCCGGTCGCGGTAGTGCGAGACCGCCTTGACACTTTCTTCCTGGGTCAGAAATAACACCGGACGCAAACCGCAGAACCGCGCCTCAGCAAGGCGAACAAGGTCTTCCACCAGCGCTTCGCCATGCAGAGAACTCACCGCGATGGGATGCGCAGCGCGACTGTGCATTTCCGGGCGGCGTACATCGGTATCGAGCAGGCAGACCTGCACCCGCGCCCGCGCCAGACTGCGCGCCACACCCAGGCCATTGGCGCCGGCCCCCACTACTACCGCTAACGTATCAACGGTCATCTGCTGATCCCTTGCTGCGCTGGCGACGCTCGAGCGCGTCGGTGTAGACGGCGCGATAGCGGGCCACACTCGCCGACCAGGTGCGTTCGCGCTCGACAAACTCCCGTCCATTGGTGATCACCTGGTTCCAGCTTGCTGGAGCCTTCAGTACTTTGATCAAGCATTGCGCGAGCGCAGTGTCCGACCCGGCGGTAAAAAGCTGACCATTGTAGCCGTCACGAATCAGCTCACGATGGCCGCCTACATCCGACGCCACCACCAGCTTGCCCATGGCCATCGCTTCGAGCGGCTTCAGTGGGGTCACCAATTCTGTAAGCCGCCGTGGGACACGTGGGTAGACCATGACATCCATGGCGCTGTAATAGCGTGTCATATCACTGTGCGGAACGCGGCCGGTGAAATGCACGATGCGCTCAAGGTTGAGCTGGGCAGACAGAGCCCGCAGTGCAGCATCCTGCGGTCCGCCACCCAGCAACAGCAAGCGCGCCTGTGGCACAGCGCGAAGCACTGTCGGCATAGCCCGGAGCAGTGCGTCTATTCCTTCGTAGGCGTAGAACGAGCCGGCAAAACCTAGCGTATTCCCGCGCGTGAGCCCGTATTTTTGCAGCAATTCGTTATCCGTGCTGGTCTGGTTATCGGCGCTGGTCGTGAAATGAAATTGAGAAATATCCACAGCGTTGGGAATTACGGTGATCTTGGCGGCGGGAATGCCACGCTTCAGGATGTCGTCGCGCAAGCCCTCGCAAATGGTGGTCACGGCGTCCGCTCTTCGCAGAGCAAGGGTTTCCAAAGCTCGCGTCAACCGATAGCGCGGCCCCCATTCACGCGCCGTGCCATGGTCGGCGGCAGCGTCTTCCCAGAAGGCGCGCACTTCATACACCACCGGGATGCCTGTAGCACGACCAACCGCGATCGCGGGCAAGGCGTTTAGTACGGGCGAGTGCGCATGGATGATGTCCGGGCGCACGCTTTTCACTACTTCGGCAAGCCGGGTCTGCAACGCTTTCATCAGCGAGCGATACTGCACCAGCGGCAGTTTCGCCAGCAAGCCGGACGCCGGTGGAGTGCGGTAAAAAATCCAGTTGCCGACGTGTTCTTCGCGCTCTTGCGCGCCACCCTGCTTGGGGCTGGTCAATTGCACCGTTTCCCACCCCAAAGCCCGCTGCTGAGTGAGGATCTCGATCGTGCGGAACGTGTAACCGCTGTGCAAGGGCAGCGAATGATCCAGCACGTGCAAGATACGCAGCGGCCGCTCAGTGAAGCTCGCGGGTGCTTCGCGCCGTACCACGTTCGGTGCATCCTTCATGGTGCTGCTCCGTTCATTGCACCACCGCCAGCGGCCGACAATACCTGCGCATAAAGCGCCTGTTGCGCTTCCACGACAGGCTGCCATCCCAGCTGCTCGGCAATGGCGCGGGTAGCCGCCCGTGTCGGCGCCCGATCCCGCAACCGAAGCCACGCCGAGGCAATAGCTTCGCCGCTGCGCTGCGCGGCGACCTCCCCTGCTTCGGGCGCATTCAGCAATTCGGTGGCTCCTTCAAAAGGCGCAGCTACCACCGGCGTGCCACAAGCCAGGGATTCCAGCACCACATTGGGCATTCCTTCACGACTGGATGCGAGCAGCATCGCGTCTGCCACGTTGTAATACTCAGACAGTTCCGCATGCGGGATGACGCCGAGATACCGCACGCGTGTGGCGACATTCAGACGGTCGGCCAACTGGCGCAAACGCGCTTCCTCCGGCCCCCGACCCGCGATCAAGAGAGTTACGTCAGGTATCTTGGCAAGCGCTGCCAGCGTGATATGCACACCCTTCAATTCGACCAGGTTTCCCACCGCCAACCAGACGGGACCGGTCAGACCCAGCTTGGCACGTGCAACAACACGGTCCCGCGGCCCGAAGCGCTCAAGGTCAACACCATTGCGCAAAACCGTGATCTTTCCGGGACTCACGCCCAGCGCTGCAACTTTGCCTTTCAGCGTCTGCGACACGGTCACGACGGCATCCGCGCACTCCGCTGCCCAAATGATTTGCTGCCTTGGACGACGATAGCGAGGTATCCATGTCACGTCGGAGCCTCGCGCGGTGATCACCACCGGCAATTCCAACGCCGCACCCAGGCGGGCTGCCGCCACGCCGTCGGGATAAAAGTAGTGCGCATCGATCAGGTCGAATGCAGTCCCGTTGGTTTTTAGACGCCGCAGTACGGGCAGAAGCGCGCGGAACATCAGGAACGGCGCGACGTTCATCCCGATTTTCGGAATCACGGGGTAGCGTGGATGCAATATTTTGATGCCGTAGCGTTCTTCCTCCTCCGGCACTGAGGCGTAGGCGGCATAGGCGCCGAACATCGGGCTTCGAAACGGAAACCATGGCACCGGAGCCACCACGGTCGCGGTAATTCGCCCCGAATCCACGAGATGGCGTAGCCGCTCTTCGACAAATACACCGTGACGTGGTTGTGCGGCATTGGGATACAGGCTGGAGAACACCAGCAGTCGAATCACGGGATTCCCAGCTATTTCCGCCCCTGCCCCAGGGTTAGAAGCGCTCAACATCATGTTGAAATCCGTTTCTCCAGACCTCGAACTGCCACCCTTCTCGGCAGCACGAATCACTGGTGCGTCCATACCTATCACGGCGCAGACTCCGCGAGCGCAGTCGGCACCGGCGCGTCATCGTTGTAAAAGCGTTGCAACGAGCTGGTGCGAAGAATGCGCAAAATGCGTTCGATGGTTTCCGGCGCCAGTTCAGAGCGCCATTGTTCCGCCGAAGCCTGTGGGTCTTTGAACACACTGTAGTAATCCGTATTCGTCGCGTGGGTGCTTGCGCCCACGAACGTCTCGGTTTGCAACTGCCAGTCGAGACCGGCGAACTCGAACATCTGCCGAGTCATGCCGAGGGGATCGCCGCAGACGTCCTCATACCTCACCGTGAGCACGCGCTCGCAGCCTTCCACATCACTCAAAATCTTTTCCTGGCTCAGTACCCAGCACCAGGCAAGGTGTTCCTCGCGCGTGAACTGCTCGATGTCATCAAGACTGAAGCCGTGTGCTTTTCCGACGGGCGTAGCCAATAACAATTTCAACAGCCAAGGATCGTCCGTGGCCGACTGCGAACCGCCGAAACGCTTTGCCGCCTGTCCGCGCAGTACCGATGCCACATAACCACAGGGATGCCGCATCAAATGAATGGCACGGGCGTTAGGCAGCGCCTCGATGCATACCCCCAGTCGTCCCGATGACTCGATGGACTTCCACACGAGATGTACTTGCTCGCAGCCCTCACCATTGGGCCGATACAAGCAGGGGAAATTCCGCCGCAGACTGCCTGCGGCCTTGGCAATGGCCACGCTCGCGCGGTATGCGAGAAGCGCTGCAACGGACTGGTAGCTCTTGGGAAACAACGGCTGTTTGCCCACCACCTTGGGATGGCGGATCAGCGGCAACGAGTTGACGAACTGCTCCAGTTCCTGACGGTACTGCGAGGCGTTTCGCTTATCGGGGAACAGAGGCAAACCAAGCAGCCGCACACTGTCCGGTTCGTGGCGGTAGAGCGTGTCCGGGTGACTGTCGAACAGTTTGCCGATCCAGGTGGTGCCCGAACGCGGCATGCCGAACAACAGAATGCAGGGATTCATGGCAACGCTCCAGCGGTCAGCAGGCTGTCGACCGGCCCTGCAGCTTTCGCGGCAGCAGCAGGCTGCTGCATGCGGCGCAGAAAGGCATCCAGCATCAAGAGCTTCCACAAGGTTGCGCTGTGGTCGCGCTGGCCCGATGCATGTTGCCGCAGCAGGCGAGCGAGCACCGCAGGTTCGAAATATCCGCACTCGGCAACTGCCCCGTTGAGAAGCGCCTCGCGAGTGCGCTTGGCAAGTGGACCACGCAACCACGCCGCCAGCGGCACACTGAAACCCATCTTGGTCCGGTACAACAGGCCGTGCGGCAAATCAGGCTCCAGCGCTTTCTTGAAGATATATTTGCCGGTTCCACCTCTCAGCTTCAACCCCGGCGGTAACGAGGATGCCCACTCCACCAGACGATGATCCAGCAGCGGTACGCGGACCTCCAGACTGTGCGCCATGCTGGCCCGATCGACCTTGGTCAGGATGTCGCCGGGCAGCCAGGTTTTCAGATCCAGGTATTGAGCCAGCAGCAGCGGCTGATCGGTAGGTGCGTGCTTGGCATGTTCACGGAACACCGTAAGTGCGCTGTAACCTTTGAGTTCGCGCTTGAAGCTCTCGCTGTAAAGTTGCTGGCGCATGGCGACGGACGTCGTGCTGACGTTGTGGAAATAGGCTTCTACATCGTCGCAGGCGAGTGCCTGCAGCGTGGTCTTGGCGCGCAGCGGACGCGGCGCCCAATCGGCCTTGGGATAGATACTTCCCAAAAACCCGAACACCGGCTTTCGAAACGCCAGCGGCAAGCGTGCGCGCAGGCCGCTCTCCCATGCATGCAGACGATAGCGCCGGTAGCCCGCGAAATTCTCGTCACCGCCGTCGCCGGAGAGCGCGACCGTAACGTGTTTGCGCGCCAGCTGGCATACGCGCCAAGTTGGCAACGCCGAACTATCGGCAAACGGTTCGTCGTAAATGCCAGCCAGCATATCCAGCAAGTCATAGTCTTCAGAGCTGACGCGCTCTTCGAAATGGTTTGTATGGAGTTGCTGCGCGACTTGCCGCGCATATGCCGTTTCGTCAAAGCTGCTGTCATCAAAACCCATGGAACAGGTGTTCACTGGCTCCCGCGTCAGCCGGCTCATGCTCGCCACCACGGCACTCGAGTCCACACCACCGGAGAGAAATGCGCCTAGTGGTACGTCCGAGACCATCTGGCTCGCCACGGCGTCATCTACCAGGCCGCGTAGCTGCGCTGTCGCTTCTTCCACGGTGACGCTGCCGTCAATTTCGAAAGGCACATCCCAATACTGGCGGGGAGCCGGAGCGGGATCGCCCGCTCGCCAGCTCAGCCAGTGTCCCGGTGGCAGCTTGAAGATACCCTTGTAGATACTTTTAGGATCGGGTACATACCCAAACGCGAGATATTCTTCGAGCGCTTGGGGATCGAGACTGCGCTCGACCTCTGGATGCGCCATCAGCCCCTTGAGTTCGGATGCAAACACCAAGTCGCCGGCGCGCGTGAAGCCGTAATAAAGCGGCTTGATGCCGACATGATCGCGAGCCAGAAAGACGCGCTGGGTGCGTATATCCCAAACGGCGAACGCAAACATACCGACCAGGCGTGACAAACACGCCTCGCCCCAATGCTGCCAGGCACGCAAAAGCACTTCGGTGTCGCTGTGACTGGCAAACACCAAACCCAACGCTTCCAGTTCGGCCTTGAGGGACTGGAAATTGTAAAGCTCGCCGTTGTAAACCAGCGCCAGACCTGCCGCTTCATCCACCATCGGCTGCTGGCCATGGCTCAGGTCGATGATGGACAGTCGACGATGCCCCAGACCCACGCCATCGCCAAGATACAGGCCAGCCTCGTCGGGTCCGCGGTGCATCTGCGCATCCCGCATGGCCAACAAAACACTTTCATCCACACGCGCATGTTGCGCCAACACGATCCCTGCCAAGCCACACACGTCAATTCTCCTTGTGCCAAGTCGCGCTCAGCCTCATGCGTGCTTGCACGGCGTCACCCGGCCAACCCAATAATTCGTCATACAGCGCCACATAGCCGTCCACCATGGTGCTCAACTCAAAACGAGCGGCGACGCGAGCGCGCCCAGCACGGCCATGCTGATACCGCAGTTGTTCATCTGCAATATAGACGCCCAAGGCTTCCGCCAACTTGTGCGGGTCGCCAGCCGGCACCAGAGTTCCGGTGACACCGTTTTTGACCACCGAGGCAATGCCCCCGACGTTGGTGGCGACCAACGGCAGCCCAGCCGCCATCGCTTCCAGCAAGGTGACCGGCATGCCTTCGGCGATGGAAGACAGCGCAAACACATCGCACTCGGCCAGCAATTGCGCCACGTCATCGCGGTTGCCCAGCAACCGCACGCTTTCCTTCAGGCCAAGCTTTTCAATCTGTTGCTCCAATGAGCTGCGTTGCGGGCCGTCACCGACAATGACCAAACGGCAGCTGATACTCTTTCCGACGTCTCCATCCTGCAGGAGCTTGAATGCGTTGATTAATCCGGCCTGATCCTTGACCTTGTCAAGCCGCGCGATATGGCCAACCAGCAAGGTTCCCGGCGGCGCAAAATCACCCAGCAGCCTGCGCGATTCACTCCCGCCGCACAACGTATTGAACGTCGATGTGTCAATTCCGTTCGGAATATAGGTCACCTTGGATTTCTTGATGCGCACGCGATCGACGAGCCACTGCTGCAAGTCAGGCGACACTGCGACAAACCGCCCGACCAGCGGTGCCAACCAGCGTCGCAGCCGGTGATATTTGAGGCGGTCTCCTCCCGGATCGGTGGCGTCGCGCCCGTGTTCGGCGTGAACCAACTGGCGAACACCGGCCAATTTCACGACCGGTGCGAGATCCAGTGTTCCGATGTTATACGTCTGCACGAGATCCGGCTTCAATGCCCTCAGCGCGCGCCAGAACCGGAAGTAGCAACGCCAGTCCTTGCCCGGCTTCTTTTGAAGCGAAAGGCACGCTGTAACCGTATCCTCGATTTCGGCGCGCAGAGCTCCAAAGCCAGTCAGCGTAATTACGGCGTGTCGGTAGCGATCACAAGTTCCGTTGATCAGCGACACGATGATGCGTTCCATACCACCGGTATCCAGCCGGTAAAGCACATGCACGATCAAAGGCTTTTTGTTCACGGATTGCTCCCCGCGACGTCGGCTCGTCGCCGGGCCTGCGAGTCCCACGTCTCTGCCGCGAGCAAAGCCTGCGCAAAGGCGTGCAACTTCGTTCGGGCGTGATCCAGGCCGCTGCTGGCAATCGGCGAGGACAGTGCCCATACCGAAGATCGCGGCATGTGCCCACGCAGTACCTCCCATGCTTGCAGCAACTTGGTCATTACCGGCGAACGCGTACAGCGGCGATCGACGCAGTACCAGTACCACACCAACTGCGGACCCATAGCGCCGACCAGCCGCAGCTCGCCCGCGGTCGTATGTCCGCCGCCGACAAGATCCACCTGGCGGCGGGCGCGGCTCATGATTTGCGTATCAGCTGAATCGTAGAGGTCGTTTCCATGGGTGATCAGGTTATGTCCGCGACGCGGCTTGCCGGTGTAGACGGCATTAAATAGCTCGACAACATCACCGTCGGCAGCTGATCGATAGGACGCGTGTACCTGCCCGGCCGCGCCCTCGAAGACTGGCTGCCAGCCAGCGGCGGAAGCTTGCGGGCCAGTCCAGCCGGCAATCGTCGGCGCGGTCAAGTGCACTGTTTCAAACGAGGCTGGCACTGCGATTCTGGAGGCCAACACCGGACCCACCACTAGCAGCGCCAGTGCCACCAGCCAAACGACGCTGCGCGCACCCACAGATATGTCGCGACGCGCAGGAACCTGTTCCCGCATCACGAGGTTATCGCGGAAAAACCAGCCAAACAGCAACAGCAACAGCAGCACGGTACCGAAGAACTGCCAACCAAAAATCAGATGATCCGTGCCAGTGGCGTATTTCATTCCCCAGGTCTCACCAATCAGTATGGTGAAATAGACTCGCAGACCATTCGCGATAATAGGCGTCACAGCCGCCAGCACCACGAAAGCCGCCCGTTTCCACCAGCGCTGGTACATCAGGTAGGCGTTCAGGCAGCCTAGCGCGGCACAGGCGATAAAGAACTTCACACCGCTGCATGCGTCCGCCACCATCCATACCGCCGAGGGCGTCATGATCTCCCGACCGTTAAGTAGTACCGGCGTGCCAGTCAACTCCAACGCGCGTACTGCGATATGCGCGGTAATGTCTTGCAGCGGACCCACCAGCCCGTCGCCCCAGGGAACTGCGAACACCACCAGATAGCCGAGCGGGAAAATCAGCACCCAAAGCGTGCGCCACCCCCAGCAAGCAAGCACCAGCGCCGGAAACAGAGCCACAAGAGCAAAATGCTGGGGCAGATTGACGTCGAGCAGATGTCCGGCGTACCAGACAAACACCAGCGCAGCCACTGCTCCCAGTCCCCAAATGCTCGGCGCGGGAAGGTTTGTCAGAACCTGATGGCGCAGACTGAATGCTACCCACAGGCTCAACGGAAAGATCAAGAACGCGTACTGGTACGTGCCATCGTGCTCCCAGGCCCACACCAGCGATTGCACGGTCTGCCAGTAGCAGACCAGCATCACGATCACGGCGACGGTGAAGGCAGCCGCCGCCGGTCCCCAACCGAGGGTCCGTAGGGAAATGCCGGCCCTGGGCGCAAGCAGCGTGTTCACGGGCATGCCTCGAGGACTCTCATCGCATCCATGGCGGATGGATATGGCTGCATGTTGCACAACACGTTTTCATATCTCTCGAGACTGCGTGCCCAGTCATAATGAGATTGAACCATCGCGCGAGCTGCGGGCACCCGCGCTACATGCGGCGCCTCCAACCAACGCAAGGCTTCCGCCGCCAAGACCTCGGGCGAGGCATCGATACATCCCTTGCGTCCCTCGAAATCCTCGATCCCTTCGTAGGCTTCAGGTGTTGCCAGTAGCACCTTCTCCATGGCTAGCGCCTCCAACACCTTGTTCTGAATGCCGCGGGCAATGCGCAACGGTGCCACTACGACATGGGCATGAGCCAGGTATGGCCGTACATCTTCCACTCGCCCTGTCACCGTAATGCCTGCAAGGTCGGCCAGCGCGCGGACCACTGCCGTCGGCTTGCTCCCCACGATGTAAAAGCGAGCCTGCTGGCACTGGGCTGATGCCAGCGGCCAGACTTCGCGCGCAAACCATTGCACCGCGTCCACATTGGCGCGGTAATCCATGGCTCCGACGAATACAACCACTCGCTCCCCTGGTCCATAAGGATTGGAATAGGTCCGCTGCGGATCCCAATACCCGGCATCGACGCCATTCGGAATGCCGTGAACCTTGTCGGCCGACGCCGGCAACTGGTGCCGAAAAAACGACGCCTCGGCTTCCGAGACAAAGATGCTGGCGTCGAATTGGGTGGCAATCGCGCGCTCGAACGCGGCCAGTTTAGAAGCTTCGCGTCCGTAAATCATGCGCGCCAGACCGCCACGAGACTGCGCATATTGGCGCCATTTATCGGAGTCCACATCCACGAAGTCCATGACACGGCGCAGCGATGCGTGTTGTGTGATCAATGACGCCACCCCGGACGAATAGCACAAGGCCAGCATCGGCTTGTGCTCGGCCATTACCTTCTCAACCCAACACTGCATCACTCGGTCGCGGTAGATCCCGATGGTCAGAGCCTCACCCCGCGCCAACGCGACAAGCGCGCGCCAGCGCGTATGCCAGGGCGTCAATGGCCGGATACATACTCCAGCGCACAACGCTTCCACCGCCGCAACGTGCCGCCAGTCGGCCGGGTCATCCACAAAGGTACCAAGGTAAACGTGGTAGCGATCAGCGAGCCGCTGCAACACGTGGTACGAGCGGATCTTGTCGCCCTTGTCGGGTGGCCACGGCAACCGGTGGCAGAGAAACAATATTGATTCCATGGCTAGCCCAGATCCCGCGCAAGCCATGGTCCTAGCGCACAACTGACCGGCAGCGGCAATCGCTTCCAGGCTTCAATGAACACGGCGTATTTACCGTTCGTGGGGCTGATATTGGGTACCGTCTTGGCGCGCACCAAGTGGAAGGCATAGGGCAATGGCTGCGGCTCGAAACCCCAGTGCCTCTTGAAGTCATAGGAACCGGTGTCCCGCTTGCTGCGACCGAAGTCGAACAGCCGCACACCGCGCTCCACCGCACGCTGCATCACTGCCCAGTACATGAAATCATTCGCCGCCAGACCCCGCGCACGCATTACGCTGCCAGCGTAATAGGTATGCACTTCATCGCGGAAGTAGAAGCACATGACCGTAGCCACCGGCTGCCCTTGGTGGGTGACCACGGTGGTCTCGCAATCCCCTCCAAACGTTTGCTGCAGCCGCAGAAAATAGTTGCGCGGCAACACCGGCGTGCCCAGGTTGCGCACGCTCTCCGCGTACACCCGGTAAAACTCGCCAATGTCGCCATCATGGCGCGCCTGCAGGTCGTTGCGAATTCCCTTGCGGATCTTGTTGCGCACCGTGGCAGGGATCGCCTTGAAGTTTTTGTCATGCTCCGGATCGATCGCCTTGCGGAAGGTGACGTAAAGATCCTTGACCGGCCAGGCGAGGTGGCCCAATTCGCGGTTGCGCAATTCAAGATAATCGACACGTAACTCGTCGGCGAGGGCCGAGGCCGCCCGTGTAAGCTGCGCTTCACTTTCTGCGTCGCTCGCCACTGTCCCGCCATAGACGCAAAACGGTGTCGAAATCAGCGCGTGGCCAAACAGCCGGCTACGTATCTCAGCCAAAGGAAGAATGCCGGTCATCACCCCACCCCGTTCCACGTACAAATAGTGGCAACGGTGGCCGAGCCCCTGCTCGAGAACGTCGCGCCAAGCCACGCGATGGAAGAACGTCGCGCGGGGCGAATCCCTGACAAAAGCATCCCAACGCAGTCCATCGCCGCTACTCAAACGCCGGACGACGCAAGAGCTGTCGGAATGGCTGGCATTCACAACGTCAAGCATGTCCCATCCCCCCACTCAATTCGCACGGACTTCGACATCCTGCAGCGCCACGACCGGATAGTCGGCATGGGTGCCGTCGAGAAACACCCGGTCCATGCGATCGAAACGGAAATCCTGCACGATGCGCTCAAGTCGAGGCAGCGTGCGTGCCAGATTCAGATAGTGGCGTACCCTGTTTTTGAGGCTCACGCCTGGGACCCGCGGCTGCTCGGGATCCACTTCCCATGGATGGAAATAGAATACGCCAGCGCGGCGTTCCTGCTCGTTGACCCTTCGCAGACCACGCTTGAACAACGCATACGGCAGCAGGCGAAAATATCCGCCGCCACCACATGGCAAGTTTCGACCATATCGCCGCGCCGTGGTCACCGGGATTTCGAGTAACCCGGAATCTTTGACAACAAAGGCAAAACGCGGCGCGCCAGGCATGCCGTAGAGATCATGATGGATCGGCACGATGCTGGAACTGTAGCGGTAGCCAGCCTCACGCAGTTCCCCGTGCGCCCACAGCGTGGTGGGTCCGATGGAGTAACTCGGTGCCCGGTAACCGTAGACCGAGGTACCAGCAAGATCCTCGAGCAGATGTTTCGTACGCGTAATGCTGTCGCGGAACTGCGCCCGGCTCAGGTTCGTCAAACGCTCGTGACCGAAACCGTGGCTTGCGACCTCATGGCCTGCGGCGTTAATGTCGCGCACCAGCGCAGGGAAGCGTTCTGCGACCCAGCCAAGCACGAAAAACGTCGCCTTGACATTGTGACGCCCAAAAAGCTCCAGCACGCTCTGGGTGTTGTGTTCAACGCGAATAGGCCAACGCGGCCAGTCCTCGCGCCGAATGCAGTTTTCAAACGCCGCGACCTGAAAGTAGTCTTCTACGTCCACCGTCATAGCGTTGGTGACTTGCCCGAGCTGCGGGGACACCGTGTTCATTTACCCTCCTGCCCAGAACGCGGGTAGTGCGGGTTGAGGTCCTCCGCTTGATCCATGGCCGATGACGCAGGAGCCGCACCCTGCCGCATCTCCCGGCGCCGAACTTCTTCGCGCAGCAACTGCAACAGGATCTTGTCCCGTTGGAAGTCCAGCTCGGCCTGACTGCCTTCCCGTTTCTCCGGCGCAGCGCCACGCGTCAGATCCAGGTCGTCGAGTTCGACGGGCGCCTCCAGCGTCGACGGTACACCTGCCATCTCCTCATTAATTTCGTCAAGCACCATGGTGAGCTCTGCCGCACTCAGATCGTGCAAGCCTTCGAGATAGCCGTTCAGGAGCAGCCGATCCATGATGAGATTGATTTTGCGCGGAATACCACGGCTGGCCCGATATACACCGGAGAAAATTTCTGGCGTCATGGCCGGGTCATTGCTCCAGCCGACCGCGCGCAAGCGGTGCAGAATGTACGCGCAACATTCTTCTTCGCTCATTGGATCGAGCCGATGCGACGCTATGATGCGTTGGCGCAACTGCTCCATATGGTTGCTGATGATGGTACGCCGCAGTTCGGTTTGTCCGACAAGGAATATCTGCAGTAACGCGTGGCCGTTGAACTGAAAGTTGGACACAATTCGCAGCATCTCGAGTGCCGCAAATGTAAGTGTTTGCGCTTCATCTACCACTAAAAGCGCATGCGTCTGACGCGATTGAAGCGATATCAAATACCGTTTCACATCCTGAAGTAGAGACTCCTTGCTGCGCTGCTCATATGGCAGGTCAAACGCCGACGCTACCGCTGGCAATATATCGTCGCCGTCAAGATTGGCCGACGCGATACTGGCGATGACAATGTTTCGGTGCGCAAGCTGTTCGAACAGGCTCTGGATGAGCAATGTCTTTCCGGTTCCAACCGCCCCTGTGATAACGACGAAGCCTTCGCGCTGCTCGAACCCGTAAAGCAGGTAGGACATGGCGCGCCGGTGACCTTTGCTGGGAAACAGCATGGCCGGATCGGGGGTCAACTGGAAAGGTTTGCCGTGCAGCTTGTAAAACGCTTGATACATGTCGCCCTCAAAACAAGTGAGTTAGCTGCAGGAAAATCACGTTCGCGCGGTAGCCGTTCGCGCCAGGCACGCCGGACTGTACGTTGCTTGAATCACGGCGCAGCCGTACGGTCCCAAAAGTGCTTGGGCTGAACTTATGCACGAGTGCCAACTGCGCGTACTGGTTGTTCCGAGTTTGCCCGTCCTGGTGCTGGTAATGCTGCCAGCCATAGGTCGGGGTCACCGTGGTATGAGGCCCCACTTCGAAAGACCATGTTACATGCGCGCCCAGCACTTTCTCGTGACCACCATTCAACGAAAGGTAGGTGCGACGCTCGTCATACACTGCCAACCTCAACGTGCTATTGGGCATCTCGTAGGCCACTGACGCTTTGCCGCGCTTCATGAGATAAACCCGCTGCTCCCTCAGTGACGGAATCGCAGATAACCCGAGAGTTGGGTTAATGCCCGCTCCCTGTCCCAACAACTGTTGATTGAGGTCAGTGGGCTTTTCCACATAGCTTACGTCTGTTGTCAGCAAGGAGGCCGTGCGCCTCCAGGAAAACTGATAGCTGCGACCATAAAACCGGTGTCCAACCATCACTCTGACATGATTTCG
>JBDTXA010000068.1:0-16683 GCA_040006415.1 Rhodanobacter sp.
AAAAGCAAGAGCATCGCGCACAGGGTGCGCTCCTACAAAAGCAAGAGCATCGCGCGCAAGCGCGCTCCTACAAGAGCAAGAACTTCGCGACGGAAGTTGGCGCTTCTACGAGCTGGAGCGTCACGGCTGAAGTCGCTCCCACGGGTGCGCGGCTAACACCGCCCCTGCGCGAGCTGGCGCACCTTTAGGCTGGGAGTGAACAATGCAGGCTGGCGCAGATTACGCGCAACAGTTCGGCTTCTTCCACGCTTACCTGTCCGTCGGCATGGATGGCACTGGCCAGACTCTGCACAAGCAGCTCCTTGGCCGTCGGCATCAGACCGTCCAGATCGTCCAGCGCGCGCTCAAACGGTGCCTGCCAGACGGCCGGCGGTGTCGACCAGCGAATCGCCTCGCCGGGGAAGGCATGCTCCATCGCCAGCAACCACGCGCGGCGCGCCGCTGCCTCATCCGAACAGCCGCCTGCGGCCACGATTGCGCAAACCAGGATCACGCTGTCGCGACAGGCAGATAATTTCTTTCTGCCGTCGATCGGTGCGCTGCGGGGACGCTGCGCCTCTCGCAACTGCAGCTGCAGCAGCCGGGCCAGGCAGTACTCGTTGAGATCGACCCGACCATCGGCCCGTACAAGACTGTCGAGCGTGGCCAGCAGGGTTTGTTGACGCTCTTCCGGCAATTGCTTCAAGGCAGGAAATGCCAGTGCGGCCAACGGAAGGCGCAGGATGGGCGGCAACTGCTCCAATGACGTAGCCATGGCCAGTACCGCATCCCGAATGTCATCCCCGAAGGCATCAGCGACGATGCGCCGCTGAATCGTCTGCAGCTCGGCGTTCGTGGATGAGGCCAGGGCCAACACCACGGTCAGCGCAGACTCTGGTTGCTGAGCAGCCGTCATCAGGGAGGCGGGTATGGCTTGATGCGTTGCAGCCGCTCGCTGAAAGCGGTGGGGGTCCTGGGTACGCTCCGCCGCGCCGGCGGCGGCCATCGCCAAGGGCAACACAGGCGGAAATATCGACGGTATGACGCGCCCCGGCGCAGCCGGTGGCGTTACCGCTGCATCCGGCGTGTCCGCCGAACCGTCGGCTGCGTGCTGCATCGACTCGGCCAGTCGAGTCAGTTCCTCATCGCGAAAGCCCGGTTCCAGCGCGCGGATTCGCTCCAGCAGCGGTGGATGCGTGGCAAACAACGCATTGAACTTTCCCGCTTCGCCAAACAGCATGTGGGCCACTTCCTGCTTGTTGGCCACCTTCAGTTCGGAACCCTCGCTGAGAATCGCGATCTTCTTCAAAGCCCCGGCAATGCCGTCAGTCTGACGAGTGAACTGCACGGCCGAAGCATCGGCCAGCGATTCGCGTGAACGTGCTACCGCCGCCTGGATCAATCGGGCGAAGAAGTATCCGATGTAGCCGACCACGATCAGCGCCAGCCCGATCATCCATACCTGGCCACCGCCGCCATCGCGCCGACTGCTGCGCCCCCCACCAAACCAGATCACCCTGCTACCCACGATTGCCAACACCAGGATGCCGAACAGCAGACCCATCAGCCGGATATTGAGCCGCATGTCGCCATTGATCACATGGCTGAACTCGTGCGCGATCACGCCTTGCAGCTCGTCGCGGTTCAGGTTGTCGAGACAGCCCTGTGTGACGCATACCGCGGCATCGGACGGTGAGTAGCCGGCGGCGAACGCGTTGATCCCGGATTCGTCAGCCATGAGATAGATGTCCGGCACGGGTACGCCAGCGGCAATTGCGACCTCCTCGATCACGTTGCGCAATTGGCGCAGCTGCGGATCACTCGTATCCAGCGGCACCACGACAGCACCGACACTTTCGGCGACCTTGCTGCCGCCACCGGACAGACTCATGATCCGGAACAATGAGCTGAGCGCGATCCCGCCGAGCACCACCAGGCTGCTGGTCAGCAACAATGGCAAGTTCGACTGAACCGGCTCACCCTCCAGCGATCGATGGCCCATCGTGAACCAGACCACGGCATCGATGGCCAGAACAATCGCGGTGACGGCCAACACGAACAGCGCTACCAGTCGTCGACTGCTGCCGCGTACTCGCGCCTGTTGCGCAAAGAAATCCATGGAAACTCCGGTGTCCGAGCGTCAGCGTCGCGGAAATCTCCGCGAGGCGGTGACAGTCAGTTGAAGGACACCTTCGGCACGTCACGAACGGCCGGATCCTCTATTTTCAAGGGCTCGGCCGCAACAAAGCCGAAGCTGTTGGCCACAAATGAGGCAGGAAAGACTTCGCGCTTGTTGTTGTAGGTCAGCACGGAGTCGTTATAGGCCTGGCGTGCAAACGCGACCCGGTTCTCGGTCGATGTCAGCTCCTCGGAAAGTTGCATCATGGTCTGATTTGCCTTGAGATCAGGGTAGGCTTCCTGCAGCGCGAACAAATGACCGAGTGTTTGGGTCAAAGCATTTTCGCTGGCACCCAATTCCTGCATCGCCGCCGGATCACCAGGGTTGGCCTTGGCGCCGGCCAGTCCACTCACCGCAGCATTGCGCGCCTGCACCACGGCTTCAAGCGTGCCACGCTCGTGGGCGAGATAGCCCTTGGCGGTTTCCACCAGGTTCGGAATCAGGTCGTGGCGGCGGGTGAGCTGCACATCAATCTGCGCAAAGGCATTCTTGAAGCCGTTGCGTGAAGTCACCAGTCCGTTGTAGATCGCCACGAAGTACAAGACAATCAGGACGACAATAACCAAAAGAATGATCATACCCATCGCAAAGCTCTCCACCCTGAGGCGCATCCTCACGCCGGAATCCCATAAGAATACCATGCAGTTTCATAAGATCTTTCTGCTGATTGCAGGCGCAATCGGCCTGGCATGCGTGCCGGCTGTTGCCACTCCTGCCACCTCCGCCCCAACCGCATCGCTGCCCTCCACCAGTGTTCGCAATACCCCGCAAAAGTTGCCGCCGGCACGAGTCAAGCAGACGATCGCCGACTACAGGCGCTGGTTGAACCGCCTGGGAGAGCGCAAGGCTGTCGCGGGCCTCGTCACCGCGGTGGTGGTGAACGACAAAGTCGTCTTCGAGGGCACCGTTGGCTACGCCGATGCGGCCACCAAACAACCCGCCACTCCCCATACCGTCTTTCGCCTTGCCTCCCTGTCGAAGGCGTTTGCCGCGACGCTCACTGGTCTGCTGGTAAACGACGGAAAACTGGACTGGGACACCAAGCTGATAGACGTGCTGCCGTACTTCAAGCTGAAGGACGTCCAGTCCGCCTCGCAGGCAACCATCAGCGATATCCTCGGTCAGCGTCTTGGTCTGCCGCGCAATACCTATGACGGCATGCTCGAGGATGACGTCTCCTATGAGGAGCTGGTTCGGAAGCTGGACGAAGTCGACATGTCCTGTAGCGTGGGCCAGTGCTACGGCTATCAGAACATTGCTTTCAGCATGATCGGCGACGTGGTGCTCGCCCGCACCGGCGACTTCTTCTATCACCAGGTCGACAAGCGCATTTTCTATCCATTGGGGATGGCGACAGCCAGCTACGGTCGTGCAGCCCTGGAATCGAGCAAGAGCTGGGCCCGCCCTCATCACGCCTCAAGGCGCGGCTGGATTCCGTTCGAACCCAACGAAGTCTATTACCGCATCGCACCAGCGGCGGGTGTGAACGCCAGCCTGCGCGACATGGAGAAATGGCTGATCGCGCAAATGGGCGGGCGTCCCGATGTCCTGCCAGGCGCCTTGCTGGACGTGATTCACACTCCAGGCGTAAGGACCCCGAGCGAGATGCGCTCCACTCCCTGGCGACGCGGAAGGTTGACCGACGCGCACTACGCATTGGGTTGGCGGATCTACCAATACGGCGGCGAAACGCTGATCTATCACGCCGGGGCGGTAGCGGGTTATCGCACCATGATCGGGTTCTTCCCGAAGTACCATGCCGGCGTCGTCACCCTCTGGAACTCGACCGGGCCGACACCCAGCGGTCTCATGCCCATGGTGTTTGACGGCCTCCTCGGGTTGCCGCATGTCGACTGGGCCGACATCGAGGGAAGCGCCAAAAAGCCGGCCCGGACAGTCCGCCACCGCCGCTCAAAACGCCATAAATAGCAACAAAAAAGGGTGGTGCATGATGCACCACCCTTTTAACGCGTGAACCTACCGCACGGTCAGAGCTTGAATTCGATTCGCTGCTGCTTGTTGCTCGATACAGCCGTTCCATTCTTCATCGCGGGCTTGAATTCGTACCGCTCGACGGCATCGATAGCCGAACGATCGAAAACATGGTGAGGCTTGGCGTCGACGACCTTGATATCACTCGTGCTGCCATCAGCATCGACGGTAAAGGAAACCACTACCCAACCCGCCTGGCGCGCCCGCATGGCCGCCGTGGGATAACGCGCTCCTACCGCTTTCAGCAAAACTGAATTGGATGTCTTGCCGCCGGCAGTCGCACCGGATGCCGTATCGGCAGTCGATCCGTTGACCGGTTGCGCCGGGGCGGACGCCGTTGCCTGCGAAGCCTGACGTTGTGCAGCGCGAGCAGCAGCTTCCGCTTGCTGGCGCTCGGCCAGTTGCATCCCCTGCTGTTCGGCCAATTGTGCCGCAGCCAGTTTGCCGGCATCCGCCTTCTTGGAAGCGAGCTCCTGTGCCTTCTGCTGATCCAGGGCGAGTTGCTGCTGCTTGTCCAGCGTTTTACGCTGAGCATCCAGTTTGGAGCGCAGGATGGTCAGCGTGAAATTGGTGGGATCCGCTTTGGCAAGCAGATCGATCTGCCGCTGGGCTTCACTGAAATCGCGTGAATTGATTGCCTGCTCCGCCGAAGGTGCAGCGAACGGAAACGTCTCGCGCAAGGCATCTGATGCCACCTTGTTGCCGGGATCCTTCTCCAGCACTCGCAGGTAGAACTCGAACGCGTTGTTGCCGGCAGGCGCAAGATAGCGCTGCTCGTTCATGGCGCTGCGCGCCTCACCAAGCAGCTGATCGATGTCCATGCCTGCCACATTGGCCGGCGGTGGCGCCGTCCGAGTCGCGGTCGATACCGGCGTGGACGGATGTCCACCCGAATCGGCCATCAACAGCTCCTGGTGCGGCTTGATGATGAGGAACCATGCACTTGCAGCAAGCAGGGCGATGACGACAATGATGGCAATGACGATGGGCTTGATAGCCCCACGCGCATGCCGGCGTGTAATAGGTAGATATCGGGTATCCATGGTCTCTCACTGAGTGTCGACAGATACCCGCGCTTTTTCCCCCTGTCGAGCCTTAGGAGCGACGAATCCCCCGGATTCGCCGCGGCGCGGATAGGATAAAGGTAACTCCAATGACCCACCACGGCAAATCCTGGCTGATGCCCTGAACGTTGCCAGCCCGAACTCGTTTATCGGCATTCGTTACCGGATAGGCGAGATGTCATATTTAAAAAGGAAAAAGCGAAACCCGGCAACCCGATAGCTCAGTCAGAAAACGCAGGATAAATACCGCTATCCCAAACGAAGCGTCCCGGCCAGGCCGGGACGAATGTTCTCGAAGTGTTCCCTCCGCGCTGGGCACCGCAGAGGGAGAAGTCGATTGCTTTCTTATCAGATGTCGCTTGTTGCCTTTGATCTACTTCTTGGCCTTGGGATTCTTGGCCTTGGAAGCTTTTGCGGTCTTCGTAGCCTTGACCACTCGAGCCGGAGCGGCCTTCTTGGCCGGCGCCTTCCTGACAGCCTTCTTTACCGCGACCTTCTTTGCGACCTTTTTCACGGCAGCCTTCTTGGCTGCTGGCTTCCTGGCGACCTTCTTCACAGCAGCTTTCTTGGCTGCCGGCTTCCGGGCGACTTTCTTAACGGCAGCTTTTTTCGCTGCGGGCTTCTTCGCAACCTTTTTCACAGCCGCCTTCTTGGCAGCTTTCTTTACGGCAACTTTCTTGGCTGCCGGCTTCTTGGCGGCAACCTTCTTGACGGTGGATTTCTTGGCAGCAGCCTTTTTGGCGGCCGGTTTCTTTGCGGTGGATTTCTTGGCAGTGGCCATAGTTCGTCTCAGCTCCTCATCAGTTGGCAGTGGTTGCCCAGTAAAAGCGTGCAGGAACGCTTCGACCAACAAGTCGCTGTTGGTAGCGTGCCGAAGATTGTTCACTTGACGGTGGGTGCGCAAATCCGAAAGTCGCCGCAAGACATGCAGCGGAATCGAGACGGTGATCTTGCGTACTGCATTGGCCTTTTCACCGTGCTCGACATAAGGCTTGATGAATTTTGCTGTTGCCATAACGCGCATTCCCCGTGATCTGTTGCGAAAGCTATCCCTGAAGATTTCAGCTGTCAATTGATTTTAACGTTGAAATCAACCTACTTCACCACCGCTGCGCGATGAACGCACACGCCAGCTCAGCCCATACCGATTTGCTGCCGCATCAAATATGGACGTCCATACGTCCAAACATTTTGATGCACAAAAATTTGATCAGAGCAGAAGACCTTAATCTGCAGTGCTTTCAAGAAAGAATTCCATGAATGCCCGCTACATGAAAAAAAACGTTCACTACTTTTGAAAATGCAAAATGAAAGCAACAAAGCTGTCTTCCGGAGATGAACGGAAGGCTACCGACAGTGAAGATATTTTTTTCCGTCGGGGAGAGAAATGCTCGCTGCGCCTCACGGCACCTCGAAGAATACGCAACCGAAACACCCTCGCAAGGGAGAAACAGCAGCGAGGATATTTCCGCCGCATCGTGCAAAAACGAACACCAGGCGACATACGAACTGAGGACTTTTCACACGGCGCGTGACAGATCGAGCGCTTGAATCCGCACCGGGAATATTGCTTCGAGCATCGTGGCGAAGAGCCCTCCGCAAAAAGCTGAAGCATTTTCAGGCTGCCGAAAACGACGCCGGCCGCACAAGGCGGCCGACAGATCTCACATGTGGTTTTCCGACTCAGTGATCTTCGTTTTCGATCAGCGCTTCGTAGTCGTTCGCGTCCAGCAACTCGTCAAGCTCGCTACGATCGCTTGGCCGAACCAGAAAAATCCAGCCATCGCCGAAGGCATCCTCGTTGATGATTTCCGGCTTGTCGTTGAGCAGCTCGTTGATTTCGACAATCTCGCCCGATACCGGTGAGTAGATGTCCGAAGCCGCCTTGACCGACTCCACCACCGCGACGCCGACGCCCGTGATCACCGCCGTGCCTATCTCGGGCAGTTCGACATACACGAGGTCACCGAGCTGACCCTGGGCATGCTCGGAAATGCCTACCCGAACCAGACCGTCGTCTTCGACGCGAGCCCATTCGTGTGATTTGAGGAATTTAAGGTCGCCGGGAATCTCGCTCATGATTGGGTCCAGTCTTTGGGTTTGAAGCAGTGGTAAGGCGGCAATTCTATCCAGATCCGGCGTGACGGGGTCATGCATGGATCAATACCGGGTGGTTAGCGCACTCAGATTCCTTCACAGGGCTTTCCGTCGCGTACGAACGGATACTTCACCAGGCGCACCGGAATCTGCCGGCCGCGGATGTCGACAAGCACGTCACCGGGTTCACCGGCAGGAATGCGCGCAAGGGCCACCGCCTTGTTCAAGGTCGGCGAAAAACTGCCGGAGAGAATCTCGCCGGGGCCATTCGCCGTCAACACGGTCTGGCCGTGTCGCAGCACACCTTTGTCATCCAGCACGAGGCCGACCATCACCCGTGGCACGCCCTCGGCCTTCTGCTGCTCCAGCGCGTCACGACCAATGAAGTCACGACCTTCATTCAGCACCACGGTCCAGCCCAGATTGGCCTCCCATGGAAGCACGCTCTCGTCCATGTCCTGACCATAGAGATTCATGCCTGCCTCCAGTCGCAGCGTGTCGCGTGCCCCGAGGCCAGCCGGAACCACACCCGCGGCGATCAGCGCATCCCACAATGCAACAGCATGTTCTTCGGGCACGAGGATCTCGAATCCATCCTCGCCGGTGTAACCCGTGCGGGCCACGAACAGCGGCATGCCGTGTGGCCCCTGTGCAGCGGCGGCGGCGAACTTGCCCAGCTTTTCGATGCGCGGACGATCCACATCGTGCAATAGCGCCAACACCTTCTGGCGGGCATTCGGCCCCTGCACGGCAATCATGGCGAACTCGGGGCGTTCCTTGACCTGAACGTTGAACGCGGCCGCCTGCTGCTCGATCCACGCCAGATCCTTGGCGCGAGTGCCGGCATTTACTACCAGACGAAAATACTCCTCGCCGAGAAAATAGACGATCAGATCGTCGATCACGCCACCGCGCTCGTTGAGCATGCACGAATACAAGGCCTTGCCCACCACCTTGAGCTTGGCGATGTTGTTGGCCAGCAGGTGGCTCAGAAAGTCACGAGTCCGCGCGCCGTGCAGATCGACCACGGTCATGTGCGAGACATCGAACATCCCCGCATCGCGGCGCACCGCATGGTGCTCTTCGATCTGCGATCCGTAGTTGATCGGCATGTCCCAGCCACCGAAGTCGACCATCCGCGCACCGAGCGCGCGATGAGTGGCATTGAGTACGGTCTTGTCGGTCATCGGCAGTGCCTGGCGGGGAAGTTAACCATTATCGCCGCCAGCCACAGTCAATCCAACCCCGTCAGTCAGGCAAGCGGGTTGTCGCCCTCTTGCTGGGCCAGCAACTTTGCCGTGACCTCCTCAGCCAGCTGCGCCGGGGGCTGACCATCGGCAAGCAGGTGAATGTCAGCCGTCTCGGGGCGCTCATACGGCGCATCGATGCCGGTGAAATTGTGAATTTCGCCGGCACGCGCCTTCCGGTACAACCCTTTCGGATCGCGACGCTCGCATTCCGCCAGTGAGGCATCGACGAATACTTCCATGAACTCCCCGGGCCCGAACAGTTCGCGCGCCGAGCGCCGCTCACTTCGATAGGGCGAAATGGCGCTGACGAGCACGATCAGTCCTGCATCCACCATCAGATGAGCGACTTCCGCGATACGGCGAATGTTCTCCACCCGATCCTCCGGGGTGAATCCCAGGTCCTTGTTGATGCCATGGCGCACATTGTCGCCATCAAGCAGATAGGTGTGATAGCCCAGCGTATGCAGTCGGCGTTCCACCAGATTCGCCACCGTCGACTTGCCGGCGCCCGACAGACCGGTAAACCACAGGCAGGTGGGCTGCTGGCCTTTGCTGGTCGCACGCACGGCCCGGTTGATATCCACCTGCTGCCAGTGCACGTTGGCTGACCGGGTGAGAGCGAAGTCCAGCATGCCGCACGCCACGGTGGCGTTGCTGTGCCGGTCGATCAGGATGAAGCCGCCCAGCGTGCGATTGCGCGCGTACGACTCGAAGGCAATTTCGTCGTCCAGTCCCAGCGTGCAATAGCCGACTTCATTGAGCTCCAGACGGCTTGCCGCAAGTTTTGCCTGGCTGTTGACGTCGACCTTGTGCTTGATCGACATCAACCGCGCATTGACCGTGCGCGTGCCGATCTTCAGCCGATAGGTGCGGTTTGGCAGCAAACTGCCGTTGCCCATCCACAGCAAATGGCAGGTGAATTGATCGGCCACCGGCGTGGGACACTTTGCATCGGCGATGACATCACCACGGCTGGCGTCAATTTCCCGATCGAGACACAGCGTGATCGCCTGGCCTTCGACGGCACTCTCCAGATCACCGTCGAACGTGACGATGCGCTCGACGCGCGCACACTGCACGCCGGGCTGAACCACGATTTCGTCGCCGCGCGTCACGCTGCCGCCGCTGATGGTGCCAGCGTAACCACGGAAGGACTGGTTCGGCCGGTTCACCCACTGCACGGACATGCGGAAGTCGACGGCACGAAACCTCGTTACGTCGATCGTTTCCAGCACGTCGAGCAGGCTGCCGCCCTGATACCAGGCCATGCTGGAGGAGCGTTTGCCAACGTTGTCTCCCCGGAGTGCGGACACCGGCAGGCAATGCACCTCGCCAATGCCCAGGTCTTGCGCCAGTTCGCGATATTCCGCGGCAATGGCGTCGTAGACGCCTTGGTCGTAACCGACCAGGTCCATCTTGTTGACCGCCAGCACCACGTGCTGGATACCCAACAGTCCACAGATATAGGTATGTCGCCGCGTTTGCGACAGAATGCCCTTGCGTGCGTCGATCAGCACCACGGCCAGCTCGGCGTTGGAGGCGCCGGTCGCCATGTTGCGCGTGTACTGCTCGTGTCCCGGGCAATCCGCCACGATGAAACTGCGCCGCGGGGTTTGGAAGTAGCGGTACGCCACGTCGATCGTGATGCCCTGCTCCCGTTCCGCATCCAGGCCGTCGGTCAGCAGGGCGAAATCGAGCATGCCTTCATCCGCATCCTTGTGCTGGCGGCGACTTTCGCGAGCCAGCGACGCCAGTTGGTCATCGGCCAACATGCCTGCGTCATACAGCAACCGCCCCAGCAGCGTGCTCTTGCCATCATCCACGCTGCCGCAGGTGATAAAACGCAGCAATCCCTTGCTGGCCGCCGCAATATCCGTTTCGGTTCGCTTGCCCATTAGAAGTAACCTTCCTGCTTCTTGCGTTCCATCGATGCGGTCGGGTCCTGATCGATCACCCGCCCCTGGCGTTCGGAACTGCGCGAGTCGGCCATCTCCTCGATGACTTTTTGCAGCGTGTCCGCCGCGGACTCCACTGCGCCGGTCAGCGGATAACAGCCCAAGGTACGAAAGCGCACTTCACGCATCTCCACCTTTTCGCCATCGCGGAGCGTGAAGCGATCGTCATCGACCATGATCAGCGCGCCGTCACGCTCGACCACCGGGCGCGGCTTGGCAAAATACAGCGGCACCACCGGAATGTTCTCGCGCTGGATGTACAGCCAGACATCCATTTCGGTCCAGTTGGACAGCGGGAAAACCCGCACGCTTTCGCCTTTGCGGATATGCGTGTTGTAGGTGTGCCACAGCTCGGGGCGCTGACTCTTCGGATCCCAGCGATGCTGGGCATTGCGGAACGAGAAGATGCGTTCCTTCGCGCGCGATTTCTCCTCGTCCCGGCGCGCACCCCCGATCGCCGCATCGAAGCCGTGCTTGTCCAGCGCCTGCTTGAGGCCTACCGTTTTCATCACATCGGTATGCACGGTCGCACCATGCGTCAACGGCGAAATGCCTTGCCGCACGCCGTCTTCGTTGATGTGAACCAGCACATCGACATCGCCAGCTGCCGCTATCTGGTTGCGAAACGCGATCATTTCGCGAAATTTCCAGGTCGTATCGACGTGCAGCAACGGTATCGCCGGCCTTGCCGGAAAGAACGCTTTGCGCAGCAGATGCAGCAGCACCGACGAATCCTTGCCGATCGAGTACATCATGACCGGATGCTGGAAGCTCGCCTGCACCTCGCGAAATATCTGGATGCTCTCGGCCTCAAGGTCGTCGAGGTGAGATTGCCGCTTGGGTGCAGTAACCGTCATGACATCAAGAATCCCGTATCAGTGGCTGGTGGAGCGGCATTGGCGCATTGTCCGATGGCGTCCGACGAAGCGCAATCATAAGACGCAATGAGCAACCTTATTGTATGGATCGCCGAACGAGTTCTCATATCGACATAGCCCGAAGCCATACCGATAAAAAAAGGAGGATGGGGTGGACGGGCCACTGTAGGAGCGCACCCTGTGCGCGAATGCTCTTGGACGATTACAGAAAAGGCATTCGCGCACAGGGTGCGCTTCTACAGTGTTTAAAGCTCAGGCGATGACTGGATAAGAAGGCTCGGCATCCAGTGTCGCGGCGCAAGCGGCGGCCAGCTCGAGCAATCGCAGGTCCGAACCGCGCGCGCCAATCAGCTGGAGACCGACCGGCATGCCATCGGGAAGCGTACCCATCGGCAGACTCACTGCCGGACAGCCGGCGAGGCTGGCAAAACTGGTCAGGTCGGCCTGCGAGTCGGGAACCGGACCGTCCAGCGGGAACGCGCCCTGTGGCGTGGTCGGGATCACCAGGACATCCACCTGGGCAAACAGGCGACGCATTTTCAAGGTGGCCGCATCAAGCACCCGATCGGCCACCGCGTAGTCCGCCGCACTCTTGCTGCCGGCAAAGCCCAGCATGCCGCGAAAGCGTTCGGACACCGGATGCTCACCATCGGCCAGATCAGCGGCGAAGGTGCCAAGCATTTCCGCCTCCATCAGCAACAGCCCGGCGCGACGCATGCGACCAAAATCCCAATCCGAAAAATCGACGGTGCGGCGATCGCCAAGCGCGTGGGTCAATTTGGCCATCGCGGCTTCGAAGACGTCGACCACCGCTGGCTGCACGCCAACCGCCGCAAGATCCGGAAGCACGCCCGCACGCAGATGTCCCGGCTCCCAATCCGGCAACGCAAACGCCACTCGCCGGCGACGCGAGCGAGCGTCATCGGCGTCATAGCCAGTCAGCACCTGCAGCAATACGGTCAGATCGTCGACGCTGCGCGCCAGCAAACCTAACGCGTCCAGCCTGCGCGCTGCCGGCACCATCCCCCGTGCAGAAATTTCGCCGTGCGTGGGCTTGAGCGCATAAACCCCACAGTAACTGGCCGGAATGCGAACCGAGCCCAGACTGTCCGACCCAATGGCGGCCACCGCCAGCCCTGCAGCAACCGCGGCGGCCGATCCACCGGATGAACCGCCGGCCGTATAGCCATGACGGAACGGGTTATGCGTGGCGCCAAAGTGGGGGTTGTCGGTCGTCACACCCAACGCGCCTTCGTCCATGTTGGTCTTGCCCAGCAATACGGCACCTGAGGCCCGCAGGCGAGCCACCACATGGGCGTCTTCCTGCACCGACGTGTCGCGCCCGGGGAGGCCGACCCGGGTTGGCCAGCCGGCGATGTCGAAATTGTCCTTCACCGCCATCGGAATGCCGTCGAGCCGGCCGATAACCCCGTCGCGACGGCGCCGATCGGCCATGTGCGCCTGTTCCTGGCAAAGACCCGGCCGATAATCAACGTAGGCATTCAGTTGGGGATTGATCCGCTCGATCGCCTCCTGATACACGTCAGCCAGCGCTTCGGGCCGAATCCGGCCGACCGCCAGCCAGTGCAGCAACTGGCATAGCGAGGCGCGGCGAAGGTCAATATCGGCAATCGGCGGCATCGAATTCATGAACACTCCATTTATATTGGGACCGATTATCGCCGTGTCCGGTGAGGGTATTGCAAGCAGTATCGCAGCGCGCGTTGCCGCGAGGCGCCCGAAACCGGACAGTGCTGTTCTGATCCACACCGCAACGCCAGGCGCCTGCCAGCCTGCGACCGACGAAGACCAGCCAATTCACCTGCACGTCGCCGACACCAACATCTGCGCAACCCAGTGCATCGAGGAACACGACAACCCGTGCACCGACTTCTGCCCCGCCAACGTCTACGAGATGGTCGACGATGCCTAGCGAGGCACGACACGGCGAGCGCCTGCAGATCAACGCCGCCAACGGCGTGCACTGCAAAACCCGCAACATCAAGGATCCGTACGAAACCATTACCTGGGTGAAGACAGAGGGTGATTTGAGGCCGGACTACCCGAATCTGTAAAGTTGCGACAGCGCCTCAGGCTAAAGCCCATGGCAGCAGCGCAAGCGAGTTCTCTCGCCGCTTCGGCATCAGGGACACTGTGAATAAGCCGTCATCCCAGTGAAAGCTACAATCCGTTGAAAGCGCTGGTTTCCAGCTTGACCAGCCCCTTCGGCTGTTGAAAAGCGCCTCGCTGGAATGACGAACAACGGCTTGTTCAGACAGTCCTTCGTCGCAAGACGGCGTAATAATGACTCCACCGCGAGAACGGTGGCAACGCGGCAACAGTCCCTTCAGTCATCACAGGCCAAGGGTTGCACAGCAACTTGTTGCGTGATGCGCAACATGCTAGCATCGGGACATGATCAAGTCTTTTCGACACAAGGGCTTGCGCAAGCTTTTCGAGACCAGCAGCACGGCTGGTATCCAGGCAAGCCACGCCAAGAGGCTACGCATGCAACTGGCTGCCCTGGATACCGCGCAAGCCATTGACGATATGGACTTGCCAGGCTTCGCGCTTCATCCATTGAAAGGCGAGATGCACGGTCGCTGGGCTATCTCGGTTAACGGTAATTGGCGACTGACGTTCGAGTTCCAGGATGGGAACGCCTACGTCCTTGACTATCAGGACTATCACTAATGGCCATGTACAACCCTCCCCATCCCGGCGAGTTCATTACGGACATCTACCTTAAACCCCATGGCATCAGTGGCCGTGAGCTTGCGGCCAAGCTTGACGTAGCTGCTTCCACCCTCAGTCGCATTTTGAAGGGTACGAGCCGTGTCACCCCGGAGATGGCACTGCGCCTTTCCAAGGCGATTGGCCGTACGCCCGAGAGCTGGCTTCTGCTACAGGACAATCATGATCTTTGGGTTGCGCGGCAACACGTAGATCTGAAGCGCGTGGCCAAGCTTCGATTGGCCTCGGCCTGACTTCGGCGTGAGTCAAACCGCGGTTTTCGCGGGGGCGATCGTTCAGGGTATTGCAAGCAGTATCGCAGCGCGCGTTGCCGCGAGGCGCCCGAAACCGGACAATGCGGTTCTGATCCACACCGCAACGCCAGGCATCCGCCTGCCTGCGATCGCACCGTATCGAGGAAGTCCGCCATGAGCGAACGCGAAACCATGGAATACGACGTCGTCGTCGTCGGCGCCGGCCCGGCCGGACTGTCATTCGCTATCCGGCTCAAGCAGCTGCAACCGGAAACCACCGTCTGCGTGATCGAGAAGGCCTCGACCATCGGCGCGCAGATCCTCTCCGGCGCGGTGATCGAACCGCAGCCATTGGATGCACTGTTGCCGGGCTGGCGTGACAACCCGCCACCGATCTGCGTGCCCGCCGGCGAAGACGAATTCTGGCTGCTGAGCAAGGATGGCGGCCGCAAGCTGCCGGTGCCGCCGGGGATGAACAACACCGGCAACTTCATCGTCTCGCTGGGTGCGATGTGCGCCTGGATGGCGCCGCAGGCCGAAGCGCTCGGCGTCGATATATTCCCCGGCTTCGCTGCCGCCGAGACCGTGCACCACGAGGATGGCTCGGTCGTCGGCGTGCGTATCGGCGACATGGGTGTGGCCAAGGACGGCACTCACAAACCGGGCTACACCGAAGGCATCGACATCATGGCCAAGGTCACCGTGCTGGCCGAAGGCGCGCGGGGCAGCCTGACCAAGCAACTGATCAAGCGCTTCAAACTCGACGCCGACAGCGATCCGCAGGGCTATTCGATCGGCATAAAGGAACTGTGGCAGCTGCCGGCAAGCCGCGTCACGCCCGGAAAAATCGTGCACAGCTTCGGCTGGCCGGCCGATACGCATACCTATGGCGGCAGCTTCCTGTATCACCTGGACGGTGACCGCGTCGCGCTGGGCTACATCAGCGGTCTCGATTACAGCGATCCTGAATACAAGCCGTGGGAAGCCTTCCAGCAGTGGAAAAACCACCCGATGATCAAGCCGCTGCTGGAAGAAGGCACCATTCTCTCCGCCGGCGCGCGCGCCATAGTCACCGGCGGCTATCAGTCGCTGCCCAAGGTGGAGATGCCGGGCGCACTGTTGATCGGCGATACCGCGGGCCTGCTCAACGTGCCCAAGGTGAAAGGCACCCATCAGGCGATCAAGAGCGGCGTGCTCGCCGCCGAACATCTGGTTGCCAGCGCGCTCAAGCCGGCCGGCTTCGACGCAAAACTGCGCGACTCCGACGTGGTCGCCGAGCTGAAGAAAGTGCGTAACATCAAGCCCGCGTTCAAGAAAGGACTGTGGTTCGGCATGTTCAACGCGGCGTGGGAAACCGTCACCGGCGGCATCTCGCCGTGGACTTTGAAGAACAAGCCCGATTGGTCATCGCTGCACAAGGTCGGTCAGCAGGAAGAACCCAAACGCGATTATGTTCAACGCACGCTGCCGCCACGCGATCGCCTGGCCAGCGTCTACTTCGCCGCCACCGAGCACGATGAAGACCAGCCGGTGCATCTGCACGTGGCCGATACCGATATCTGCGCAACCCGGTGTGTCGAGGAATACGACAACCCCTGCACCCGCTTCTGCCCCGCCAGCGTCTACGAAATGGTCGACGATGCCGAGGCCAAACACGGCAAGCGCCTGCAGATCAACGCCGCCAACTGCGTGCACTGCAAGACCTGCGACATCAAGGATCCGTACCAGATCATCACCTGGGTCACACCCGAGGGTGGCTCGGGGCCGAATTATCAGAATCTTTGAGCCGCAGAGGGCACTCCGCTGAGCGGCATTTTGCAATGGCGAATGAAACGCCTGGGCTACCTGTGGCAGCGCACGCGTGGCAGCATCGCGCTGCGTGGTTGGCGCGGTACGCTCGCGCGCATGCAGCAGGAGTTTCAGTCGCGTCCGGACACCGACGCGGCGCTTTCGCTGTTGCCACTGAATGAGCCCTTCGCTCCGTTCGCGTTGCCACTTGCCGAGTCCCCGCTCGTCTCAATCATCATTCCGGTGCACGGCGAGCTCGCCCATACCCTCGCCTGCCTGCGCTCGCTGACGAAGCATGGAGCCCAGGCCGCATTCGAGGTCATCGTGATCGATGACGCCTCTCCGGACGACGGCGCTGCCACGCTCACGCAGATAAGCCATCTGACCTTGCTGCGCAACGCGTCCAACCTTGGCTACATCGGCAGCTGCAATGTTGGCGCGGCCGCCGCCCAAGGCGACTTCCTGCTGTTCCTCAACAACGACACCCAGGTGACACCCGGCTGGCTTGACGCGC
>JBDTXA010000069.1:0-16658 GCA_040006415.1 Rhodanobacter sp.
CGTATTCATCGCGGTGTATTGCAGGCCTGAAAAAAAGCCGTAGGCAAAGGTCAGCAGAGCAATCGCCCAGACCGGGGTGGTCGGGCCGAGCAGGGCGAAGGCCGCCAGCAGGCAGGCTACGATCAAGGTGTTGCCGAGCAGGAGTCGCCGATAGCCGAGATGCACGAGCGCCCGGTTGATCGCCCACTTGGCGGCGATCGAGCCCAGCGCCTGGGGCACCATCATCAGGCCAGCCATCAGCGGCGACCAGCCGCAACCCACCTGCAGAAACAGCACCAGCAGCAGGAACATGCCGGAAATGCCAAGCCGGGTGAACAGACCGCCCGCGAGCGCCACCGACACGCTGCGAATGCGCAGCAGGCCGAGGTCAGCCACCGGGTGCTCGGTCCGACGACTGTGCCACACGTAGACAACGCCAAGGACGGCTGCGATCACGCCATACAGACTCATGCGCTGCCACGGCAGCGGCGTGCTACCGGCCAGTTCGGAGGCAACCAGCAACAAGGCCGACGCGCTGGCGAAGAGCAGAAAACCGGCAAAATCGAAACGGTTCGCCCGTTCGAGGCGATAGTCCGGCATGTCCCGGATATTCATCCAGACTCCGGCAATCGCCACCGGCACATTGATCAGAAAAATAAGCCGCCACGAAGTGAACTGCACCAGTGCCCCGCCCAGCAAAGGCCCCAACACCGAACCGAGCAGGCCGAACGTGGCGACTGTACTCATCGCCTGGACAAACTCGTTCCTGTCGATGCTGCGCACCAGGACGTAACGACCTACGGGCATCAAGGAGGCTCCACCGATACCCTGCAGCACGCGCGCAGCGACCAGTTCGGGCAGCGTTTGGGCAAGCCCGCACGCCAGCGAGCCCACACCGAACAACACGATCGCGATACCGAACACCCGCCGCGTACCCAGGCGATCACAAAGCCAGGGACTGGCGGGAATAAGGATGGCCAGGGTAAGCACGTAGCTGGTCAGCGCGATGCGCATGCCCAGTGGGGTAACGCCGAGCGCTTGTGCCATCGCCGGTACCGCCGTGTTGACGACGGTGGAATCGAGCGCTTGCATGAAGAACGCTGCAGCGACCAGCCATAACAGCCCGCGGTAACGTTCGCGTGAGGTGATCCCGGACAGCTCCGTCGCCTCCACTGAGGCCACGGCGGCGGTGGCAACAGAAGCTGGATGACTGTCCGCGGGCGCGTTGAGAGGCATTGGCGAGATTATACTTGCTGTGACAGCTTGTTTTTCCGCGGTCCCAAACGCAGAGTCAGCCTTGTTTCACGTGTACGTTGCCTCAATCAAGGCTTAGTGACATTCATAGATGCAAACCCGCGCCGGGACGGTTTCGTTTCCGGCGCGATCTTTTTGCGCGTTACAGCTGCCGAAATCAGGAGTACCCATGAACAGCAAGCCGTCGATCGCCGTGTCCCGTACTGATCTTGAGCGCATAGAGGCGTTGCTGGATCGGCAACCCGTCGCGCAGGCGGAAAGCTTTGCCAAGCTGCGCGCCGAGCTGGATCGCGCCAACGTGGTGGAGGCCTCAGAGATGCCGGCCCACACGGTAAGCATGAATTCGACCGTGACCTTCGAGGACGAGGATGACGGTGAAAAACTCACCCGGACCCTGGTTTTTCCTGCGGCTGCCGGCGCGCCAGGCACCGTGTCGATTCTGGCGCCGGTAGGCAGCGCACTGCTGGGTCTGGCACCTGGTCAGGAGATAGACTGGCCGATGCCCGACGGTCGCAAGCGAAGCCTGCGCGTGCTGGAGGTCGTAGGACCAGCGGCGTGATACCGAACCCGGCGTTGGGTCCGACCGGTAGGCGGCGCTCCCGCTAAACTGGCGCGGACAAGGAGCATTCCATGACTGAACGCAACCGCCCCGCCGACCCAAACGATCGTGTCGCCGCGCTCCGTGCACAAATCGAGCAGGCCAATCATCGGTATCAGGTACTGGATGATCCGGATATCACCGATGCCGACTACGACAGGCTGATGCGCGAACTTGAGGCGCTGGAGGCGGAGTATCCCGAACTGGCCTCACGAGACTCGCCGACCCGCACCGTCGGGGCGCGCGCCACGGGCGGGTTTGCCGAGGTGCGACATGCGCTGCCGATGCTGTCGCTGGGTAACGCGTTCGAGCAGGAGGGCGATACCGGCCGCGAGCGATTCCGAGAGGTGGCCGAATTCGAGCGCCGCATAGAACAGACACTCGATCGCAAGGAACCAACATTTTCGGTCGAACCGAAACTCGACGGTCTGGCCATCAGCCTGCGTTATGAGAACGGCCTTTTTGTCCAGGGCGCCACGCGGGGTGATGGTGAAACCGGCGAGGACGTCACTGCCAACCTGCGCACGATACGGGCGATTCCGCTGAAGCTGCGCGGCAAAGGCTGGCCGGAGGTGCTGGAGGTTCGCGGCGAGGTGATCATGCTGCGCAAGGATTTTGAGGCATTCAACGAGTACGCCCGCACACATGGCGAGAAGCCATTAGCCAATCCGCGCAACGGCGCGGCTGGCTCACTGCGTCAACTGGATCCGGCAATTACCGCCAAGCGGCGGTTGAGCTTCTTTGCCTATGCCGTTGGCGTGGTGGACGGTGAACTGCCGCCAACACATTCCGCCACGTTGCAGAAACTCCGGCAGTGGGGCTTCCCGGTTCCGCCGGAGGTAGGCGTCGCCACCGGTTTCGAGGGACTGCTTGCCTACTTCCATCGTATCGGCGATAGCCGCGATGGTCTGCCGTACGATATCGACGGTGTGGTCTACAAGCTGGACGACTATGCCGGCCAGCGGGAGATGGGTTTTGTGTCGCGCGCGCCACGCTGGGCGATCGCGCACAAATTTCCGGCACAGGAACAGAGCACGACGCTGCTGGACATCCAGATCCAGATCGGCCGCACCGGCGCCGCCACGCCGCGCGCGCGGATGGAGCCGGTGCAGGTCGCCGGCGTCACCGTCACCTACGCGACCCTGCACAACGCCGACCAGGTCATGCGATTGGACGTGCGCATCGGCGACACCGTGATCGTGCGGCGCGCAGGCGACGTGATTCCTGAAGTGGTACGCGTCGTCGAGGATCAGCGTCCCGAAGGCACGGTGCCTTGGTCGATGCCGACACATTGCCCGGTGTGCAACTCCGCGTTGATCCGGGAGGAGGGCGCGGCGGCCTGGCGGTGTTCCGGCGGTTTGATCTGTGCTGCGCAGCGCAAGGAGGCGCTGATCCACTTTGCCTCGCGTCGCGCCTTGGACATCGAAGGACTGGGCGAGCGCTTCGCCGAGGCATTGGTGGAGCTGGACATGGTGAGGACGCCGGCCGATCTGTACCGCATGAGCGTCGACGACTTCGTCGACATGAAACAGTGCCTGGACGAGCTTGACGGCACCACACCGGATACGGTGAAAGCGGGCAAGATCGCGACCAAATGGGCAGAGAACCTGGTCGAGGGCATCGCCGCCAGCAAACACACCACGCTGCCACGGTTCCTGTTCGGGCTGGGCATCATGCATATCGGGGAAAGCACGGCAAAGACGCTTGCCGGCTGGCTCGGCAGCCTCGATGCCGTGCGCAGCACGCCGGCATCCGTGTTGCGTGTATTGCCGGATGTCGGCAACGAGGTGGCCACCTCCATCGCCAGCTTCTTTGCGCAGCCGGGCAATCAAGAGGTGGTGGACGATCTGATCGACGTGGGCATCACGTTCAGCGACGAAGGCGCGCCATCCCCGCTACTGAAAACGCAGTTGACCTTGGAAGCATTGATTTTGTCCACGTCCATCGAATCTGTTGCCAAGGTCTATGCTGGGAATCTTGCGAAAGCATTCGATTCTGTGGATGCGCTGCTTGGTGCTGGTACGGAAGGCTGGCTGAAAGCGGGCGTGAAGAAGAAAGCGGCCGGTTCGCTCGAAGCGTTTGCAGGCAACGACCAAGCAGTTCAAGAGCTGCGTGAAGCGGAGGCGACGATGCGGCTCCTGCTTTCCGCGATCCCGCAAGCCGGCACTACGCGTGTACTGCCATTGGAAGGAAAGACTGTAGTGGTTACTGGCACATTGTCCATGCTGTCCCGAGATCAAGTTAAGGAGCAGCTTGAAGCGCTAGGCGCAAAAGTGACAGAAAGTGTGTCGAAGAAGACCACCTTCTTGGTCGTAGGTAATGCCGCTGGATCTAAGTTAAAAGAGGCCCACAGGCTTGGAATAGAAGTCTGGGATGAGGCGCGTTTATCGAATTTTCTTTTGCAACAAAAAAACAGGGGATGACATGGATCGTATGGAGTTCGACGTTCAAGGCAGTGAGCCCGAATCGTACCGGGTGACGCTGGAAAAGGATGGGGACAATTTGAATGCGTATTGCACCTGTGCGGCGGGCGCCAATGGTCAGTATTGCAAGCACAGATTCCGAATATTCTCGGGGAATCCGGAAGGAATAATTGACCCCAATTTTGAAGCATTGTGTAGTGCAGTTGACTGGTTAGTCGGAACCGATGTCGAGGCTGCTCTGAGCGATCTGGCTAAAGCAGAAGATCGTTATGAGATGGCAAAAAAAAACCTGTCCAAAACTAAGAAGTTGCTTGCACAAGCAATGTTGAAGTAATGACGAATGCACGCAAACAAGATCCAGACGAAGTTGCGTTGATGCATGCCCTCCGTCTCAGAGCGCAACTGTACACGTTGATCCGCCAGTTCTTCGCCGAGCGCGATGTGCTGGAGGTGGAAACGCCGATGCTCTCGGCGGCGGCCAACACTGATCCCAACATCCAGAGTTTCAGTACCGTGTTCGATGGTCACGTGGATGCAGGTGCACGGACGCGCTGGCTGCGCACGTCACCGGAGTTCCCACTCAAGCGGCTGCTCGCTTCCGGTATCGGCGACTGCTACGAGATGGGCCGCGTGTTCCGCAACGGCGAGGCAGGCGGGCGGCACAATCCCGAATTCAGCATGCTGGAGTGGTACCGGATCGGCTGGAATCATCGTCAGCTGATGCATGAAACCATCGAACTGGTGGAAGCGGCGCTGGCGCTGGTGGAGCGTCGTGCCGAAGTGGTGGTCATCGCCTACCGACAACTGTTCATCGATGAACTGGGTATCGATCCGATGACCGATGCGTTGGCCTTGCTACAGGCGCCGTTGGCCGAGTTCGGGATTTCGCCAGAAGGTCTCACCCGGGACGACTGGCTCGACCTGTTGATCACGCATCGGCTGCAACCGCGGTTTGCATCGGATCGGCTCACAGTCATCCACGACTATCCCGCCACGCAGTGCGCACTGGCGCGGATTCGCGCAGGCGAGCCGCCGGTGGCGGAGCGATTCGAGCTTTACCTGGGCCCGTACGAGCTGGCTAACGGTTACCACGAGTTGAACGACGCATCCGAACAACGGGCGCGGTTCGAGCGCGATCGTCTGGTGCGCGGAGAACGCGGGCAGAGTGAGGTGCCGATGGACGAAAACCTGCTCAGCGTGCTTGATGCATTACCCGATTGTGCCGGCGTGGCGATGGGCGTGGAGCGCCTCCTGATGTGCCTGGCCGGTACGGACGCCATCGAGGATGTGTTGACCTTTTCGTTCGCACGAGCTTGAAGCAATAGTGGAGCAATGCGAGCTTTCTCTCGTTTCTCACTCCTATTCACTCACTCCTCGCTATTTTCGGCGCACCAGCCGCGGACAAGCGGATAGCTGCCATGGGCATCCGACCGCTGTCGTTTACCACGAAGTGAAAGGCTGTTCCGTCACTGCCAAGGCGCGGCACACCTTGTCGTCGCGCGCCTTCATGACTGGAACGCAGTCAACTGTGCGGCTTGGGGTATCGTGGCAACCTTTCTCGCCACGCGTGCCGATCCACCCGATGACTACCTGCCAACCACTCCCGTCGGTCTCGGACCGACTGCAGGGCCGCGACGTGCGCACGCTGACACTTTCTGCACTGGGCGGTGCCCTCGAGTTCTACGATTTCGTGGTGTTCGTGTTCTTCGCCATCCCGCTGGGCCACCTTTTCTTTCCCCCGACCACGGCGCCTTGGCTGGCGCAGCTGCAAGTGTTCGGCATCTTCGCCGCCGGCTATCTGGCCAGGCCGCTGGGCGGCATCGTGATGGCGCACTACGGCGATACGCTGGGTCGCAAGCGGATGTTCATGCTCAGCGTGTTTCTGATGGCCTTGCCGACGCTTGCGATCGGCCTGCTGCCGGTGTACGCGCAGATCGGGATGCTGGCGCCGCTGTTGCTGCTGTTGTTACGCGTGCTGCAGGGCATTGCGGTGGGTGGCGAAGTGCCCGGAGCGTGGGTGTTCGTCGCCGAGCATGTACCAGCGCGCCGGGTGGGTTTCGCTTGCGCCAGTCTCACCTCGGGGCTCACCGTGGGCATCCTTATCGGTTCGGTGGTGGCGGCAGCGATCAATCGCAATCTGACGACTGCCGAAATACTCGATTACGGCTGGCGCCTGCCGTTCCTGGCCGGCGGCGTGTTCGGTTTCGTGGCGCTGTGGTTGCGGCGTTGGCTTTCGGAAACGCCGGTATTCGAGGCAATGCATGCGCGCAGGGAACTGGTCAGCGGATTGCCACTGGCGCAGGTCTTCAGGAACCATCTTCCCGCCGTGCTGGTATCGATGCTCATCACCTGGATGCTAACGGCAGCCATCGTGGTCATGATTCTGATGACGCCTTCCCTGGTGCAATCGGTGTTTCACATTAAAGCGACGCGCGCGTTTCTCGGGAACAATCTGGCGTCGTTTGCACTGGCGATCGGATGCCTGTTTTACGGATGGCTGGCCGACAGGATTACGTCGGCAAATTCACTTCTGTTCGGTGCCGTCGGACTGCTGGTGTGCAGTTATGCCTTGTACTTCGATCTGCAGGCGGGCGCGGACCACTTTGTGATGCTGTACACGCTGGCCGGATTTTCCGTTGGCGTGGTCGGTGTGGTGCCATCGATCATGGTGGCCGCGTTTCCGCCCGCGGTTCGTTTTTCCGGGCTGTCGTTTTCCTACAACATCGCCTACGCACTGTTTGGTGGGCTGACGCCACCACTGATTGGCATTCTGATGCAACGGGCGGGACCGCTGGCACCCGCGCATTACGTCGCGTTTACTGCGGTGATCGGCATCGTTGTCGCCTTGCGCCTGATTGCAGGCCAGCGGCGCGCGGCGCGGTCAGTGGTCGGTTAGAAGTCCAGTTCCTGGGCGGCGCAGAGATAGTCGACCAGTGGTGCGGCGCGCTTGAACGTGGCAACCGTCCACGGCAGCAGTTCGTCCGAACAGGCCAGTTCTTCGGTGAAACGGGCCGAGGCGACGAAGTCCTTGCGCTTGAGGTCGTCGATCAGCTCGTGGGCGGGATCGTAGCCGCGCGGGTTGCGGATCAGCGACTCGCCGCCCAACTGCAAATGCTCGGTAAATGCCTTGCTGCGGGTGGCGCGCTTCCAGGCGGCCGGGTTGTCGGTGAGGAACTCGCGGATGTGCTTGAGCGCATCCGATTCCGGATGCCACATGCCGCCACCGGCAAAGCAGTCGCCGGGCTGGATGTGCATGTAGAACGAGGGGGCAGGAATCTCATGGCGCCGCTCATGGAAGAATCGCGCGCCCTGCCACGGCTTGTACGGCAGTTTGTTGTTCGAGAATCGCGTGTCGCGAAAGATGCGGAACAGCGAGCCCCCGTTTTTGCGCGGATCGGCGCGGTAATGCGCGCTGATTTTTGCCAGCGGCGACTGCAGGTCCGTGATCAGCTCGAGAAACGGCTCGCGGACGTGCCGTTCGTAATCCGGCTTGTGCGCGTGGAACCAGTCGCGACTGTTGTTGCGATCGAGTGTGCGCAGGAAGCGGAAGGTCGCGGCGGTGAAGTAGGTTTTGGGCATGGGATCAATGATGGAGAGAGGACAGGACGATGTGCGGAGGTATCAATGGTAGGAGCGCACTCGTGCGCGATGCTTTTTTCGCTTCGTGACGGAGAGCATCGCGCATAAATGCACTCCTACAAAGGGCGCGTCTTGGTCCGGGTTCGTCCGGTTCAGGTCGCGATGCCGGCGGCAAGATCTTCTCCCCATGCCTGCAACTGATCGAGCAGGGACTGCCGGTCCTGGGCCTTCGGGTCGAGGCGCAGTTCGGCGATACGGTCGAAGTAGTCATCCAGGGTCAGGCCTGACAGTGCGGTATGACGTGTGAGCCGTTCGCGACGGAAGACTTGCCAGCGCGCGAGTTCCCCGACATCCAGCGTGTCTGGCCAGTTCCGCGCCCGATAGCGGAACAGCAATTCCTGATAGCGCGGGTCGCTGAACTGAAATGCCTGCTCGGCCAGCTGTTCTGGCGGTGTCGCACGCACCTGTCCCAACAAGCGTTTGTCCGAGGCGGGTAGGAATCCGCCGCCGTACAAGGCCAGTTCCGGATCTTCCGACGGCGGAAAATCCGCCGTGCGCTGGAACACCCGGCGGAGCTTTTCCGCCAGGCCGTCGACAGCATGGAGCACATCACGGTGCGCGATGCACCGATCGAGATTCAGCTGCAACCGCTCCATGTCTACGCCTTGAAGGACGGACAACGGGGCCAGCGCCGGTGCGTGATTCACACGCACGGTGCGCAGCGGAATCCGCGCGACGCCTTCGGGCAGATCCGCGCGGGAGGTGAAGATGCGATCGGCAATCTCGCCCTCTTCCAGCGCCAGCCATTCGGTCGGATCGGTGTCGAGATCGTAGGCAATGATTTCGCCGCTGCGGGTCGGATGCTGCGCCAGTGGCGCGATCACGGCCAGACAGTGCCGACTGGCCGGGTATCGCGACGATACGTGCACCATCGGCGTCATGTTGACCACGTCGAGCAGCTCGAACACCTTCTGCTTGCGGCGCAGGCCGTAATACCAGTTCCACAGTCGCGGCTGACGCACCCGGATCAAGCGGGCGAGGTCGATCAGGGCGTAGACGTCCGACAAGGCATCGTGGGCGCGTTCCTGATTAAGTTTATTGGCGCTGGCCAGATGCTCCAGCTTGAAGCTGGGCGAGCCATCGTCGCGCAGCGGCCAGACGATGCCTTCCGGGCGCAGGGCCTGGCACAGGCGCACCAAATCGATCAGATCCCAGCGCGAATTGCCGTTTTCCCACTCGCGCCCGTACGGTTCGTAGAAGTTGCGATAAAACATCTGGCGGGTAAATTCGTCGTCGAAGCGCAACGAGTTATAGCCGACGCCGCAAGTGCCGGGCGTCGCCAGCTGCTCGTGGACGCGGGCGGCGAATTCGGCTTCGTTGACGCCTTCGCGCTCGGCCATCTGCGGGATGATGCCGGTGATCATGCAGGCATCCGGATGGGGTGGCATTTCCAGCGAGGGTTTGCCGTAGAACATCACCGGCTCGCCGATGATCTCCAGTTCCAGCGTGGTGCGTATGCCAGCGAACTGAACCGGTCGGTCACGCCGCGAATCGGCACCGGAGGTTTCGTAGTCGTGCCAGAAAAAAGTCTGCATGGCGTGATGATCGCACGCCCAAAAGCCTCGCTGACATGAGATGGCCGGCAACACTGGTAAACTCCCGCCACAAGGAGAGCTCATGAGCCAAGCCCACGAAGAAAACCTGATCTGGATCGATCTGGAGATGACGGGTCTGGACACCGACGGCGACTCGATTCTGGAGATCGCCACGGTTGTCACGGACAAGCAATTGAACGTGCTGGCGGACGGTCCCGTATTCGCGATTCGCCACGAAATCGACCAGCTGGAATCCATGGACAGCTGGAACACTAACCAGCACCACAAGTCCGGGCTTTGGCGGCAGGTACTGATGTCGCGCACCGATCACGCTATGGCGGAACAGGCCACCGTTGACTTTTTGCGCGCCTGGGTGCCGCCCGGCAAGTCGCCGATGTGCGGCAATTCGATCTGCCAGGATCGTCGCTTCATGCACCGGCAGATGCCGAAGCTGGAGCGCTATTTCCACTACCGCAACCTTGATGTCTCCACGATCAAGGAGCTGGCGCGTCGATGGGCGCCGGATATCGCCAAAGGTGTGGGCAAGGAGTCGGCGCATACCGCGTTGTCGGATATCCGCGATTCTATTGCCGAATTGCGCCATTACCGCCGTTTCATGGGTGAGCTGGGCGGCACGGTTGAGGCCTGACGCGGGCAGTCGTCGTCGAATCGAATGAGGTCATGTATATGACGAACGATCTGTTTGCGCCGGAACTGGATTGTGCCGGGCGCCGGCTGCGGCTGGACCGCGCTCGCGTGGTCGGCATCCTCAATGTCACCCCTGACTCGTTTTCCGACGGTGGTGCCTACGACAACGTCGAGGCGGCGGTGGCCCACGGTCTGCGCATGGCGGAAGAGGGTGCCGACATGCTGGATGTGGGTGGCGAATCCACCCGGCCAGGTGCCGCCGATGTTTCCGTGGAAGACGAGCTTCGGCGGGTATTGCCGGTGATCGAGCAACTGGTTGCCTGTACCAACCTGCCGATCGCAATTGATACCTCCAAGCCGGAGGTCATGCGTGCCGCGGTGGCCAGCGGCGCCGGCATGATCAATGACGTCTTTGCCTTGCGTCGCGACGGCGCCATGGATGCGGCGGCCGAGCTGGGTGTGCCCGTTTGCCTGATGCACATGCAAGGCGAACCGCGCGACATGCAGATCGATCCGCAATACGACGATGTGGTGGGTGAGGTTCACCGCTTTCTCACCGACCGGCTGTTTGCGTGTGAACTGGCGGGCATCGACAAACGCAAGTTACTGGTTGACCCGGGCTTCGGTTTCGGCAAGACGCTAGAACACAATCTGGCACTGCTTTGTGCGCTGGATCGGTTCAGCAATCTTGGCAGCGGTGTTTATGCCGGATTGTCCCGCAAGGGCATGATCGGCACGCTGACCGGCAAATCCGAGCCGGCTGATCGTCTCGCCGGCTCCGTTGCTGCGGCGCTGATCGCGGTTCAGCGGGGCGCGCGTCTGGTTCGGGTACATGATGTCGCGGCCACCGTGGACGCGCTTTCGGTCTGGCGCGAAGTCCGTGCGCTCGACAGTGTGCCGCGACGCGAGGACAAACCCGCCATGCCGAGATGGCCAGACGACGAGTGAGTTGTCGCTCGCATACTCCACCGGCCTTGCGCCGACAACACCTTCGGACGATCCAAACACGATGAACCAGCGCAAATACTTTGGTACAGACGGCATCCGTGGATTGGTGGGGGAGTGGCCGATCAGTGCCGATTTCATGCTCCGACTGGGCCGTGCCGTAGGTAGCGTGCTGTCAGAAGATGGAAAACAGCGACCCACGGTGATTATCGGCAAGGACACACGTATTTCGGGCTACATGTTCGAATCGGCGCTGGAAGCGGGGCTGGTTGCCGCAGGTGCCGACGTGAGGTTGCTTGGCCCGATGCCGACACCTGCCGTGGCGTTTCTGACCCGCTCGATGCGTGGCCAGGCGGGCATCGTGATCAGTGCTTCGCACAATCCGCATCACGACAATGGCATCAAGTTTTTTTCGGCGAACGGCGAGAAACTGTCCGATGAGGTGGAGCTGGCGATCGAACGCGAGGTCGATGCCGAGTTCGTCACTGTACCGTCCGAACACCTTGGCAAGGCCGTTCGTCTCGACGATGCGGCGGCGCGCTACGTCGAATTCTGCAAGGCCACTGTCGCCGAAGATTTTAGCCTCGTCGGGCTCAAGATCGTGCTGGATTGCGCTCACGGGGCAACCTATCAGGTTGCGCCTCGCGTGTTTTCCGAGCTGGGCGCTGACGTGGTGACGATTGGCGACAAACCTGATGGATTCAACATCAATCGTGACGTGGGATCGACTCATCCCCACGCGCTGGTGAACTCGGTGCTGGAACACGCCGCCGACATCGGCATCGGCTTCGACGGTGACGGCGATCGCGTGATCCTGGTGGATCGCCTCGGCGAGCTGGCCGATGGCGATGACATTCTCTACGTGCTGGCCCGCAGCCTTCACGCGCAGGGGCAACTCAAGGGACCGGTCGTTGGCACCTTGATGAGCAACTACGGGTTGCAATTGGCGCTGGGGAAACTGGATGTGCCGCTGATTCGTGCCAACGTCGGCGACCGCTATGTGATGCAGAAGTTGAAGGAACACGGCGGCATGCTCGGCGGTGAAACGTCCGGTCATATCCTGTGCCTGGATCGGGCGACTACCGGTGACGGTATCGTGGCTGCGTTGGCAGTGCTCGAGGCGCTGGCGCGGAGCGGTGCTGACCTGGCTGAAGCCCGCCAGGGGCTTGTCAAAATGCCGCAGGTGATGTTGAACGTCCGTGCCATGGGTGCGCGCAGGGCCTTGGAAACAGACGCGGTGCGCGAGGCTGTCGCCGATGTCGAGCGCCAATTGCATGGGCGAGGCCGCGTGGTCTTACGGGCATCGGGCACCGAGCCGGTGGTGCGCGTCACGGTCGAAGCTGCCGATGCGGCAGAAGTGCAGCAGCTGGCAGAGAAGCTCGCCGGGATTGTAAAATCCAGCGCAGAACGCTCGTGAACCTGTAATGCCGGGTCGCCATGGATTGGCCCGACGTGCCCCGTCCCTGCGGTGACGGATGAATCGACCGCACGCCCAACCTGGTATTTGCAGACATGAAGAATGTTCCCACCCTTGATATCCGTCGATACGACACTGATCGAGATGCTTTTGTGGCCGAGCTTGGCGCGGCCTATCGCGAATTCGGCTTTTGCTGCATCGGCGGTCATGGCATTGCGCGCGAGCTGATCGACGAATCCTACGAGGTGTTCCAGCGCTTTTTTGCACTGCCCGATGACACCAAGATGAAGTATCACGTGACCGGCAGCGGCGGTGCTCGCGGGTATACACCGTTCAAGGTTGAAACTGCCAAAGACAGTCAATACGCCGATCTGAAAGAGTTCTGGCATATCGGCCGCGAGATCCCGCGCGATTCGAAATTTGCCGACGTCATGCCGCCCAACCTGTGGCCGGACGAGGTGCCCAAGTTCAAACAATACGGCTACGGTCTTTACGAAGCGCTGGACCAGCTTGGTACCCGCGTGTTGCGCGCGCTGGCGCTGCATATCGACCAGCCGGAGAACTTTTTCGAAGACAAGACAGACGTCGGCAATTCGATCCTGCGCCCGATCCATTATCCGCCGATCATGCCGGACACCGGCTCTGATCAGCATGGCCCCAATGTGCGCGCGGGTGCCCATGAGGACATCAACTTCATTACCTTGCTGGTGGGCGCCAGCGCCGAAGGACTGGAGGTGCTGAGCGACGGCGAGTGGTTGCCGGTGACGACCGAAGGTGACGCGATCGTGGTCAATATCGGCGACATGCTTCAGCGGCTGACCAATCACGTGTATCCGTCCACGTCTCATCGCGTCATCAATCCACCCAATGAGAACGCGCGCAAGCCGCGTTATTCGGTGCCGTTTTTTCTGCACCCGAATCCTGATGTGATGCTGGATCCTGTCGACTCCTGCATCACGACCGATAATCCGCGTCGCTACGACAGCTCGATCAGCTCGCACGAATACCTGATGCAGCGCTTGCGCGAGATCAAGCTCATCTAACAGTCTCCCAGGCGGACCTTGGTCGTCAGGCCATCCAGAAGAACACGGCGGTCATGCGCTTGGTCGCCATCTCTTGTCCCCAGTACGCCGTGGCGCTGTGTATCAGGTTGGCCTTGTAGACCAGCAGTCGATTGAATCGATGCTCTACCCGAACGTCTTCGGCGAACGAATCCGGTGGCACAAATCGATTGCCAAGCGCCTCGGCCAGGTTTCGATGGGGCGGCATCACGATATTTCCGCCAAGCTGGCCGGCGGGCATTCGCTGGCGAAAGAAGCTGGTGCCACATTGATTCGGTACGTCGGGATTGAGATAGAGCACGGCCGCGTAACGACAGAGATTCAACGAGTCCGTATGCGGCTTTTTCGTACCTTCCAGTGAGCCGACCACTTGAACGCAATTGTGGTTCAGGTACGTACCCGCTTCCGTGCGCTCAACCCAGATCTTTTTGGCACCCGTCAATCGGCAAACCTTGGCGTCGATGGCGCTCAGCTCATCATTGAGCAAGGCAGGAACGGATCGCATGCCAGGCCACACTTCGCCAGTATGTGGGTAGCCCAGCTGCCAATCGGTCTTCGCCAGACAGCGCTCCCGCACTTCCATGGCACGGGGAAGAATGTCGTCGACCACCCAAAAATCACGCCCCTCGGTAGGCTTTCGATAAGGCAGAGTGCGCATCTGGGTCGGAAACAGGGACATGTTTGCGGAACCGAAAGTGGTGTCTCGAACACACTAGCGGAAACGGACCGAACTCCAACAGCTTGGTGGATATAGTCAATCACCTCATTTGTTTGTTTGCCGAGCCAACTGTTTTTTCGTTCTCATAAGCGCGCCATTCCTGCTGTGGATCGCAGCAGCAGCTCGCTCGCCAACGGCCTGCTAAATCCTGGTGTTTCGGTAACGCGTTGCCTGCCGCGCCGAAAGGTAGAGAGCGAGTTTGTCCGGCATCAGCTGGATCACCGACTTGATGAATCGATTGACTCTGCCAGGGATATAGACGGCATCTCCGCGCTGAGTCGCAGCGATGCCCTGACGTACGACTTCCTCCGAAGTGAGCCACATGAATCCCGGGAGCTTGTCCATCTTGTCGCGGGTACGGGTGACGTCATGAAACTCCGACCAGGTAAAGCCGGGGCACAGCGCGCAGACATTGACCCCGAGGTGGCGGTTTTCCAACGCCAACGACTGCGAAAACTTGATCAAATAGGCTTTGACCGGCGCGTACAAGGTATGGCCGGGAGGCGCGGGCACGTGGCCGGCGAGCGAGGCCACATTGACGATGCGGCCATATCCACGCTTGCGCATGCCCTGTAACAATCGATATGCCAGCTCGGTCGGTGCCGTCAACAACACTTGGAGAAAGTCCGCGTGGGTCTTCCATTCATTAGCGTCAAACGTGCCGGGTACGCCATAGCCGGCATTGTTGATCAGCCAGTCCACGTTGAGGCCGCGACTCTCCAGTTCGTCGCAGAGCAGGCGGGGTGATGCAGCATCGGCGAGGTCGTGGGGCAAAACAGTGACCTGCGTGCCGTGCTGCTTTTCCAGCTCGGTGGCCAAGGTTTCGAGCCGCTCGGTGCGGCGAGCCGTGAGCACCAGGTCATGTCCGAGCGCGGCTAGTTGTCGTGCAAATGTGGCGCCGATACCGGACGAAGCACCGGTAACAAGGCTCAGGGGTCGGCTGGGCGTCATCGCAAATTCCTATGTAATGAGAGACATTCTTGCGCGGCCTGGCAAGCCAAAGCCAGCGCAGGACTGATTGCCGATGTGAGTACCCATGAGTAAGCTTGTCGTTTGCCCCCAACGAAGGCAGCCCATGCGCAAGAAACTCGTCGCCGGTAACTGGAAAATGCACGGTAGCCGCTCCATGGCAAACGCGTTGGTGAACGACATCGTTGCCGGCAAGCCAGCCTCCATTGATGTGGCCGTATTCCCCCCGTTCCCTTATCTCGCCGAGATGGCACAGCAACATGCCGATGCAGGCTTGGCACTGGGCGCCCAGGACGTGAGCGAGCACCAGGGGCAGGGCGCGTATACGGGTGAAGTTTCCGCGGCGATGCTGCTGGACGTCGGCGCACGATGGGCCATCGTCGGTCATTCCGAACGACGTCAGTACCACGGAGAAAGCAACGATACCGTTGCGAGAAAATTTGCGGCCGTATGCGCTGGTGGGCTCACCCCGATCCTTTGCGTTGGTGAGACCCTTGAGCAACACGACGCCGGCGACACCGAGGCGGTAATTGCGCGTCAGTTGGGGGCTATTCTGGCAAATAGTGGCGTGGCCAGCTTCGACACGGCGGTGATCGCCTACGAACCGGTCTGGGCGATTGGTACCGGGCGCACAGCCACGCCGGAACAGGTCCAGCGAGTCCATGCGTTCATTCGTAGCCAACTCGAAAAGGAAGATGTTATAATTTCCCGTCTGACTCGACTGCTTTACGGCGGCAGCGTCAAAGCGGCCAATGCCGCGCAATTGTTCGCGCAGGCGGACGTGGATGGAGGATTGATCGGTGGTGCTTCGCTGACCGCATCGGACTTCCTTGGTATCTGCGCCGCGGCTCACCAGTCGTCACAGGTTCAATAGATAATCTATGTTCGTCATTTTTAGCGTGTTTTATATCTTGGTCGCTGCAGCGATGATCGTTCTGATCTTGCTGCAGAACGGCGCAGGAGCAGATGCCGGCTCAGGCTTCGGTGGTGGCGCGTCGGCAACCGTCTTTGGTGCGCGCGGATCGTCCACGTTTCTTACGCGGGCGACCGGTGTACTGGCAACCTTGTTCTTCTTGCTCAGTCTCGGCATGGGCATCTACTTGCATATGAACGGCGCCTCGCCAACAACGTCCACCGACCTCGGCGTCATGGCCGGTGTGGCGGAGAAGCCTGTGAAGCAAAAGGCGCCTGCCGCTGTCCCTTCCAATCCGGAAGTGCCATCTGCGGTTCCTGCAGCAAGAAACAATATCGCGCCGGCAGATCCGTCGGCGGCAAAACCTGTCACAACCAAGAGTCAGGATGAGGTGCCGGCAGCGACAAAGCCGGCCAAGCACTAAGTAATACACCTGCCCAGGTGGCGGAACTGGTAGACGCACTACCTTGAGGTGGTAGCGCCGCAAGGCGTAGGGGTTCGAGTCCCCTCTTGGGCACCAATGAAGGGTTTCAGTTATCGCTGAAGCCAAGAGAAACAA
>JBDTXA010000070.1:0-16637 GCA_040006415.1 Rhodanobacter sp.
TTCCACGCAGGCTATGAAACCAATTTCAGGCAATCAAGCGATCCCCAGCCCATCAATACCGGCAATGGCCGCACCATCGAATCCCGCCAGTGCCGCGAAACGCCTTCCCCGCTCCGCGTAGTCCTTGAACTGATCAAAGCTGGGCGCACCGGGTGACAGCAGGATCACGCCGTCGCTGGGCGTCATTGCCTTTGCTTCGGCGACGGCTGCAGCGAGATTGTCCACCTGTACCAGCGGAACGGAGACATCGGCAGCGCGCAAGGCTTCGGCTATGCGTGCACCATTGCCACCCATGCAAACGATCGAGTGCGGTGGTGTCGCACGCATGGCATCGACGAAGGGTGTCCAGTCCAGCCCGCGATCGTGACCACCGACCAGTACTGTCACCGCGCGTCCGTGCAAGCTCTGCAGCGCTGCCAGGGTGGCCAGTGGCGTGGTGCTGATCGAGTCGTTGATCCAGAACCAACCATCTCTTTCGCCCAATGGCTGCAGCCGATGCGGCAGCGGTTGGAAACTGGCCAGCGCGGGCGCGGCAGCCAGTGCATCCATGCCGACGGCGGCGAGTGCCGACAGCGCAGCGCAGGCGTTCAGTGCGTTGTGCATGCCGGGCGCGGCCAGTTGCGCTACTGAAAATACCGGTTGGTTACCGCGTCGAATGCTTCCCTCTGTGACGTGCCAACCTTCGGGTCGTCCGAACAGCAGTCGATGCGGATGCTCCTGCGTGCGATCGATCAGCATCGGTTGCAGCGCCGTCACCAGCAGCTGTCGCGACACGTCGGCGAGACGCAACTTGTCGCTGACGTAGTTCTCGCGCGAGCCGTGCCAGTCGAGATGTTCCTCATACAAGCTGGTGATCACGCCCAGCTCCAGCGGACCGGCCTCACGGGTCTGGAAACTGGACAACTCGATCACCCACAGGTCAGCCGACTGATCGAGCAACTCCAGCAGCGGCAGACCGATGTTGCCTGCCAGCGCCGTACGCACCCCCAGCGCTCGCGCCAGATGCGCCAGCATGGCGCTGGTAGTGCTCTTGCCCTTGGTACCGGTAACGGCGATAACGCGGGCATCAGGGTTTTCGGCAAACCACAACGACGTGCCCGATGTCACCTGTACGCCCTGCACCTTCGCCGCAAGCAAAGCCGGCTTGTAGGCGGAAACGCCGGGGGATTTCACCAGCACCTCAAAACGGCTCAGCGTTGCGGCGTCCGGGTCGCCAGCAATGATCTCAAGCTCAGCGTCGAAGGCGCGCGCGGCGTCCACTTCGGCATCCGGACACAGCAACGTCAGCGGCTGACCCGGTAGACGCTGACGCAAGGCGTGGATGACGGCACGGCCTTCGCGGCCGAAACCCCAGACGGCGACACGGCGGCCGGCGAGATCAGCGATGCGCATCGGGGTTGCACAACATCGTCAACGGTGAAACGCCCGAAACACGGGCCCGAAAAAGCGACCGTAGGCCGGCAGGATGGGGCGCGACTTGGCTCATTCGGCGAGCGTCGCCAGCGCGGGCAGCAGGCGCTCGGGAATGCGATGTTCGGTACCTGGCATCAGCCACGGTTCAAGCGCCAGGTCTGCCGGGTCGAGCTGCGGCAGGATTTCGCTGCGGAAGCGTGCGACCAGTGCATCCTCCTGCCACTCGGGGCGCTGGCTCAACGCGTACATAGCGGCGCGCGCTTCGGCACCTTCGCCGACGCATTCGAACGGCTTGTGATCCTGATATTCCAGCAGCGCATCAAAGCCGCCGGCCAGCGACTCGTTATCGAGCAGGTTGCGGCCGAAGATCGACAGCAGCCGCGGCTTGGGCAGGAACGGTGCCAGCGCCAGAAACACGAAATGGCATTTCGGGCACTGTCCGCACCAGCGGTCGACCGGCTTGGGACCGAGCAGTTTGAAGTTGCGGTTGCAACTGGAGAACCCGTCGAAATACGGGGTCAGCTTGGCAAACGCGCGGGTGATGGCCAGCTCGGAATACGGGCGCAGCAGCGAGCAGTAATTCAGGTCGGTGGCGACGTGCGTGCGCAGCCAGTCGCCCAGCAGCTGCTCGAACGCGTAGCCCTTGCTCCACTGATGATTGACCTGCTGGCCGTCGTACTCCAGCGTGGCAGCCGAGGCCGAGCGCTCGTTGGCGAAGGTGATCGAGTCGTAGCCGTAAAGGATGGCGGCCACGGCGAGGATCGCCGAGTTCACCGCGGTAACGGGGATATGACCGTTCCACGCGCCGAGCCGGTTCAGTTCGAAGAGTGCGGGCGACAGCTCGCGCTGGATGTTGAGCATCGGCAGACCGGTGCGTTCGGCACAGGCAGCGATCAATGCAGAATTGCCGACCCACACCGCCGTCGCCTCGCCGCCAATGGCCTTGATCGCCTCGACTGCCACCAGTGAATCCTTGCCGCCGCCGATGGGCACCAGGGTACGCGCGGGCAGGTTGAGTTTGGTGACGTGCAGAGGAGCCGTCTCCTCACCGTGACCATCCCCTCCGGTGGGAGAGAGAGATGTTGTGCTGCGCGGGAAGCTTATGCGCCCGCGCAGATCCAGTCCGTTGCGATAGGCGAACTCGGCCAGTCCATGCAGATACAGCTGGTCGAGCAGCTCGGCCGAGGCGTCGTCCAGCGGACCGTCAGCCAGCTCGATGGTCGGCGGCACGCCAGCCTTGTAGTAACTGACGCCGGCGATGAGATGCAGCAGCTTGAGTGCCGCATCGAATGCCGCACGCCGATCGGCTGGAATGGCGGGCGCCTGCGGAAAGCTGATCCGTTCGACCAGCTCCTCGCTGTCGTCGAACGCGTAGCCCAACTCGGCCACGCCATCGGCGTAACTCACTCGGGTAAACCGAAATACCTGGGTCAAACGCGGTTGAATCTGTGTTGTCACTCTTCACTCTCCGGCGCGAACTGCCACCTCTCCCCTGCGGGGAGAGGGCTGGGGTGAGGGGCCGGGCTGGCCAAGGCCTCCAGAATCACCTCAAGCATGCTCTCGATGTTCATCAAAGCATCATTGTTCCAGAAATGCAGCACGCGGTAACCCTTGGCTTCCAGATGCCGCGTGCGGCGGTCGTCGTACTTCAGCTGCTCGGCATGCTGACCGCCATCAAGCTCGACGATCAGGATGGCCTCGTTGCACACAAAATCAACGATGTAGTGGTCAATTTCATGCTGGCGGCGAAATTTGTGACCTGCAAAGTTGCGGTTGCGAAGGCGATAACAGAGCTTTCGTTCGGCATCGGTACTGGTTTGGCGTAGTCCGCGCGCCCTGTCCACATTGAGACGTTTCATCCTTGAACGCTCCTTCGTTGCTTCTTTGGCGCGGCGTGGCCCCTTACCTCAATCAGGCATCGATGATGATTTCCTCGGCTTCCGCACGCATGTTGTACGGGCTGGACATCACCTTGCCGTAGGCACCAGCCTGGGCGATCAGGATCACGTCACCTTCCTGCGCCTCGGGCAGGCGCCGGTCCGTGCCGAGCACATCGCCGCTTTCGCAAATGGGGCCGACCACCTGATACAGCGCGGTCGCTGGCTCGTCCAGCCGGGTCAGGTTGACGATCTCGTGCCAGGCTTCGTACAACATCGGCCGGATCAGACTGTTCATGCCCGTATCGATACCGAGGTAACGCAGCGCGGCCTTGCCCTTTTGCTGGGTGACTCGTGCCAGCAGCACGCCAGCGTCGGCGACCAGATAACGACCCGGCTCCATCCACAGCTGGTAATGCGGATAGGCCGCCTTGACCTCACGCAGCACGCGATCGAGCGCGGCGATGTCCAGCCGCGCCTCGCCCGGGTGCGACGGCACGCCAAGGCCGCCGCCGATATCGATGAAGGCGACGCTACCGATGCGCTCGGCCAGGCTGGCCAGTTGGGCGTAAACCTCGCCCCAATGACCGCTGTCGAGAACGCCCGAACCCAGATGCGCGTGCAGGCCGCGCACGATGACGCCGTGGGCGTCGGCCAGCCGCAGGAACGCGTCGAGCTGATCCACCGGCAGGCCAAATTTGCTGCCGCTGCCGCCGGTGCGCACTTTCTCGTGATGACCCAGACCGCGCCCCAGGTCCACCCGCAACACCATCTCGTGGCCACGAAACAGCTCGCCCCAGTTTTCCAACGGATATAGCGAATCCAGCGACACCGTCGCGCGGGTGGTCAGCGCCCATGCGTAGTCTTCGCGCGGTGCGAAATTTGGCGTGAACAGCAGCGGCGCCGATTCCGGCACCGCCGACATCACCGCACGCAGCTCGCCCGGCGACACACATTCGAAACCGAAGCCCTCTTCCGCCAGCGCCTCAAGGATCGCCGGATGCGTGTTCGCCTTGACCGCGTAATGCAGTCGATCGACCGCCGCCAGCGACTTCAGCTCACGCGCCTGATGCCGCACGGTGGGCATGTGATACACATAGCGCGGGCTGGCCTCGTTGCCGATCTGCAACAAACGCTGACGTTCCGACTCATACCACCAGGCGGCCGCCGGCGCCAGCGTGTCACCGCTGCCGTACAGTGCCTGCCAGCTGGGCCCGAACAGCGCGCTGTCGTCGGTGCGCAGCGCGCCGGCACCGATCAGCAGCTCGTGCAGATGCGGCAGCAGCGTATCGACCACTTCCTCATCGACGACAAAGGTGAGATTGAGGTTGTTTGACGACTGCGAAATCATGTGCACGCGCAACTGGCCGAATTCGGCCAGCACGCCGGACAATGAATGCAGCATCGAGCGCATGCCACGGCCGACCATGGTAATCGCGGCGCATGGCGCAATCACCCTGACCCGGCAGACCTTGGCCAGATCGGTGGCCAGCGCGGCGATCGCGTCGGAGTCGAGCAGGTTCTCGGTGGGATCGAGCGACACGGTGACATTGGTTTCGGCCGATCCGATCAGATCCACCGACAAGCCATGCTTCTTGAACTGCATGAATACGTCGGCCAGAAAGCCGACCTGCTGCCACATGCCGACCGACTCCATCGACACCAGCGTGATGCCCTTGCGCGCGCTGATCGCCTTGACGCTCGGCGCGTGCGCACGCACCTCGGGACCGATCACCGTGCCTTCGAGTTCGGGACGGTTGGTGTCCTTGATGAGCAGCGGCACACGCGATTCCCGCAATGGCGACAGGCACCGCGGATGCAGCACTTTGGCACCGGTGGAGGCAATTTCCTGCGCCTCCTCGTAGTCGAGCTTCTGCAATAGTCGCGCGCCAGGTACTTGACGTGGATTAGCAGTGAACATGCCGGCCACGTCAGTCCATATCTCCACCCGCTGCGCCTTGAGCAACGCGCCGAAATACGCCGCGGATGTATCCGAGCCGCCGCGTCCAAGCAGCACCGTTCGGCCTTCCACCCCGGGTTCCCGCGCAATGAAGCCCTGCGTGATGAAGACTTCGCCCTGCCCGGCCAGCCGCGCCGCGAGGGCGGGGTCGTGGCGCGAATCGACCATCGATGAAAGCAAACGCGTTCGTTCGTTCTGATTGGGCAAAGTCGCCGCCGTCAGGCAATCGCGAGCGTCCAGCCACTGGGTCGCGAGGCCGGAATGGGTCAGGAATGCCGCTCCCACGGCGCTCGACATCAACTCGCCGAGGCCCTGCACTTGCGCCTGCCACGCCAGTTCGCCCTTAGTGCTGGCGCCCTCCCCGGCCAACCGAACGAGATCGGTCAAGCGGTCACCCAGCGTGCCTGGCAACTCCAGCTGCATATGTTCCAGCAGTTCGTAGTGGCGTTGCGCGATGGCATGAGCCGCCGCCTTGCGCTTGTCCTGCTCTGTCTCGCTGCACATCTTTTTCAGCGCATCGGTGATGCCCGTCAGCGCGGAGACGACCACCAGCACGCGCGCGCCTTCCGCACGGCGGCTGGCGACCAGTTCACGAATATTCTGCCAACGTGGAAGCGTGGCGACACTGGTGCCGCCGAACTTCATCACGATCCAGGGAGCATCGGGCGGGAGCGCTGTGGCTTTGTTCTGGGTCACGGGGTTTCCGGCCATGTGTCGGGCAATCTACCCAGTGTTGCGCTGCGGCAAGATGATTGCAACGGTATTCCGTTCATTTGGACGTTTAGACTTCCAAGTTGGCGGGCAATGGGCACTGAAGATCTAGATATCGCTACGAGATCCAGGCGTGTTGTCGGCTCGTATGCATTAGAGATCAAGAGCGTTTCGCCCTCCGCAGGAGGTCGAAACGCTCTTGATCTTCGAAAATCCCAAGCAGCCTCCACGCCGAATCAAAAACATCAAACAACCACCATCGGAATTTTCCCAATCCGCGACCGCCACTCCCGCGGCCCCGTCTGATGCACCGAAGTACCAGCCGAATCCACCGCCACCGTCACCGGCATGTCCTGCACCGTGAATTCGTAGATCGCCTCCATGCCCAGATCGGCAAAGCCGACCACCTTTGATGCCTTGATCGCCTTGGAAACGAGGTACGCCGCACCACCAACCGCCATCAGATACACCGACCGATGCTTCTTGATCGCCTCGATCGCTGCCGGCCCGCGCTCGGCCTTGCCGACCATGCCCAGCAAGCCGGTTTCGGCCAGCACCTGCTCGGTAAACTTGTCCATGCGAGTGGCTGTGGTCGGGCCCGCCGGACCCACGACTTCGTCACGCACGGCATCGACCGGACCCACGTAGTAGATGAAGCGGCCGTTGAAATCGACCGGCAGCTTCTCGCCCTTGTCGAGCATCTCGACCATGCGCTTGTGCGCGGCGTCGCGGCCGGTCAGTAGCTTGCCGTTGAGCAGCAGCACTTCGCCCGGCTTGAAGCTGGCGACATCTTCCTTGGTGATGGTGTCCAGATCGACCCGGCGCGCGTTGGTCGGGTTGTAGCTGAGCTTGGGCCAGTCCTCCAGCGAGGGCGGATCGAGAGCCACCGGGCCGGAGCCATCGAGCACGAAATGCGCATGCCGGGTGGCGGCGCAGTTGGGAATCAGCGCTACCGGCAGGTTGGCGGCGTGGGTCGGGTAATCCTTAACCTTGATGTCGAGCACGGTAGTCAGGCCGCCGAGGCCCTGCGCGCCGATGCCCAGCGCATTGACCTTGTAGTACAGCTCGATGCGCAGCTCTTCGGCGCGACTGGCCGGGCCGCGGGCGATCAGCTCCTGGATGTCGATCGGATCCATCAGCGACTCTTTCGCCATCAGCATCGCCTTCTCGGCGGTGCCGCCAATACCGATGCCGAGCATGCCAGGCGGGCACCAGCCGGCACCCATGGTCGGCACGGTTTTCAGCACCCAGTCGACGATGGAATCGGACGGGTTGAGCATGGCGAACTTGCTCTTCGCCTCGGAGCCGCCGCCCTTGGCCGCCACGATCACGTCCAGTTTGTCGCCCGGCACGATCGACACATTGATGACCGCCGGCGTGTTGTCTTTCGTGTTGATGCGCTTGCCAGCCGGATCAGCCAGGATGCTGGCGCGCAGCTTGTTGTCCGGGTCGTTGTAGGCACGTCGCACGCCCTCGTTGATCATGTCGTCCAGCGACATCGTGGCGTCCCACTGCACGTTCATGCCGACCTTGACGAACACGGTAACGATGCCGGTGTCCTGGCACAGCGGTCGGTGGCCTTCGGCGGCCATCCGCGAGTTGATCAGGATCTGCGCCATCGCGTCTTTCGCTGCAGGGCTTTCCTCGCGTTCGTAGGCGGCAGTGAGGCCTTTAATGTAGTCGACCGGATGGTAGTAGCTGATGTACTGCAGGGCGTCGGCAACGGACTGGATCAGATCGTCTTGCTTGATGAGGGTCATGGGCAGCGGCTTCATGGGAAAAGGCGATCCCTCGCACAGGCGCGCGAGGCGTTCAAAGCCTCCTATTGTGCCGTACGCGAGGGGGACGACCAAGCCGCAGAAGCCTTGCTTGGCGGCACTAGCCAAGTCCCTGACTCAGGAATAGAGTTCCGCGAGCGGCGCAGCGTGGTGTCAGGGGGAGCTGACGGCGTCGCGGGAAAGATTGACGTCTTTTGAAACGCCTCCGGCTCCGCCGAAGTGCGGAATGGCCGCGTGAGCTTGTGGCGACCGATCCGCACCCGGTGGTAGCCCTGACCCAGGGAGTACTTCCTCATGCTCGTGAATGTTCGTCAGAAATCGCTCGTTACCGCGGTAGTGATTGTGCTGGCTGGCTTTGCCAGCTCCGCCTCCGGATCGGGCCTGCAGACCGCAACCGACCAAGGCCTGGCGCCCACCGACCAGAATGTCACTGTCAGCCTCGTGCTTCGACTGCGCAACCAGGCGGCACTGGAGTCCTACATCCAGCAAACCGTCACCCCCAGCAGCAGCAACTTCCAGAACTTCATCACTACCGCCCAGTTCGCTCAACGCTACGGTGCGACCGATGGGCAGATAGCCCGGGTACAGAACTATCTCAAAAAGCACGGCCTGCACGGGGAGGCGCTCGGCAACCACATGGTGATCACGGTCAACGGCACGCTTGGCCAGTTCAGTCAGCTGTTCAACACGCCGGTGCACAACTTCGTCTCATCGCGTAGCGGGAGGCGTTTTCATCGTCCGAGTCGGCGACTGGTGATGCCGGTGGGGCTGAACGACAGCGTGCTGGTGGCCAGTGGCCTCAGCAACGAGCGGCAATACGTGCCGCATCACACCTCGAGGGTGCGCACGGCCAATCTGCAGGTCGGCAACACGCCGATGACGCTTTCCGCGAAGGCCGTTTCCACCGCAGGCAACCCAACCTCCACCGGCGTTCCTGGCCAGTACACCGTGGGTGACGTCGCCGACTTCTACAACATCAACCCGCTCTACAAGCGCGGCATCACCGGCAAGGGCTCGACCGTGGCGATCGTCACCCTGGCCACATTTGACCCGGCCGATGCCGAGGACTACTGGTCGGCAATCGGACTGGACACCAAACCCCATCGCATCAAGCAGGTGCATGTCGATGGCGGTGGCGGAAGCAACGGCGCCGATGAGACCACGCTGGACGTACAGCAGGCCGGTGGTCTGGCGCCCTGGGCCAAGATCATCGTTTACGACGCACCGAACGCCGGTTCCGGCTTTGTCGACGCATTCGCCCGCGCCGTCTCGGATAACAAGGCCGACAGCATCTCGACCAGCTGGGGGTTGGGCGAAATCTTCAATTTCGCCGCACTCAACGTCGATGGCGCCAGCGATACTGACACCACCGACGTGGGTGACCTGCAGGCGTATCACCAGATCTTCCTGGAAGCTGCGGTACAGGGCCAGTCAATGTTTGCTGCCAGCGGAGACTCCGGTGCCTACGACACCGTTCGCCAGCTCGGGAGCGGTACCGGACCGGGCGAGTTCACCGCGCCATTGACGGTCGACTCGCCCGCCTCCGATCCGTATATCACCGCAGCGGGCGGCACCACCGTGCCGGTGCAGTTCGTCAACTCGGCCGGTGATGTGGTGCTGTCGATCGACAAGGAAAGCGTGTGGGGCTGGGATTATCTGCTGCCGTTCGTGGCCAGCCGGGATGATGTGTTCTCCGTCGGCGGTGGTGGTGGCGTCAGCGTGTACTGGCGCAAACCGCTGTATCAATTTTTCACCAACGGTGTGCGACGCAGCGAAAAGGATCAATCGCTTGTCTACAACGATCCGGCGACCGGTCCCTTCACCTATCTGAAACTGCCGGCCCATTTCGCCGGACGCAACGTGCCGGATATTTCGCTCAATGCCGATCCGGAAACCGGTTACCTGCTGGTCTTTCAGGGCGGGCTTTACAGCTCCGGCGGCACCAGCTTCGTGTCACCGCAACTGAACGGCATCACTGCCTTGCTGCGCCAGAGCACCGGGCATCGCATCGGCTTGTGGAACCCGCATATCTATCTGCTACAGAATCTGTTCGGTTATGGCAGATTCTCCGCGTTCAACAAGGTGACCACCGGCGACAACTGGTTCTACGCCGGCGAGCCTCGCTATAATCCCGGCGCCGGCATCGGCACACTCAACGTGGCCAATCTGGATCTGTTCCTGCGTAGCGGCTTCTGACCGCACCGACCGGCTCGCCTCGGGCGAGCCGGTCAACGCGCTTGCCGTCAACGACCGTCGGTGCGAAGGTCTGCCGGTCGTCCGCTACGGAATCGCCATGCCTCGCCTGCGCCGCTTCATGCAACTCGACGTCTTTTCCAGCCGCTTGCTGCTGGGCAATCCGCTGGCCGTAGTGATCGACGGCGATGGCCTCGATGACGCCACCATGCAGTCGTTTGCCTGCTGGACAAATCTTTCGGAAACCACCTTTTTGCTGGCGCCCACCGGTGGCGCCGCGGATTACCGCGTACGTATCTTCACGCCGCGCCAGGAGTTGCCGTTTGCCGGTCATCCCAGCGTAGGTAGTGCCTATGCAGCGATCGAAGCCGGGCTGGTGGACGACAGCAAGACTGCGTTGGTACAGGAATGCGCCGCCGGGTTGCTGCCGGTGCGTATCGAAGGCACCGGTTCCGCACGACGTATGCATGTACAGGCGCCGCCAGCACGACTGGATGCGCTCGATGAAGCGCCACGTCGGAAGCTGGCGACGGCTTTGCGTCTGGATCGAATGACCGGACCCACCTGCCTGGTCGATAACGGTCCCCAATGGATCATCTGCGACCTTGTCCAAGGCGCCATCGTGCGGACATTGCAGCCGGACATGGCGGCTGTCGCTGCACTGTGCGAGCAATCCGGTGCCGTCGGCGTCAGCGTGTTCGGGCGCGAGTCCGCCAGCGATGCGGCGATGGCGGTGCGCGCCTTCTGTCCGGCGGACGGCATTCCGGAGGATCCGGTCACCGGCAGCGCCAATGCCGCGATCATGGCTTTGCTGGCCGAGCGCGGCGATGTCGACGGCTACGGGCTGAGCTATCGCGCCAGTCAGGGCCGCGAAGTCGGACGCGATGGTTACGTCGATGTCACGCGTGACCGCAACAGCCATGCCATCAACATCGGTGGTTCGTGTGTCGTGGGCATACGCGGCGAGCTGCAGCTCGATTGACTCGTCCACTCGTTGCGACCGTTCGAACGACGGCGGCGGCTTGCCGTCGATTCGCTACACCGCCATGCTCGGGCGCTTCGCCCTCCAAGACCTTGCGATGACGTCACCGACCAATTATCTGCGCAGCCTGCGTCCGTGGGACGCCGCCCTCATCGTCGTGGGCGGCATCATCGGCGGCGGCATTTTTCTCAATCCGGGCATCGCGGCGCAGCGGACGGAGTCGGGGCTGGCCTTGTTGCTGGTGTGGGTCGGCGCCGGCGTACTCACCCTCATCGGCGCGCTCTGCTATGCCGAGCTCGGTGCCCGACGGCCACAGGCTGGCGGCACCTATGTTTACCTGCGTGAAGCCTTCGGACCGCTGGCGGGGTTCCTGTTCGGCTGGACCATGCTGCTGGTGATCTATTCCGGCTCCACCGCGGCGGTGGCCACGATTTTTGCCAGCTACACGGTATCGCTGTTCGGCCTTCCCACCAGCTGGTCGCTGCCGCTGACGGTGGGCGCGCTGGTCTTTGTCAGTGGCATCAACCTGTTCGGCATCCGCCTCGGGGCGCAGATCCAGAACATGTTCTCGTTGCTGAAACTGCTGGCGGTAGCAGCACTGGTGGTTTGCGGTCTCTCTCTTGTTGGTGCGGGACATGGTCAGGTGCTGGCCGACGACCCGGCGCGCAGCGGCGTCGGCTTCATGGGAGCCGCGCTGCCGGTGCTGTTTGCGTATTCGGGCTTCACCTATCTCAACAACCTGGCCGGCGAAGTGCGCGACCCGCAACGCACGCTGCCGCGCGCCCTGGTGCTGGGCATGTTGCTGGTAATCGCTGCCTATACGTTGGTGAACGTCGCCTACCTGGCTGTGCTTGGGCATGACGGTCTCGCCGCCAGTTCGGCGCCCGCAGCGGACGTGATGCAGCAGGTGCTCGGCCCGTTCGGCGCGAAGCTGATCGCGCTGGGCGTGGCGATCTCCACCCTGGGTTTTTGCAACATCACCCTGGTTGCCGGCGCGCGGGTGCTGCAGGTGATGGGCGAGGACGGCCTGTTCTTTCGAGCCACCGCGCGGCTGCATCCGCGGTACCGCACACCAAATGTGGCGCTGTTGATGCTGGCCGGCTGGGCGATCCTCTTGGCGGTGTGGGGCAGCTATGGTCAGCTGCTCGATTACGCCACTTTCGGCGACTGGCTCGCTTGCGCGCTCGGCGTGGCTACGCTGTTCTGGTACCGCCGTCACGACCGTGAGCCCGGGAGTTTCCGGGTTCCCGGCTACCCGCTGTTGCCGCTGATTTTCATCGCCACGGTGGCGGTGGTGGTGGTGGCCACGATGATCAGCAGTCCGCGTAACAGCGGGTTCGGCGTGCTGATCATGGCAAGCGGAGTGCCGGTATATTTCTTGTGGCGCCGTCTGTTCAGCCATTCCGAGCACTAACCGGCATCGGCAATGCCACAATGTGCGGATTCGAATTCAGGAGATGATGGATGGCGTCCGTGCAAGCTCAGGCCCTGCCGACCGACCCGGAAAGCAGCATCGTGCCCGAGCCCGCGCACGATGGCATCGATCTGCAGATCAACGGCGAGCGCTACCGCCACATCGGTGATCCACAGATGCCTCTGCTCTGGTACTTGCGCGATGTGTTGCGACTGACCGGCACCAAGTACGGCAGCGAACACGGCGAGAACGGTGCCGACCTGGTGCTGCTCAATGGCAAGGCGGTCTCCGCGATCACCCAGCCGATGATGGATCTGGTCGATGCGCAGATCACCACTGTCGAAGGCTTGGCCAACAACGACGGCAGCCTCCATCCGGTGCAACAGGCTTTCATCGACGAGGACGCCATCGGCTGCGGTTACTGCACACCGGGCTGGCTGATTGCTTCGATCGACCTGCTCACGCGAAAGCCGCACCCCAGTGACGCCGATATCGACAAATTGCCAAACCTTTGCCGCTGCGGCTGCCAGACCCGCGTACGGCTCGCGATCAAGCGCGTGGCCGGCGACAAGGGCCATCACGCATGAAGCACAAATCTCTCGCGGGCGAAAAGGCCGGGCTTTCGCGTCGACGTTTTCTGCAGGTGCTGGCAGGTGGCGCCGGTGCGCTGGTGGTCGGCATCCGCCTCGCAGAAGCCGCCGACTTCCCCATGCCACCGGCGCTGCTTGGCGACGATTTTCACGACCTGGGCGCGTACGTGCGGATCGAGGCCGATGGCAGCGTGCTGATCGGCGCACGTGACCCGGATACCGGCACCGGCGTCAACACCTCACTGCCGCGCATCATTGCCGACGAACTGGACGCCGACTGGAACCGGGTGCGGGTGATTCCGCTGGGCCTGGGCGTGACCAGCGACAACGGCAAGCCGGCCTGGACCTACGGTCGACAGGTCGGCGGCACCGGCACGTCGATTCCCTCCGCTTGGAACGACCTGCGCCAGATGGGCGCGCTGGCCCGCTGGATGCTGCTGCAGGCAGCGGCACGACGTCTCGGCGTCTCGGCCAATCGCCTGCGTTGCGATGCCGGCACGATCATCGCGCCCGACGGCCGCCGCTTCGGCTATGGCAGCCTCGCCGCCGACGCGAGCCGGATCAAGCTGCCGACCACCATGCCACCGGTAAAACCGTCGACGGACTACCACCTGATCGGCAAGCCGGTCGGCGATGTCGATGCACGCGCCATCGTCACTGGTGAAGCCCGCTACGCCATCGACGAACACTACGGCGATGCCCTGGTCGCCGTGCTGGCGCGTTGCCCGTGGCCAGATGGATCGCTGGCGCGCATCGACACCACCGATGCACTCGCCGTCGACGGCGTAGTCAAGGTGGTGCAGCTCAAGCCTGAATTCGGCCAGCCACCTGGCACCACCCTGGTTGCACCGGCGGTCGCAGTACTGGCGAAAAGCACCTGGGCAGCGATGCAGGGCCGTCAGAAACTGAAGCTGGAATGGAACCCCGGCGCGAGTGGTGGCGAGAACAGCAACGCTTACGAACAACAGGCCGGCAGCCTGCTTAAAGGCAACACCGAGCCGACCACGCGCGTTCGCAACGACGGCGATGTCGATGAAGCCGGCAAGAAGGCAGCGCGCCGCCTGAGCGCCACCTACGCGCAGCCGTGGCTGGGCCACGCCACCGCCGAGCCGATGAATTGCCTGGTAAGACTGGACAAGGACCGCGCCAGCCTCGTTGTCCCAACCCAGGCCCCGCAGAAGGCGTGGGCAGTGGTGCAGCGCCTGACCGGTTTCGCGCCGGATCGGATCGACATTCGCGTGCCCCGCGTCGGCGGCGGCTATGGCCGCCGGCTCGATCATGATTTCGTCGCCGAAGCGGTGATGCTGGCCCTCGATGTCGACAGGCCGATTCGCTTGCTGTGGACGCGCGACGAGGAATTCGGCCACGACTTCTATCGCTCCGGCTGCGTCCATCAGTTCGAGGCCATCATCGATAGCAAACGCGAGCTGACGAGCTGGACGCAGCGCATGGCCAGTGCCTCCGCCCTGACCCACCGCGGCGTGGCAGACGACCGCTTGTGGACATCCGAGCTGCAGGCCGACCAGCTGCCGGCGGGCCTGGTGCCGAATTTCCGCAGCGACTGGTACGGACTGGAGTCTGCTCTTCCGCGTGGCCCTGCCCGTGGCATGCCTCACCTCAGCAACGCTTTCGCGGTGGAAGGTTTCATCGATGAAATCGCGCACCTCATGCGCGAAGATCCCCTGAAAACCCGCCTGCGCATCCTCGGCGAACCGCGCCAGCTGCCGCTGGCCGATGGGCATTCACTGGACATCGGACGCCTGATCAACGTCTTGCAGCTGGTCGCCGACCGGATCGAGTGGAAGAACTGGCTGCGCACCGTCAACGGTCTTGGTATCGCCTGCTGGCACGTCAACGGCGCCTACGTGGCACACGCGGTCGAAGTCTCGATGACGGGTGAAAAGCTGACCATTGAACGCGTTGTCTGCGCCGTGGACGTGGGCCGCGTGATCAACCCGCGAGGTCTGGAAGACCAAGTCGCCGGCGCCACCCTCGATGGGTTGTCCAACGCGCTCAATCTCGCCATTACCTACAAGAACGGCCAGGTCCAGCAGCACAATTACAAGGAATACCCGCTGGCCAGCATGGCGCAGCTTCCGGACGCGGTCGAGGTGATCACCGTGCCGGGCGACCGCTCGCCCGCCGGCGCCAGCTTTATCGCCATGCCCACGGCCGCTCCTGCGCTGGCCAATGCGGTATTCCGCGCCACCGCTGTGCGCGTGCGCCGGTTGCCCTTGATGAAGGAACTGCTGCGCCTGCGGTGAAGTGACATCCATGGTCCGGAATGTCGACGCAGGACCATGGAAGCACTGAGTCAATGTCTGCTTCCCGATGTCAGCGAGAAAGCGCGTCGCTTTTGGCAGGCCAGCCGCTGCCCCGTACAATCAGCGGTTAACCCCACGAACAAAGCGCGCCAGCTGGCGCGTGCCAGCGAGCCCAATCCCGATGGAAAAGATTTTCGAGCCAGCCCAGATCGAGTCGAAGTGGTACGCGCGCTGGGAGGCCAGCGGTGCGTTCCAGCCGTCGGGCCATGACGATCAAAGCCGGGGCGACCCGTATTGCATCCTGCTGCCGCCGCCCAACGTCACCGGCACGCTGCACATGGGCCATGCGTTTCAGCAGACGGTGATGGACATGCTGGCGCGCTACCAGCGCATGCGCGGCATGAACACGCTGTGGCAGGTCGGCACCGACCACGCCGGCATCGCCACCCAGAAGATCGTCGAGAATCAGCTCGCGCTGGAGGAAAAGACCCGCCACGACCTCGGCCGTGACGCGTTCATCGAACGGGTGTGGAAGTGGAAAGAGGAGTCGGGCTCCACCATCACCAACCAGATGCGCCGCATCGGCGCCTCCGCCGACTGGTCGCGCGAGCGCTTCACCATGGACGAAGGCCTCTCGGCCGCTGTGCGCAAGGTGTTTGTGACGTGGTATCGCGACGGCCTGATCTATCGCGGCAACCGGCTGGTGAACTGGGATCCGGTGCTGGGGACGGCGGTATCCGATCTGGAAGTGAATAATGTCGAGCGCGATGGCCACATGTGGTCGATCCGTTACATGACCACCGACGGTGCCGATTCGCTGGTGGTCGCTACCACGCGTCCGGAAACCATGCTCGGCGACGTTGCCGTCGCGGTCCATCCGGAAGACGAGCGTTACGCACACCTGGTCGGCAAGCAGCTGCATCTGCCATTGACCGGCCGCACCATTCCGGTGATCGCCGACGACTACGTCGACAAGGATTTCGGCACTGGCTGCGTGAAGATCACCCCGGCGCACGATTTCAACGACGCCGCGATCGGCAAGCGACACAAGCTGACGCCGATGACCATTTTCACACTGGACGCCAAGGTCAACGAAAACGGACCTGAGAAATACCGGGGACTGGATCGCTACGACGCCCGCAAGCAGATACTGGCCGATCTGGAAGAGGCGGGACTGCTGGTCGAAACCAAGCCGCACAAGCTGCAGGTGCCGGTAAGCGACCGCTCCGACGCGGTGATCGAGCCGATGCTGACCGACCAGTGGTTCGTCGATCTCACCTCGGACACACTTGAGGACGGCCGTCCGGGTGGACGCAAGGCGATCACCGAGCCCGCGCTGGACGCGGTGCGCTCGGGCGAGATCAAATTCGTGCCGGAGAACTGGGCCAACACCTATACCCAATGGCTGGACAACATCCAGGACTGGTGCATCAGCCGCCAGCTGTGGTGGGGCCA
>JBDTXA010000071.1:0-16604 GCA_040006415.1 Rhodanobacter sp.
CGATGCTGGCGACGACATCCGAGTTCTTTGCGATGTTCAAGGTGCCGTTTCAGTACGGCGGCGCGTGGACGGCTGCCGACGGCTCTAGCCGTGCGCGGGTGGCGGTCATTTCCTCCGACCTCAACAACAGACTCTTTGGCGGCGCCAACAGCGTGGGCAAGACGCTGCGCCTGAAAGACAGCGACGTGCGAATTGTCGGCGTGCTGAAAACCTGGCGGCCATCGCCGCTTTTCTATGACGTGCGCGGTGGGCGCTTCGCGGAAGGCCAAACCTCGTCTTTCTACGGCAAACCCGAAGACGTGTTCATGCCGTTTTTCAGTGGGCAGCAAGTCAACGACGGCAATTTCTGGCAGTTCACCTGTTGGGGTTCGGTAGCTGCGCCAGGGCATTTGCAGGATGCGCCATGTGTCTGGGTCGGCTTGTGGGTGCAACTGGACAGCGCGACCAAAGTGGCCGATTACCGCACCTTCATTGCCAATTATGCGCAACAGCAAAAAGTGCTGGGGCGCTTTTTCAATACCCGAAGCCGGATGCCCAGTCTGATGGAGTGGCTGGTCTACAACCACGTCGTTCCCACGGACGTGAAGCTGCAGACCTGGCTGGCGTTTGCGTTTCTTGCCATCTGCCTGTTCAACATGATCGGCCTGCTGCTGGCAAAGTTCCTGCGTCGCAGCAGCGAGATTGGCGTGCGTCGCGCACTGGGTGCCAGTCGCGCGGCGGTATTCGCGCAGTGCCTGGTAGAAGCGGGAATGGTTGGCGTAGTCGGCGGTATCGGTGGCTGGTTGCTGACCCTGCTGGGGCTCTGGCTGGTCCGGCGACAACCGGTGGAATATGCCGATCTTGCACGCCTGGACATCGGCATGTTTGCGCTGACATTCGCGCTGGCCGTGGCCGCCAGTCTGCTGGCGGGCGTGTTGCCCGCGTTGCGCGCGAGCCGGGTCGCACCGGCGCTGCAGTTGAAGACTCTGTGAGGACCGGAACCATGCAGATCAAGCCGATTCTTTCCGCGCTGCGCAAGCATCGCCTGTCCACGATTCTAATTGCGCTGGAAATCGCCTTGGCCTGCGCGGTGCTGTGCAATGCCAGCTTCATCATTTCACAGCGCATCTCTGCCATGCATATCGTCAGCGGCGTGGACGAAGCTGCGCTCGCGTCGGTGCAACTGACCGGCTACGACTCCGCGCAAGCAGCCCACGTGGACGCACGGGCGCTCGCCGCGTTGCGTGCTGTTCCCGGAGTCGAGTCGGTGTCGCTGCTCAATTCCGTACCATTCGGCAGCCGTCGGGGTACCGCTGGAATCAGTACCCATGCGGCTGGCGAGCACTTCGGCGGCGTGATCGAATTCTACGTCGGCGGTCCGGAAAGCTTGCAGACACTCGGCGCCAAGGTTATCGCCGGACGCGCCCCTCAAATCGATGACGCGCACGCGTTTACCGGGTTCATGCCCGAGGAGGGCAGCGTGCAGATCACGCAGGCCCTGGCCGAACATTTGTGGCCGGGCGTAGACCCGCTCGGTAAAGAGTTCTGGTCGCTGAAGTCGCACTACCGCGTTGCCGGCGTGTTGAAGAATCTGGTCCGGCCCGATCCGACCGGATGGACACCGGAACAGCGCCAGTGGTCGGTATTCCTGCCCGCGCAGCCGGGTCCGTATCTGACTGGCAGCTACCTGTTGCGAGCCAATCCCGCGGATTTGCCACGCGTGATGCGCGATGCGCTCGCGGCTGTTGCCAAGGCGGTGCCAGAGGTAGTGATTGATCGGGAAAACAGTCAGACCCTGACCGACTTGCGCTACGACGTTTTCAAGAATGACCGCGCAATGGCCGGCATGCTGGTCGGCGTGATCATCGCCATGCTGCTGGTCACCGCGCTTGGCATCGTTGGCCTGGCCAGTTTCTGGGTGCAGCAACGGCGCCGCCAGATCGGCATTCGCCGCGCCATCGGTGCGACGCGCAGCGACATCCTGCATTACTTCCAGACCGAAAATTTTCTGATCGTCACCGGTGGCATCGTGCTGGGCATGGTGTTGGCGTTCGGGCTGAACTTGATACTGATGAAGTACTACGAACTGGCCCGGCTGCCGCTGTATTACCTGCCGATTGGGGCTTTGGTGCTTTGGGGTCTGGGCCAGTTGGCAGTGCTCGGGCCGGCGCTTCGGGCGGCAGCGGTGCCGCCGGTGGTGGCGACGAGGTCGGTTTGATGACCGGCGTCATGGGCACCCGTGGGAGCGGCTTCAGCCGCGATGCTTTTGTTCTGAAGGCAGGGCAGAAGAGCATCGCGACTGAAGCCGCTCCCACAACGGACAGAGCAGATCGCTCAGCCCGCTTCGCGAATTCAACCAGGAGGACGGGGCATGTTCGGCTATTACCTTGATCTCGCCCTGCGCAGCTTGAAGCGCAGGCCGATCCTCACCTCGCTGATGGTGCTGGCGATTGGCCTGGGCATTGGTTCCAGCATGACCATGATTACCGTGCTGCACGTGATGACAACTGACCCCTTGCCTGGCCGCAGCGCGATGTTGTTCACGCCCCATCTCGATCCATTGCCGCTGGCTCACAAGCACCGCGACGAGGGCCCCGACCCAACGGACAATCTCACCTGGCCCGATGCGATGGCACTGCTCAAGGCGCACCGCGCCGAGCGCCAGGTCGCGATGGCCGGCGGCAGGGTGCTGCTGCGGCCTGCCCGCGCCGATGTACGTGCGCTCTATGTCACTGGACGTTACGGTACTTGGCGTGCAGCGGTATGGTTGCTGGCCAGCGTCTGTCTGGTGGTGGTTATGGTAACGGCGATAGGGATCATGGGTCTCACCGGCTACTGGGTGCAGCAACGGACTCGTCATATAGGCATTCGCCGTGCATTAGGCGCGCGCCGGGTCGACATCCTGCGTTATTTTTTGCTCGAAAATCTGTTGATAGTCGGCATCGGCATTGCCGTGGGAATGGTGCTGGCTTATGGCATCAACGTGTATTTAATGCGCCATTACGAATTAGAGCGCCTGCCATGGGCGTGGCTACCCACTGGCGCATTGGCCCTGTGGCTGCTCGGTCAGCTGGCCGTGCTGGGGCCCGCGCTGCACGCTGCGGCGGTGCCGCCGGTGGTCGCGACGAGATCCGTGTAATGAGTAAAGGCTCGCTCACTTATGGAAGCGGTTTTTCCTCTGCGATGCTTCTTGGCAGAACTGCGGAAAGACCTCGCGGCTGAAGCCGCTCTCACGGTTGCCATCGGACCAAAGTGGTGGCCAGACGCGGTGTACCATCTGGACAAGATAGCCAGACTACCTTCACACCTAGCCAGGTTTAGTGTTCGCCGGAGCCAGATCATGCAGATCAACATACTTGAAGCGAAGAATCACCTGTCGCAACTCATCCGCTCGGTGGAGGCTGGCAAGCAGGTGCTGATCGCCCGTCGCGGCAAACCGGTGGCGCAGTTGGTGTCGGTGGCCGAACACGCGTCCGTGGCATCGGGCGCGGGCGACCCATCGGCGATCCTCAGTTGGCTGGCCGAACATCCGCTGCCTGCTTACGCGCAGCGCAAGGCCAGGGAGATCGACCATGCCATCGCGGAGGCGCGCGCTTCGTGGGATTGATTTATCTGGATGCCTGCCTGCTGATCTATCTGGTGGAGCGGCACCCGCGTTGGGGCGATGTGGTAGCGAAAGCGATGGCCAACGCATCAAAATCGCAATTCGGCATTTCGTCATTGGTGAAGTTCGAGTGCCTGGTGGGGCCGGCGAATCGCGGGGATTCCGTGCTGGAACGTGCCTAATGCCGACGTATTCGACTTGTTCGTGCCGCTGGCCATGCCCGATCCGGTGTATCTGCAGGCGGCGCAGTTGCGCGCGCGCTTTGCTCTGAGGTCACCTGACGCGCTACATCTGGCCTGCGCGCAGCATCACCGCTGCGAGGCATTGTGGACGAATGACGACCGCCTGCACCGAGCATCGCACGGCCTGGCGCAGATGATCCTCAGGACATGAGCGCGGGGTCGTGTGGCACGCGCGCTGGCGCTCGTGTCGGCCGATAGTCATGGCAACCTTTTCAACCGGAGCGGCATCCATGTCCGCATGTGCAGAAAAAAAATGACCCGAACCGTCCTGATCATCGATGACAATCCGGCTGTGGGCGAGGCGCTGTCGCTGGCGCTGTCCCTGCATGAAATTCGCCCGCTCACGGCGTTGACGCCCGACGAAGGGCTTGACGTGCTGGAAAGGGAGTCGGTCGATGTGTTGATCCAGGACATGAATTTCACCGCCGATACCACCTCGGGCCAGGAGGGTGTGGCTTTGTTTCGCGCGATTCGCGAGAAGCATCCGGATCTGCCGGTGATTCTGCTCACCGCATGGACGCATCTGGAGACCGCGGTGGAACTGGTCAAGGCCGGTGCCGCCGATTATCTGGCCAAGCCGTGGGACGACAACAAGCTGATTGCCACGGTGGAGAATCTGCTGGAGTTGTCCGAGTCCACGCGCGAGATGACGCGTAGTCGACGCGAGCGCCGTCAACGTCGCGAGACGCTGCAGCGCAAGTACGATCTCGACAGCCTGGTATTTGCCTCGGAGGCGATGGCGCGCACGCTGGATCTGGCCTGCCAGATCGCGCGTTCCGACGTCTCGGTGTTGATTACCGGGCCCAATGGCACCGGCAAGGAGCGTATCGCGTCGATCATGCATGCGAACTCTGCGGTGAAGCGCGGACCGTTCGTGGCGGTGAACTGCGGCGCGTTGCCGGGTGAGTTGATCGAGGCCGAACTGTTCGGTGCTGAAGCCGGCGCCTACACCGGGGCGAACAGGACGCGCGAAGGTCGCTTCGAGCTGGCTCATGGCGGCACGCTGTTTCTGGACGAAATCGGCAACCTGCCGTTACCGGGGCAGATGAAGCTGCTGCGCGTACTGGAAACCGGCCAGTTCGAGCGGCTAGGTTCAGGCAAGACACGCCAGGCCAAGGTGCGTGTGCTGTCGGCCACCAATGCGGACCTGAAGGCCATGATCCATGCCGGCACCTTCCGCGAGGATCTGTATTACCGGCTCAATGTGATCGAAGTGAACCTGCCGCCGCTGGCCGAACGCAATGACGACATCCTGCCGCTGGCGGAGTTTTTCCTCGATGGTCGTGCCGAGCTGGGCGACGACGGACGCGAGGCGCTTTTGGGGTATCCGTGGCCGGGCAACGTGCGCGAGCTCAAGAACGCGATTGAGCGCGCGGCACTACTCGCCGACGGCCATCCGATCACCCCCGAGCTGCTCAATCTGCCGCACCATTCCGTGGTGGCTGCGCGCAACCTCGATGAGCCCAGTCGCGAGTCCGTCGAGGCGGCGTTGAACAAAGCCGATGGAGTGGTCAGTCGCGCTGCGCAGAATCTGGGCCTGTCTCGGCAGGCGTTGTACCGGCGGATGGATCGCTACGGGTTGGCGCCTACGAGCTGAGCGCGGGGCTGGCTTGTCGATGCCAAGATGGCGTAGAAAGAAATCTGTTCAACCGAATAGGAGTGGTGTCATGCGGTATGCGTTTTTCATTTTCCTTTCGGCCGGAATGATCGCTTCGGCGGCTATCGCCCAGACCTTGCCGTCGCCGACGCCTGACAACAGCGACAGTTGGGCCAAGCCGGCAGCTGCGGCCAGTGCAATCACGTATCGGGATCAGGCGGTACCCGCAGCGAAACCGCCCATTGGCCCGTTCAAGTTCAAGCAGCACAACGGTAACCGACCCGTGGACCAGCTACCGCCCAGCGCGATGGACAAGGCGTCGGTGATGGGCTCGGAAAGGCCGTGGCAAAATGGGCAGGCACCGGTCGACTGCGCGATGTCGCCTCACGCCGCCGCCTGTCGGCACTGACCATGCGGGTTTTCGCGGCGGAGCGGGCGTGATGTGGCGCGGGCTGACGTCGTTACGCGGACGTCTGACCGTGCTGCTGGCGCTGGCCGGCCTTGCGGGGGCACTGACCTACGCCGGTGTTACCCAGTGGCCGTTGCCTCAACTGCTGGCGTGGCTTCGCACGGATCTGGCGGTGGCGATTCGTGCCCCGACACAGTGGGGCATTTTTGGCGGGCTGCTCGCCAGCCTGATCGTGGTGTTGCCGCTGGCGCTCTGGCTGGCCGGGCAGGTGATGGCGCCGGTCAGTCGACTGCTGCGGGCGCTGGAGGGTGCGGTGGCAAGCTATCGCGACGGCGACTTCAGTTTCTCGATCGCGATCGACCGGCGCGACGAACTGGGCGAGCTGATCCGCATGCACAACGCACTCGGCAATACCTTGCGCGAGCAACGTCAGCATCTGGTACAGCGCGAACTGTTGCTTGAGACCGTGGTGCAGAACACGCCGGTGGCGCTGGTGCTGACCGATTCGATCGGTCGCGTCGCTTACGCCAACATTGCTTCTCGCCATTTGTTCAATGAAGGTCGCAGTCTGACCGGGCTGGATTTCTCCGAGTTGCTGACCGATGCGCCCGAGGCGCTGCGTCATGCCGTGGAAAGTGGCGAGGATGCACTGCTCACCGTGGAAATGGACGGCAGCGAGGAGACGTTCCATCTTTCGCAGCGTGCCTTTCGCTTGCAGGGCAGGCCGCACCGGCTGCAACTGTTCCGCCGCATGACACGTGAACTGTCGCGTCAGGAAGTGGCCACCTGGAAGCGGGTGATTCGCGTGATCAGCCATGAGTTGAATAACTCGCTGGCACCGATTTCCTCGCTGGCGCACTCAGGCGCCGAACTGGCACGGCGCGGCGACATCGAACGTCTCCCGGGCGTGTTCGCCACCATTGGCGAGCGGTCGCGCCACCTTCACGATTTCATTGCCGGTTACGCCAGTTTCGCCAAGCTGCCCACGCCGCAGTCGTTGCCGGTGGCGTGGGCACCATTTATCGATGGACTGGCGCAGCACTGCACGTTTCGGTTGGCTAGCCCGCTGCCGGCGCAGCCCGGGCGTTTTGATGCGGTGCAGATCGAACAGGTGCTGATCAACCTGCTCAAGAACGCACACGAGGCCGGTGGCGACGATGCGGAGGTCACCCTGTCACTGCTCGAGACGGCCGTTGAGCTGCGTATTGAGGTTTCCGACCGCGGACCGGGCATGAGTGAGGCGGTACTGGCCCAGGCGCTTTTGCCGTTTTATTCCACCAAGCGTTCGGGTACGGGTCTGGGGCTGGCGCTCGCACGCGAGATCACCGAGGCCCACGGTGGTCGGGTGCTGCTGGCCAATCGCGATGGTGGCGGCCTGCGCGTCAGCCTGCGCCTGCCGCAGACCGCGGTTCGATAACGACGCCTCACCTATACTTGTGCTTTATCGAAAGGACAGGGGTGATTCATGGGACAGATTCTCGCGCTGGTTATCGTGTTTCTGGTAGTTGTCGGCATCGTCAAGCTGGTGCGCATCGTGCCGCAGGGCTTCGAGTGGACGGTGGAAACCTTCGGCAAGTACACGGCCACCTTGACGCCGGGTTTGCATTTTCTGATCCCGATCTATCAGGCGGTTGGGCACAAGATGAACATGATGGAGCAGGTGCTGGACGTGCCCTCGCAGGACGTGATCACCAAGGACAACGCCGTGGTGCGCGTGGATGGCGTGATGTTCTACGAAATTCTGGATGCGGCAAAAGCAGCCTACGAGGTGGCCAATCTGGAACAGGCTTCGCTGGCGCTGGTGATGACCAACATCCGTACCGTGCTCGGTTCGATGGATCTGGACGAGTCGCTCAGCCAGCGCGATGCGATCAACGCCAAGCTGCTGAAGGTAGTGGATGAGGCGACCCATCCGTGGGGCGTCAAGGTCAACCGGATCGAGATCAAGGATATCGCGCCGCCGCGCGACCTGATCGACGCCATGGCACGACAGATGAAGGCCGAGCGCGAGAAGCGCGCCAACATCCTCGATGCCGAGGGCTATCGCCAGGCGGCCATCCTCAAGGCCGAGGGCGAGAAGCAGTCGGTGATCCTGACGGCCGAAGGTGACCGGGAGGCCGCGTTCCGCGCTGCCGAGGCCCGCGAGCGTTTGGCCGAAGCCGAGGCCAAGGCGACCACCATGGTGTCCGAGGCGATTGCTGGCGGCAACGTCAACGCGCTGAATTACTTTGTGGCCAACAATTACGTGGATGCGCTGAAGGAGATTGCCAAGTCGCCGAACCAGAAGATGCTATTGCTGCCGATGGAGTCGGCCGGCATTCTGGGTTCGCTGGCCGGCATCGCTGAACTGGCGAAGGACTCGTTGAGCCAGCAGCAGGCGACGATCGCGCAGCCACCGAAGCAGCGTTGAGGCCTGCATGATGTGGGAAATCTCGATGCATTACCTGTGGTGGATCCTGGCTTTTCTGCTGATTGCCGGCGAGGTGCTGTTGCCCGGGTATTTTCTGCTCTGGATCGGCCTGGGCGCTGCCGCCATGGGCGTGGTGCTGTGGGTGATGCCGACACTGGGGCTGCTTTCGCAGGCCATCACCTTCGGCGTGCTTGCGTTCGGTTTCTGCGCTGCCTACGCGCGCTGGATCAAGCCCCGGCTGGAGCGCCGTACGCCCGGGGGCGAGCGCCTGAACCGGCGCGGTGAGCAGATGATCGGCAAACGCTATGAACTGATCGAGCCGATCGTCAACGGTCGCGGCAAAGCGCGGGTAGGTGACGGTCAATGGCTGGTCAACGGCCCAGACCTGCCGCTGGGCAGCGTGGTGGAAGTCACGGCCGTGGACGGAGCCACCTTGCAGGTGCGTCCTGCGGCATGAGCGCGGAGGGCATCATCGTTCCGTCGTTTGCCACCACGGCACTGACGACCAGAATCGCGTTCCTGCTGGAGCTGGCACGGCGACTGCATCAGTACGGCACGACGGCGCCGCGTCTGGAGATGGCGATCAGCAGCGTGGCGCAGACGATGGGGCTTTCGGCCGACGTGTGGTCCAGCCCCACGGCCATCATCATCTCGTTCTCCGATCAGGCGCAGGGTGACGAGGGCGTGGCGCAAAGTACCCAGGTGATGCGGCTGGCGCCCGGTGACGTGAACCTGGGACGGTTGTGCGAAGCCGACGACATCGCCGATCAGGTGATCGATGGTGAGCTGGGGCTGCGCGAGGGCTTTCAGCGTCTGCGGGCGCTGGGTCGTCCGGAGACGCGGCTCTCGCAGCTGGGTGTGATTGCCAGCTACGGCCTGTCTGCAGCCAGCGTTGTTGCGCTGTTTCTGCACAGCTCATGGCCTGACTTGATCACCGCTGCGTTTATCGGCCTGATTATCGGCACCATCTCGGTGAGGGCGTCCACGCGCCCACGGCTGGCGATCGCCAGCGAGGCTATCAGTGCGCTGGTTGCCACCACGATTGCCATTTGTGTCAGCGCCTTCGTGATTCCGCTGGCGATCAAGGCGGTGGTGCTGGCCAGCCTGATCGTGCTGATTCCCGGGATGTCGTTGACCACGGCGGTGCGAGAGCTCTCCAGTCAGCATATGGTGTCGGGCGTGGCGCGCCTGGGAGGCGCTGTCACGACGCTGCTCAAGCTCACCTTCGGTACCGTCGCCGCGACCCAGCTGTGTGCGGCCGTCGGTATCCATGCGCGTGATTATATTTTGCCGCCGCTGCCAGGTTGGGTGGACTATCCGACACTTCTGGTGGGCTCGTTCGGTTTTGCCATCCTGTTCCGCGCGGCAAGACGCGATTGGCTGGTGGTCATGGGTGCCGTCATCGTCGGCTATCTGGCTACACGCTGGGGTGGTCAGATTTCTGGATCCTTGCCGAGTGCACCGACCGGTGTGTTTCTGGGTGGTTTTGTATTGAGCGCGTGTGCCAATTTTTATGCGCGTTATGCCAAGCGCCCCGGCGCGGTGATTCGCGAACCCGGCATCATCCTGCTGGTGCCCGGCAGTGTCGGCTTTAGCAGCATGTCGTTTCTGCTCGACCGCGATACCGATTTGGGCGTCAATACCGGCATGCTGATGCTGACTCTGCTGGTATCGCTGGTGGCCGGACTGATATTCGGCGAGCTGCTGGTTTCACCGCGACGCTCCCTATAAAACAAAACTTGCCGAAGACAGGAACCCCGAGTTCACCTCATCCGCCAGGATAACGACCCCGCACGGTGCCTTCGCCCCCTCCCCTGCAAAGCAGGGGAGGATTGGGGAGGGGTGCTCTTGCTCCTGGTTCGGGCTAGAGCAAAAGCTGTCCCGTCATTACCCAGCCCTGCCTGACAGGGAAGGGGAGGACATCTCGCACTCAGGCAAAGGCCGCTCGGTCCCGGAATAAAAAACGCCGGCTCGGGGCCGGCGTTTTCCACTGCAGCAAAAAGATAATCGGCGTCAGATCGCCAGATCTTTTTCCTTCTTGCCGGCCTTCAATGCGTCGTTGAACCAATGCGGACGCTTGCCACGGCCAGACCAGGTCTGGGTCGGGTTGGCCGGGTTGCGATACTTGGGCGCCACCGGGGCACCTACGCGCTTGGTCTTGCCGCGCGTGGTACCAAAAATGTCGTCGAGTGTATAACCCTCGGCGTTGAGCATTGCGTGGACTTTCTCGCGCAATTTGGTAACTTTTTCTTTGCCCAGTTCGGCTTGACGGACTTGTGCCTTGCTGATCAGGTCCTTGAGCTGGGTGTGATTGAGATTCTTGATATCGACGGCCATGATTGACTCCCGGGGTTGAGTGTCAGTACTTAATGAGGCGGCATTTAGGGTGTAAAGCCGGAGGTATTCAAACACTTGCGGTAGTGATTCTGGCTGATGTGGAGAATCCTTGTAAAGCACTATGGCAAATGGGAAAAGAAATTTGCACAAAATGGCGGGATTAAATGCCAGAAGAGTCCCTGTAAACAAGGGGCTTTTAACGACGCGCCGCCCCGAATAAAAAACGGCCGCACAGGGCAGCCGTTTCTCGTCACCAGCGCATTTTTTGTGGATTTAGTCGAGCAGTGCAAACAACTCGTCACTGGCCAACGAACGGGCTTCGCCTTCTTCTCGGGCCCGATATTCAAGCGTGCCGGACGCCAGCCCGCGTTCGCTGACCACGACACGGTGGGGAATGCCAATCAGCTCCATGTCGGCGAACATGCCGCCAGGTCGCAGTCCGCGATCATCCAGCAGTGCTTCGACGCCGCGATGGATCAATTGCTGGTAGAGCGCCTCGCCGGCCTCGGCGACCTCTGGCAGTTTCTTCGGATTGATCACGCAGACCGCCACGCGCCATGGCGCCATCGCTTCGGGCCAGACAATGCCGGCCTCGTCGTAGCGCTGTTCGATGGCCGCCGCGACGATGCGGCTGATGCCGATACCGTAGCAACCCATGGTCATGACTTTTGCCTTGCCGTCGTCGTCGATCACGGTTGCGTCAAGCACCTCCGCATATTTCTGGCCGAGCTGGAACACGTGGCCCACTTCAATGCCGCGAGCAAGGTGCAGCAGGCCTTTGCCATCGGGTGACAGGTCGCCTTCGACCACGTTTCGCAGATCGGCAACGCGGGTCATGCGTGCGTCACGCTCCCAGTTGGCGCCGATGTAATGGGTGCCGTCGGCGTTGCCGCCGCAGACAAAATCAGCAAGTACCGCAGCGTCACGGTCGACGATTACCGGAATCGAGTCAGGAAGTCCGACCGGGCCGATGAAGCCTGGCCGCGTGCTGGTGGCGGCGAGAATCTCTTCCTCGCTGGCCAGTACAGAGCTCCCTGGCAGTTCCGCCAGTTTGCCGGCCTTGATCAGGTTGATTTCGTGATCGCCGCGAAGGCACAGCGCTACCAGTCCGTCGCGGCCGCGTACCAGCAGGGTCTTGACGCTCTGCTGCGGACTGACCTCGAGAAAGGCGGAGACGTCGGCAATGGTTTTCTGGGTCGGGGTGTCGACGCGTTGCAGGGGCACAGTTGGAGCCGGTCGCTCGGTGGTCGGTGTCAACGCCTCGGCTTTCTCGAGATTGGCGGCGTAATCGGAGCCGTCGGAAAACGCGATGGCGTCCTCACCGGCCTCGGCCAGCACCTGGAACTCGTGGCTGGCATTGCCGCCGATGGCGCCGGTGTCCGCCTGCACGGCGCGGAAAGTCAGGCCGAGGCGCGTAAAGATGCGCGTGTATGCCTGGTACATCGCGTCGTAGGTCCGCTGCAGCGACTCGGCCGTGAGATGGAAGGAGTAGGCGTCCTTCATCAGAAACTCGCGCGCACGCATCACACCAAAGCGCGGGCGGATCTCGTCACGGAACTTGGTCTGGATCTGGTAGAAATTGACCGGCAGCTGTTTGTAGCTTTTCAGTTCGTTGCGGGCGAAGTCGGTGATGACTTCCTCGGCAGTGGGGGCGAAGCAGAATTCCTGCGCTTTTCGGTCCTTGATCTTCAGCAACTGTGGGCCGAATTTTTGCCAGCGACCGCTTTCCTCCCACAACTCCTTCGGCTGCACAGTCGGCATCAGCAGCTCGATGGCGCCCGCGCGATCCATTTCCTCGCGCACAACGCGTTCGACCTTGCGCAGCACGCGCAGGCCGAGCGGGCTCCAGGTGTACAGGCCGGAGGCGAGCCGGCGAATCATGCCGGTGCGCAACATCAGCCGGTGACTGGCGATTTCGGCATCGGCAGGTACTTCTTTGACGGTGGCCAGATGAAATTGGCTGAGGCGCATGCGGGGGGATTCCGGCGGAGGTAAAAGCGCCCATTGTAGCGGCGTGGGGCCACCGTCGCCGACTCGATCGACCGACGGCATCTGGGTAGGTTATACGGCGAGCGGCGAGCTTACTGGGCTTGGCAGTACTGGTCGTACTGACTTTGGGTCGAGTCGAGCTGCTGCTTGCGTTGATCGGCATCGAAAGCGTTGGCCTTGTCGCCCTGCTGCATCACCACCGGACCGCTTCCCTGCAAGGTGGCCAGATTGGTCTTCAGCGTGCCGCACAACTTGTTGCGGTTGTCCGGTGTATCGGCGACAGGCCTGCCGTCAGCAGGCTTGGTGGACGCAGCACCCTTGTCATTGTCGGCTGGCGGCGCAGGCGCGGGAGCCACGCGTGGCGCGACGGTGCCGGTGGTGGTGACCTTGTTGTAGGGGGTGCCTTTGGACGGTGGTGCTTCCGAGTAATGCACGGTACCGCTGGCATCGGTCCACGTGTAAACCTGGGCGGTGGCCATGGGCGCCAACAGAAACAACGCCACAGCAATCAGCGAACGGTGCATGGGGTTCTCCACTATCCGGGGGGAATTGACCTCCCTTGTTATCACCCCGGCGCTCCAGACTCAAGCATTCGATGGTTTACACTGGGCTTATCCTGTCACGGTTTGTTTCATGAGCCAGTCCATGCCCGCTCCACCGCCCCGACATCGGGGCATATATCTGCTGCCAAACCTGCTCACGACCGGTGCGATGTTCGCGGGGTTCTACGCGATCATCGCCAGCATCGGCGGGCGTTACAGCGATGCCGCTGTGGCGGTGTTCATTGCCGCCGTGCTGGATGGCATGGACGGGCGGGTAGCTCGCATGACCAATACGCAAAGCGAGTTCGGCGTGCAGTACGACTCGCTGTCCGATCTGGTCAGTTTCGGGCTGGCGCCGTCCTTGGTGATGTACACGTGGTCACTGTCCGCGCTGCGTGACTACGGACCGCTGTGGGGCAAGCTGGGCTGGGCGGCGGCCTTCGTCTACGCCGCCTGCGCCGCGCTGCGCCTGGCACGGTTCAATACCCAGGTCGGGGTGGCCGACAAGGCCTATTTCCAGGGATTGGCCAGCCCGGCGGCGGCGGCAGTGTGCATGTCATTCGTGTGGAGCGTCGACAAGTTCGGGTTGCCCGGCAGCGATTTCTGCTTCGTCAGCCCGGTCATCATGCTCGCTGCCGGCCTGTTGATGGTCAGCCGGTTCCGCTATTTCAGCTTCAAGTCACTGCCGATGGGGGACGGTCAACGCGTTCCGTTCGCGTGGATGGTCGGCGCTGTCCTGCTGCTGGCGTTGCTCATTCTCGATACGGCGCGGGTATTGTTCGTCGGTTCCACCCTTTACCTGCTGTCGGGCCCGGCATGGACGATCTGGGGACTGACCATCCACCGGCGCCGGGCACGGCGCAACGCGGCATGATGTCCGCGATCAGCACAGGCCGGCCCGCGGGTCATCGTGCGCGGGTCTTGCGCGCACTGGGGATGACGCCGTGGGTACGCAGATCGGCGGCGCATGTCGACGATAGCGAACCATCGACGCCGACCGCAGCGGCCGGGGTCAGCTGCGTCGTGGTTCTTCCGGAGGTTTGCAGCACGCGGGAGCTGGATCTGCTTGGGCGTGCTTTCAATGCCTGCGGTGCCTCGATCGCTCGCGCTCCGCGCATCCGGGCAGCTGGCGGTGAACTTACCGATGATGTCCCCGAGGCACGCGCCTATCTGGTCTTTGGCGATGCCCAGGCGCATGCGCTGGGCCGGGCCTTGCCAGCGGCGGTGATGAATCAGGCACAAATCCTGCTGGCGGATGATCCTGCCCTGGTGTTGACGAGTGCCGGGGCCAAGCGGCGGCTTTGGAGTGCCTTGCGCAGCCTGCGCCGTGCACTGGCCAGCGGCGGCTGACCCGCATGGCGGCGGTCATCGAACCGGGGGTTCAGGTGCGGGGCATGCGGATCGAGGATCTGGACGGCGTTAGCGCGCTGGAAAACATCGCCTACGAGTTTCCCTGGTCGCCCGGGATTTTTCGCGACTGCCTCAAGGCGGGCTATCCGTGCTGGGTCCTTAGCGTGAACGACGATGTTGCCGGCTACGGCGTTCTTTCGATGGGCGCGGGTGAGGCGCATTTGCTGAATATCTGCGTGGCGCCGGATCAGCGGGGCAAGGGGCTGGGTCGGCATTTTCTGCTGCGATTGATCGATATCGCTCGCTGGAATGCGGCCGAGCGTCTTTTCCTCGAGGTCCGTCCCTCGAATCCGCTGGCCAAGCTGCTCTACGAATCCGTGGGTTTCATCGAGATCGGCCGGCGACCGCGTTATTACCCGGCGCGGGATGGACGCGAGGAAGCGATCGTGATGGCGCTTGATCTGGTGGTGACCCCAGAGTTGTAGGAGCGCACCCTGTGCGCGATGTTCTTCGCGCGATTGCTCGCCGTCGAGGCATCAGAGCAAGAGCAATCGCGCACAGGGTGCGCTCCTGCACACGCAATTACAGCTTGCCTGCCTGCTCACGCAGTGTCATCAGCGTGGTGTTCCAGTCCGCGATGCGCTGGCGTTCCTGTGCGACGACTTCAACAGGCGCGTTGGCCACGAACCGCTCGTTGCCGAGCTTGCCCTCACACTTCCTGATCTCGACTTCGATCCGACCGATCTCCTTGGCCAGCCTGGACTTTTCGGCGTCGACATCGATCAGGCCCGCAAGTGGAATCATCACCCGCAGCGAACCCACCACGGCCGCCGCCGCCGCTGGCTCCTCCGCACCGGCCTCGATCCACAGCGGCGTCTCGACGCGGGCGAGGAAGCTGATCTGCGCGGTGAACTTGGCCACCCGGCCGCGATCATTGGCATTGCCGTCGGCGAACAGCAGCGGAATGGTCTTGCCGGGGGCGATGTTCATTTCGGAGCGGATCCGGCGGATGCCGCTGAGCACGTTCTTGAACCACTCGATCTCGGCGGTGGCCGACTCGTCTGCCACGATGTCTTCCGCACGCGGATAGGCGCAGTCAAGGAGAAGCTGTTTTGAAGAGTCCGGCATGAATGCCGGTTTGTTCTTTGCGCTCCGGGAGGAGCGCACAGGCAGCTCCTGCCAGATCTCCTCGCTGATGAAGGGAATCACCGGATGCATCGCGCGCAACACCGATTCCAGCACCACCAGCAAGGTGTGGCGGGTGGATGCCGCAGCAACGGCATCGTCACCGTTCAGTGCCGGCTTGGACAACTCCAGGAACCAGTCGCAGTACTCGTTCCACACAAACTCGTACAGGGCCTGGGCCAGGTGATCGAAGCGATAGCTGGCGAAGTGCTGCTCGACCTCGGCCAGGGTCTGCTTGAGCCGGGTCAGAATCCAGCGCTCGGCTTCGGTCACCGGCTTTGCGGGAGCCGCTTCAGCCGCGATGCTTTTCTCATCATTGTCGGAGAGCAACGCGACTGAAGTTGCTCCCACAGGAGCCTCGGCGGGGGCATCTTCCACGTTCATCAAAACGAAGCGGGCCGCATTCCACAGCTTGTTGCAGAACGCTTTGTAGCCTTCGGCGCGCTTGATGTCGAAATTGATCGTGCGGCTGTAGCTGGCCAGCGCGGCGAAGGTGAAGCGAAGCGCATCGGTACCGATCGACGGGATGCCGTCCGGATAATCCTTGCGGATGCGCTTCTCGACCTTGGCGCGCACCTGCGGCAGCAGCAGCGAGCGGGTGGATTTCTCCACCAGCGGCTCCAGCTCGATACCGTCGATCAGGTCCAGCGGGTCCAGCGTGTTGCCCTTGGACTTGGACATCTTCTGGCCTTCGGCGTCGCGCACGATGGCATTGATGTAGACCTCGCGGAACGGCGCCTGGCCGATGAAGTACTTGGTCGCCATCACCATCCGCGCGACCCAGAAGAAGATGATGTCGAAGCCGGTGACCAGCACCGCGCTGGGCAGGAAAATCTTGTCCTGCTCCCAGTTCGCCACGATCTCGCCACGCTCGTTCTTGACCGGGCCGTCAGCGGGCCAGCCCAGGGTGGAGAACGGCCACAAGGCGGATGAGAACCAGGTGTCGAGCACGTCGTCGTC
>JBDTXA010000072.1:0-16479 GCA_040006415.1 Rhodanobacter sp.
CCGGCGACCAAGCTCACCACGGTGTTCCCGTTCTTCGCCGGTTACAGCTGGGAGGATGAGAACCTGGGCAAGGAAGCGCGACCGGACAAGGTCAAGCTGGCGCTGGACAGGGCGCGCTATCACGCCGGTGACACGATGAAGGTCACGATCACGCCGCCGCACGAAGGACCCGGCGTACTGCTGGTGGAATCGGATCACCTGCTCTATACGAAGAACATCGACGCCAAGGCGGGGGCCACCTTCGAGATCCCGGTGACCAAGGACTGGGAACGTCACGACGTCTACGTGTCGGCGCTGGTGTTCCGTGGCGGTGAAGCCGACGAGCACACCACGCCGGCCCGTGCCATGGGCGTGGCCTACGTGGCGATGGATCGCAATGACCGGCGTATTCCGCTGTCGCTTACGACCGCGGCAATGATGCGTCCGGGCAATCCGCTCGAGGTCGGCGTGCAGGCCAGCGGGCTGGCCGGCAAACAGGCCTTTGTCACGCTGTCGGCGGTCGATCAGGGTGTGCTCAACATCACCGATTACCCCGTGCCAGACGCGTGGGCGTGGATGTTCGCCAAGCGTGCGCTGGGCGTGGATGCCTACGACCTTTACAGCCGCATCATCGAAGCCATGGACGGCCAGCAGGCCAAGCTGCGCTACGGCGGCGACATGAGCGCCGCCGCACTGCCCAAAGCCAACCGACCCGATCCCAAGGTAAAGATCGTCGACCTGTTCGCCGGCCCGGTGGCCTTCGATGCGCAGGGCAATGCCAAGCTGACGGTCGACGTGCCCGACTTCAATGGCAGTCTGCGGCTGTCAGCTCTCGCCTATACCGACAGCCGCTACGGCAACGCCGACGGCAATATCACGGTGCGCGCCCCGCTGGTGGTCGAGCCCAGCATGCCGCGGGTGATGGCCGCTGGCGACAAGGCCCTGATCAGCCTGGATCTGAAGAATCTTTCCGGCAAGGACGGGACCGCGAAGATCAGCGTCAAGGGCAACGACATGATCGACATCGCGCACGCCAGCCAGAACGTCGTACTGAAAGACGGCGCCGGCACGACGCTCAGCATGCCGGTAACTGCCGCTGCGGGCGCGGACGTGGCGATGGTCGATATCCACGCCGAATTGAACGATTATCAGGTCGACCGTCACTTCGAGTTTGCGGTGCGACCGGCATGGCCGGAAACCGTCGCCACCACGCCGCTGGCGCTGGAAGGCGGCAAGCCCCATCACTTTGCCGCGGAAGCGCTGGCAGGTCTGTTCCCGGCGACCGTGCGCGCGCGCATCAGTCTCAGCACCCTGCCGCCGCTCCCCTACGCCTCGGCGCTGGCCGGCATCCTGAACTATCCGTACGGCTGCATCGAGCAGACCACAAGCAAGGGCTACGCTGCACTGATTCTGGACGGCCAGACGGCCAAGGCGCTGGGCGCGCCGGTGATGACGGATGCGGTGCGTCAATCGGCGGTCGAGACCGCGCTGTCGCGCATCGCCTCGTTCCAGACCAGCAACGGGCACTTCAGCTTCTGGGGTGGTACCAGCCCGATCCAGACCTTGGTTACACCGTACGCGGTCGACTTCATGCTCGATGCGCGCGACGCCGGTTTCGCGGTGCCGCAGGATGTGCTGCAGAAATCGTTGCAGCGGCTCAACGACGACCTGCTCGCCGGTGGCCATCCGTACTACGGCTACGAACAGCACGATCACCTGCGGATTGCCGACGAGGCCTATTCCGGCTTCGTGCTTGCGCGGGTCAACCGCGCACCGCTGGGCACGCTGAGGGCCATCTTCGACAACGACCGCAGCAAGCTGGTGGCGCCGTTGCCGCTGGTGCATCTGGGTATTGCGCTGAAGTTGATGGGCGACAATGATCGCGCGCAGAAGGCCATCGCCGAAGCGTTCGCGTGGACAAAAGAACGGCCGTGGTACATCGGCGACTACGGCTCCGACTTGCGCGATCTGGCTTTGATGGTCGCGCTCACCCACACCTACGATATGAACAAGCCCGAGTACGACGCCAAACTGGTCGACTGGGCGCGCAACGCCAACAGCAACGTGCGCGAGCGGCAGAAGCAAAACGCCAACTACCGCTGGTCGTGGTCGTATCTGAGCACGCAGGAACAGGCGGCGATCGCTCGCGTGGCGCGCGCCTTCGATGCCAAGAGTGAGGCGCCCCTGGCCGCATCGATCACCGTCGATGGAAAAACCGAGCAGGCACCGAACCAGCGCGTCTGGACCCGCGAGGTAACTCCGATGGAGCTGCGCGCTGGCGTCACCGTGCAGCCGACCAGCGACGCGACGATCTTTGCCACCCTCGACGTGGCCGGCGTGCCGCAAAAGGCGCCGGCCGCCGACGACAGCCAGATCGAGGTGCGGCGCCGCTATTTCACCACCGATGGCAAACCGTGGGAGGGTGATCAGTTGAAAGAGGGCGACACGCTGATCGTGGAACTCAGCATCGAGGCGCGGCAGGCGGTTCCCGACGCCCTGGTCACCGATCTGCTGCCCGGCGGTCTGGAAGTGGAAAACCTCAATCTCGGTGGCGCGCAGCAGTGGGAAGGCGTGGTCGTCGATGGGATTAACCTCGATCAGCATGCGGCCGCGGCGGAGATTCAGCACGAGGAGTACCGCGATGATCGTTACGCGGCGGCGCTGAAACTTGGTCGCGGTGACCAGGCGCACGTCTTTTATATGGTGCGTGCGGTGACGCCGGGTACCTACACCGTGCCGCCGCCCGTGATCGAGGACATGTATCGGCCGGCGGTGCGCGGTATCGGCAAGTCGGTGCCGACGCAGATCCGGGTCGTCGAGCCTTAGCGCTGCCGACCTTTCGCCTGGAGCGACCGTAGGAGCGCACCCTGTGCGCGATGCCCTTCGGTAGGTAGCAAAAGAGCATCGCGCACAGGGTGCGCTCCTACAGAAGACGTAAATTCACGCATGACCACGTCCAGCCCCAGCCAGCCACCGCGCCGCCGCGTCCGAATCCGGCGTTGGCTGCGGTTGGGTCTCATCGCGATTATCGTCGTGGTGCTGGTCAGCGTCATTCTCGATCGCCTGTTTCCACTCCACCTGCCCGAACCCGACACCGGCGCTACAGTGGTGCTGGCGCGCGACGGCACGCCGCTGCGTGCGTTCGCCGACAGCGACGGCGTCTGGCGTTACCCGACCACGGCCAAACAGGTGTCGCCGCTGTACCTCACCGCCTTGCTGAGCTACGAGGATCGCTGGTTCTATCGCCATCCTGGCGTCAATCCTTACGCACTGGCGCGCGGTCTGCTGGGCGGCATTGTGCACGGTCACATCGTGTCGGGCGGCTCCACGCTGACCATGCAGGTAGCACGCATCATCGATCCGATGCCGCACACGTTTCGCGGCAAGCTGGCGCAGATTTTTCGCGCGCTGCAGCTGGAGGCGCATTTGAGCAAAAGGGAAATCCTCGACCTGTATCTCAATCACGCGCCGTTCGGTGGTCCGATCCAGGGAGTCGAAGCGGCGTCGTGGGCCTACCTGGGCAAGCCGGCCAGTCAGCTCTCGCGCGCCGAGGCGGCCTTGCTCACCGTACTGCCGCAGGCGCCGAGTCGGTTGCGGCCGGACCGCCATCCGCAAGCGGCGCGCGCGGCGCGCGACAAGGTATTGCGCCGGATGCGCGACCAGGGCGTGTGGAGCGCAGCGCGGATTAGCGATGCGGCGATGGAGCCGGTGGTGGCGCGATCGCTGCGTGCGCCGCTGTCGGCAGCGCTATTGGCCGGGCGGCTGCATCGCGAGCAGCCCCACCAGCGGCGCATCACCACTACCATCGACGCCGACCTGCAGCGCGCCGCCGAGGATCGGGTCAGCACCTATCTGTCCCAGCTGCCGCCGCGTACGTCGGCGGCGCTGCTGGTGGTCGACAACGCCACCCTGGAAACGCGGATCTATATCGGGACCAGTGATTTCGCTGACCCGAAACGGGCCGGCTATATCGACATGGCGCGCGCCGCACGCTCGCCGGGTTCGACGCTGAAGCCGTTTCTGTACGGGCTGGCGCTGGACGATGGCCTGATTACCTCGCAGAGCCTGCTGGTCGATGCGCCGCAGGATTTCGGCGGCTATAAACCGGGCAATTTCGACGAGGCGTTCAGCGGTCCGGTCAGCGTCACCGAGGCATTGCAACGCTCGCTCAATGTGCCGGCGGTGGACATGATCGATCGGGTCGGTCCGCGCCGCTTCATGGCGCGTCTGGCCAACGGCGGCATCGACCTGGCGTTGCCGGCGGGCGCGGCGCCGAACCTGTCGATCATTCTGGGCGGCACGGCGACGCGGCTGGAAAGCCTGGTCGGCGGGTATACCGCATTTGCCAACCAGGGCGTTGCCGGCACGCCGCGCTATACCAAAGACCAGCCGCGGGAGCTGCGCCGGCTGCTGTCACCGGGCGCGGCGTGGATCATTCGCGACATTCTGGCCAGCAATCCGGCGGATGTGGAAGGCGGGCCGCTGGCCGGTGCGATCAACCGGCATGCCCAGGTGGCGTGGAAGACCGGCACCAGCTACGGCTATCGCGATGCGTGGTCGATCGGCGTCACCGATCGCTGGACCATCGGCGTGTGGATTGGCCGTCCCGACGGCACGCCGTCGCCGGGCCAGTACGGCGCGGTGACGGCGCTGCCGCTGCTGTTCCAGATCGTCGACATGCTGCCTGCCCGTGGCGGCCATGTGTTTGCGCAGCCGTCGAGCGTGCGCGCGGTCGACGTCTGCTGGCCGCTGGGTGGTGCGGTGGATGCCACGCCGTCGGCGCTCTGCCGTCAACGCCGCCCGGCCTGGGTGCTCGATCGCGCCTTGCCGCCCACGTTCGCGGAGCGTGATCTGGGGGCGTGGTCCGCTGGACTGCTGAGCTTGCGTCTCGACGACAAGGACCGCCGGCTTAGCGGGACGTGCCACGCCGCGCGGGAACACACGGTCGAGCTTGCGCGCTGGCCCGCGCTGGCCACGCCATGGCTGGGCGTAGACGACCGCAACGCCTCGGCGCTGCCGCCGCTGGCACCGGGGTGTGCTGCCGATTCGCTCGACGTAGCCACGCCGATCCGCATCGCCGGGCTGAGCAATAGGGTCACCCTGCGTCGCGCACCGAACAGCGATCAGCCGCTGCGGGTGAGCCTGCGTGCACTGGGTGCGCAAGGTGACGTGCAATGGCTGCTTGACGGACGGCTGCAGGGCCGCAGCGAAAATGATCAGCCGATCGCGATCACGCTGCGGCAAAGCGGTGAGGACAAGATCACCGCATTGGCGCGTGACGGTGCGTTTGCCACCATCACCGTGCATGTGGCCGCGCCACGGCCATGACGCGGCGGCATTGGCCATAAGATGTCGCTAAGCCTTGCCAAGCCACAATACCGCATGCCTCACGTACGTAAACTCACCTCGATCGTCATCGCACTGACGTTATCTGGCTGTGCCACCTACTCGGCGTCGCCATTGGGCGACGGCAACGGTGCGGCCAGCGTGGCACAACTGACCGCACCCACCGCGGCCATGTCGCTGGCAACGCTACCGCCGCATCGGTTCGATCCATCCGATGGGCTGGATGTGACCGAAGTGGCGACGCTGGCGGTAGCGAACAGCCCGGATCTGCGCGTCAAGCGGGACGCACTGGGGGTGGCCCGCGCGCAGGCCTTTGCGGCCGGCCTGTTGCCTGATCCGCAATTGAGTGCGGGCCAAGATTTCCCGCGTCAGTCGGGCGCAGGGCTGACCAGCGCGTTCAGCCTCGGCCTCACCGAAGACATCACCGCCTTGCTGACGCGCTCAATGCGTCGGGCGGTAGCCAATAGCCAGTCCAGGCAGGTCAATCTCGACCTGCTGTGGGCCGAATGGCAGACCGTGGCGCAGGCGCGATTGCTGTTTGATCAGGTACTGACCCTGCGCCAGCTGCAGACACGACTGGAAACCGAACAGGCGGTGCTGGCAACCGTGGACACCTACATCAACAGCGCCTTGCAATCGGGCAATCTCACCTACGACATCGCCAGCGCCGGTCTGAATGCCGGCGCCGATGTGCAGAAGCGGCTGTCCGACAACACCGTCCTGCTGCACCAGGCTCAGAGCGATCTGCATGTGCTGCTGGGGCTGGCGCCGACGGCGCCGCTGGATCTGGTCGGCGCGCCGTACCAGGTCGCACCTACATCGGTACAGCTGCAGCAGGCACTGACCGAACTACCGCAGCGGCGGCCGGATCTGCTCGCGCTGCAGGCCGGCTATCGGTCGCAGGAGGCAAAGCTGCGCGCGGCAGTGTGGGCACAGTTTCCCGCCATCAACATCGGCTTCAACACGGCACGCGACACCAGCGCGATTTATACCAACGGCTTCACGCTGGGAATCACGTTGCCGCTGTTCGATCGCAATCGCGGCAATATCGCGATCGACCGAGCCACCCGTCAGCAACTCAGCGACGACTATGCGGCGCGCGTGCTGACTACTCGCAGCGACATGCATCGCTTGCTGGCCGATATCACCACACTGACACAGCAGCGCCGCAAACTGAGTGCACACGTGCGGCAACTCGACAAGGCGTTGTCGGCGGCCGAGCGCAGCTGGCAAGCCGGCCTGCTCGACTGGCCGACCTATCTGGCAATCCGCAGCAACGCGCTGGTCGCCGATCTCGACCTGCTGGCGTTGAAGCAGGAGCAGCTCAAGCAGTCAATCGCGCTGGAAGCTCTGCTCGGCAATACCGATCTGGCCGCGGCCCATCCCCTTTCTGAAAAAGCATCCAAGCCATGACTCGCCCTTCCATGACACCGCGCCTGTGCGCCTTCGTGCTGCTCGGCCTGCTCGCCGGTTGTGGCGGCGCCGCCGACAGCGGTACCAGCAACGACCAGACCAGCACGGTAAGCGTCACCACCGAGATGCCGCAGCGGCAGACTTTTCACGACAGTGTCGAGGCGATCGGCAGCACCATGGGTGACCCGCACCGCGCCCGCACCGTGAGTCTGGCGTACGGCGGCCAGATCGTTGATGTGAAGGTCGCCGCGGGACAAACCGTCAGCGGTGGTCAGCCCTTGCTGACGATAAGTGCCGATCCCGCCACGCGCAGTGCCTACCAGCAGGCGCAGTCGGCCCTGACCCTGGCCCGGGGCGAGCTGCAACGCTCTGAGGCATTGGCAGCGCAGCGACTCGCCACGCAATCCCAGCTGGCCGCGGCGCGCAAGAGCCTGGCTGATGCGCAAGCTGCGCTGGACGCGCAAAAAGCGATCGGCGGCGGCTCGCCACAGCACATCGTCCAGGCGCCCGCCGACGGCGTGGTGACCGCACTGCGCGTGGGTCTGGGTGATCGCGTGACCGCCAGTGCGCCGTTGCTGGATTTCACCCCGGCGCATGCGTTGGTGGCACAACTCGGCGTACAGCCTGAGGAAGGTCAAAAGCTGCATGCGGGCATGCCGGTCCAACTGGAAAGCGTGTACGGCTTGCCACAGGGGTTCACCGGCACGCTGACCATGATCGGGCAGTCGGTCGATCCGCAAACTCATCTGCTGCCGGCACAGGTCGAACTGCCGGCCAGCGTCGGCAGCATGCTGGTTGCCGGTGCGGCGGTGACAGCGAAAATCCATGCCGCTGACTTCAGCGCCTGGGCGGTGTCGCGTGATGCGGTATTGAACGACGCGCAGGGTGACTACCTTTTTCAGGTAAACAACGGGCGCGCGAAACGCGTCGACGTGAAACTGCGCAGCCCCGGCGGCGATACTGTCGGGGTGCTGGGTCCGGTTGATCCGCAGGCGCCGATCATTGTGATGGGGGTGTACGAACTCAACGACGGCGATGCGGTGAAGGCCAGCGTCGATAGAAATGCCGCCCATGCGCCAGCACCGTCGACGTCTTCTGCGGCTGCCGGGCAGCCGCCAGCCAAATCGGGTGCGTCGAAGTGAATCTGACCGTATGGATGCAGCGGCATCGACGCTCGCTGTTGTTTCTGGCTTTTATGCTGGCGATCGGCGGCATTGCCAGCGCGTTCTTTATGCCGGTAGCACTGTTCCCCAACGTGGCGTTTCCGCGGGTGCAGATGGACCTGGAGGCGGGCGATCGACCGGCTGACCAGATGGCCATCCAGGTCACCACCCCGGTCGAGGTGGCGGTGCGCCGCGTGCGCGGCGTGCGTGACGTGAAGTCCACCACCAGTCGCGGAAGCGCGCAGATCGAGGTGACTTTCGACTGGGGCTTCGACATGAATTCGGCCTTGCAGGAGATCAACGGTGCTGCCGGCCAGGCCTTGTCGCAGCTGCCCGCGGGTACTCAATTGACCGCCCGACGCATGGACCCGACCACCTTCCCTGAGCTGGGCTACAGCCTGCGCTCGCACTCCCTTTCGCCCAGTGCGCTGCATGATCTGGCCCAGTATCAGCTGCGGCCGCTGCTGAGCAGCATCACCGGCGTGGCGCATGTCGACGTGCAGGGTGGCGACGTGGCCGAGTTCCACGCCGACGTGGACCCGAGCAAATTGCGTGCGCTGAATCTGAGCCTGGCCGATGTCACCACGGCGGTAAGCAGCGCCGCCACCATCCAGGCGATGGGGCGCGTATCGGATCACTACAAACTGTATCTGATGCTGGCCGACAATCAGCCCACCAGCCTCGATGCACTGGGCAAGATCGTGGTGCGCGCGGGGTCCGGTGGTGGTATCCGCCTGAAAGACGTGGCCCGGGTCAGTATGAGCCACGTGCCGCAGTGGATCCGGGTCAATGCGGACGGCCAGAATGCGGTGCTGCTGCAGGTTTACCAGCAGCCCGGCGGCAACAGCGTGCAGATCGCAAAGGACGTAAAGCAGAAGCTGGCCGACTACGCCCCGTCGATGCCGGCAGGCGTGCACATCGCCAACTGGTACGACCAGACCCAGTTGGTGACGGCTGCGGCCAGCAGCGTGCGCGATGCGATCCTGATCGGCATCGTGCTGGCCGGGCTGGTGCTGTGGATCTTCCTGCGCAACACGCGAGTGATCCTGATTGCGCTGATCGTGGTACCGGCGGTGCTGGCGATCACCATGCTGCTGCTGTCCGTGCTGGGCATGAGTTTCAACATGATGACGCTGGGTGGCATGGCAGCCGCGGTGGGATTGATCATCGACGACATCATCGTGATGCTGGAACACATCATGCGCCGGGTCGGCAAGGGCGTCGGCGATATACACGAGCGGATTGCCGGCGCGGCGTGGGAGTTCACCCGGCCGCTGACCGGTTCCAGCGCCGCGACCATCGTGATCTTCCTGCCGCTGGCGTTTCTGTCCGGCGTAACCGGCGCGTTCTTCAAGGCGCTGTCGCTGACCATGGCCAGCGCGCTGATCATTTCCTACCTGCTGACATGGGTCGCCGTGCCACTGCTGGCCGAGCGCTTTCTCGACAAGAAGCATCTGGCTGAGCCCGAGCAGGGTCGCTTCACGCGCCGCATGATGAAGGGCTATCAGAACACGCTGGCGCGGGGCTTGAAGCGGCCGTGGCTGGTGCTGGTGCTGATCGTGCCGCTGCTTGCATTGGGCGGCCTGGCCTACACCCAGGTGGGTTCCGGCTTCATGCCGAAGATGGACGAGGGCGGCTTCATCCTTGACTACCTGTCGCCGCCCGGTACGTCGCTGGAGGAAACCGATCGCCTGCTACGCCAGGTCGAGACGATCATCCAGGCCAACCCCAACGTCGACACTTACTCGCGCCGCACCGGGCTGCAATTGGGCGGCGGCTTGAGCGAAGCGAATGTAGGTGATTTCTTCGTGCGCCTGAAGAACGGCTCCCGTCCGTCCACCGAGGCGGTGATGACTGCGGTGCGCACCAAGGTGGAACAGCAGGTGCCGGGGCTGGATATCGAGCTGTCGCAACTTATGGAAGATCTGATCGGCGATCTGGTCGCGGTGCCACAGCCGATCGACGTACAGCTTTCCGGCGCCGACGGACCCACGCTGGAAGCCACCGCGCGCAAGGTCGCCGCCGCGATCAGCAAGATCAACGGCGTGGTCGGTGTGCGCGACGGCATCAATCCGGCCGGCGATGCGCTGACGGTCAAAGTGGATTTGGCCAAGGCGGCGTTGGAAGGGCTCGATGCTGTCAGCGTCACCAATCAGGTGGCTGCAGCCGTTGACGGTACGGTCGCCGCCAGCATGCCCGAAGGCAGCAAGCTGGTGGGCGTGCGTGTGCGCTTGTCGCCCCGTTTGTATCAGCGCATCAACCAGATCGACGACCTGCTGATCCGCGCGCCGGACGGTCACATGCTGCCGTTGTCGCGGGTGGCGACGATCAAGCAGGTTCAAGGTCAGCCGGAAATCACCCGCAGCAATCTCAAGCGGATGATCGCGGTCGTTGGCCGCATCGACGGCCGCAGTCTCGGCTCGGCCATCGGTGACGTGAAGAAAGTCATGAGCAAGAAAGGATTGCTGCCCAAGGGTGTCGTCTATCAGTTTGGCGGCACCTACCAACAGCAGCAGCAGGCTTTTCGCGGCCTGCTGATCGTGATGGGCGCTGCGATCGCTTTGGTGTTCACCCTGTTGCTGTTCCTGTACGAGAGTTTTCGCATCGCCATCACCATCATGGCCATGCCACTGCTAGCACTCCCGGCGGTCTTCATCGGGCTGTGGGTGACCGGCATCGAATTGAATATCTCGGCGATGATGGGCATGACGATGATTGTCGGCATCGTTACCGAGCTGGCGATCTTCTATTTTTCCGAACTGCAGGACGCGGAAAAAGACAGGGAGTTGCATGGTGCCCTGCACGAAGCCGGCGAGCACCGTACGCGGCCGATCCTGATGTCCACCCTGGCAGCGATTTTTACCCTGATGCCGCTGGCGCTGGCCATCGGCCAAGGGTCGCAAATGCAGCAGCCACTGGCGATCGCGATCATCTCCGGCATGCTGGTGCAGTTGCCGCTGGTGCTGCTGGTGATGCCGGTGCTGTATTCCCTGCTGCGTCGCCGTGATTCCAGGCATGCCGATGCCTGATGGACCGGCTTTGACTGCGACATCATTTGGACGTCTGAACGGCTATTAGGCAATAGCGAAAATCGATGTATTTGCTAAGCCTGTTGAAAGCGGGCCACTGCATTATGGTCTTACACTCATCAAAACCAGGAAAGATTATGCGTAAATCATGGGTAAACACGTTGTCGCTCTCTCTGCTCATCGCAGCCGCTCCGCTGGTGGCAAACGCCGCATCCAGCGCTGATCTGAGCAGCCACGCAAAAATACAGATGCCTGCGGCGCGTCAGATAGCGCTGAAGACCTATCCCGGAAAGATCGTCAAGGAAGAGCTGGAGAAAGAGTCCGGTGGCAGCGGCCTGCGCTATTCGTTCGACATCAAATCCAAGGCCGGCACGCACGAAGTCGGTGTGGACGCCAGCAACGGCAAGGTGCTGGAAAATTCGGTCGAAGGGGCCGACAACGACTGACCCTTAAGGTAACGAGTGACACACGATGCCACGCGGGCCTTTTTGCCCGCGTGGCATCGGCACTTGCGGCGTACTGTTTCGCCAGCTCATGTCTGGTGTCCCGATCTGCTTTTAACCCACCGAGGCTCTGTCGATGAAACCTTTCCGATGCATGCTCGCTGCGCTGCCGATACTTGCCCTGGCCGCATCCTTTCAGGCGGCCCATGCCGCGCCAGCGCCAGCCGATCTTCGGGTGCTGTCGCGACTGTCCCTGGGCGGTGACAGTGGTTGGGATTACCTGAGCTTCGATGCGCAACGGCGTCATCTTTTCGTGAGCCACAGCGACCGTGTACTGGTGATCGATGTGGACGCGAACAAGCAGGTCGGCACCATTGCCGATACCGACGGCGTGCATGGCATCGCGATTGCGCCGGCGCTGCATCGCGGTTTCACCAGTAACGGCAAAAACGCATCGGTCACCGTGTTCGATCTGGATTCGCTGAAAGTGGTTGCCACCATCAAGGGTACCGGTGAGAAACCCGATGCCATTCTCTACGACAGCGCCTCGGGACATGTCCTGACGTTCAACGGCAAGAGCCACACAGCCAGTGTCATCGATCCGAAAAGCAATGCCGTGATCGGCACCATCGCGCTGCCCGGAAAGCCTGAATTTGCGGTATCCGACGAGGCTGGGCACATCTACGTCAATATCGAAGACATCTCCAAACTGGTCGAGATCGACTCGCGCCAGAGCAAGGTGATGCACGTCTGGCCGCTGGCCCCGTGCGAGTCGCCGAGCGGTTTGGCCATCGACACCGCGCACCACCGGCTGTTCTCTGTCTGTGACAACCGGGTCATGGCGATCACCGATTCCGAGAACGGAAATCAGGTGGCGACCGTGCCGATCGGTGACGGTCCGGATGCAGTCACCTTCGATGCGACCGGATCGATGATTTACAGCTCCAATGGCGAGAGCGGCACAATCACCGCCGTGCACGAAAGCGATCCCGATCACTACGGCGTGGTCGCCACCATTCCTACCCAGAAGAGCGCACGTACGCTCGCTCTGGATCCGAAGCTGCATCGCTTGTACCTGTCGGCGGCACGCTTCGGCGTGGCGAAGAAGGCGGGCGAACACGCCCCCATCGAGCCGGGCAGTTTCAGCATGCTTGTCGTCGGCAGCCACTGACGACGGCAGCCATTTTGCTCACGAAGCCAGCGGAATCGCCACGCGAACGCGCAGTCCACTGCCGTAAGGTGAATCGAGTAACTCGATGGTGGCATCGTGCAGTTGAGCGGCACGTTGCACGATCGACAAACCCAGGCCAAAGCCATCGCCGCGACTGCCGGCTTCGCGATGAAAACGGGCAAAGACGCTGGCGCGGTGCTCCGGCGGAATGCCGGGGCCGTCGTCGATGACATCGATTAGCGCTTCGTGGGCGCTTTGCTGGATCGACAGCTGGACCTGTCCGCCGGCAGGTACGTGGCGCAAGGCGTTTTCCACCAGGTTGCGCAGCAGGGCAGATAGCGCCGCTTCGTAACCGTAGACAAGCACCCGTTGCGGCGGTCGTTCCAGACTCAGTTGCACGCCGCTGTCCGCAATCAGCGATGCGAGCTCCTCGATCACGTCTTCGGCAAGCACCACAAGGTCAGCCGGAGCGCGGGGGCCGGATGCCGCTCCCGCTTCGAGGCGGGCGAGTGCCAGCAGTTGTTCGATTCGGCGGGCCAGACCGGCGAGATTGAGCTGGGCCTGGCCGAGCAGGGAGTCCAGCTCACCGGAGTCGGTGGCGACGGCCGCACTTTCGAGATTGATCATCGCGGTGGCGAGCGGGGTACGTAGTTCATGCGCAACGTCGGCGCTGAACCGGCGCTCGCGTTCAAGTGCGTCTTCCAGGCGACCCAATTGACTGTTGAGTGCCGTCACCACCGGTTGCAATTCCAACGGCGCGTCGTTCAGTTGTACCGGCTGCTGACTGCCCGGTTCTCGTGCCGACAACGTCCGCGCCAGCGATTCGAGCGGCCGCAAGCCGCGACGCACGGCCCAGCCGATCAAAAGTGCCAGCAAGGGCAAGCCGACCAGCAGCGGCAAGCTGTTCTGCAGCCAGAGAGCGTGGGTGATGTCGTGACGACTGTCGTAACGTTCGCCGGCGCGGACGGCGACCGCGCCGGAGGTGTCGCGCAACGTGAAGACGCGCCAGCGATAACCATTTCTCAGCACGTCCTCAAAGTCCGGCGCGCCTGCGGCCGGTGGTGGCAGCGAAGCCAGATTGGAGGTGGCCAGCGTGACGTCGCCCGCCTGGTCGAAGATTTGAAAGCCGACTTCTGATTCGTAGGTATCGCCGTGCATGTGCGTCGGGCGCGGTTGAATGGCATCGATTGGCACCAGCATGTGCTGCCCTTTTTTGCCGCCGAGCGCCTCGACGCCGGCGTGCCTGACGAGCACCTGCAGCGTACGCGCCGACTGCGCCAGGCGGCCATCGGAAAGCTCATCCACTTCGGTGACCGTGCGATGAAAGCTTAGGACGGCCAAGGGCAGCAGCACAGCCGCCAGCACGATCAGGATCAGCCAGCGCAGCCGGCCGTGCAGGCTGGCCAGCTTCACTTCGGATCTCGCGCAATCATGTAGCCAAAGCCGCGCACCGTCTGGATGGTGTCAAAACTGAGCTTGCGTCGCAGCGTGTGGATCAGCACTTCCAGTGCACTGCTGCCGACGATGTTGTCGATGCCGTAGAGCGAGTTTTCCAGACTCTCTCGCCGTACCAGCCGTCCGGCGCGCTCCATCAGGATCTGCAGCAAGGCGAACTCGCGCTTGGTCAATTCAATGCGTTCGTCACGGAACATCACCTCGGAACTGCCCAGGTCGAGGCTGAGCGCCCCCGCTTCGATGCGATTCGCCGCCAGCCCCTGCGCGCGCCGTGTCAGCGAGCGGATCCGCGCACCGAGTTCATCGAGATGGAAGGGTTTGATCAGGTAGTCGTCGGCACCGGCGTCGAGGCCGCTGACCCGAGCCTCCAGCCCGTCACGGGCCGTCATCACGAGAACCGGCGTGGTCACATGGGCGCGACGAGCCTCGACCAATACCTCGAGGCCGTCCTTGCCAGGCAGGCCCAGATCCAGCAACACCAGGTCGGCCGTTTCATCGCGCATCGCAATCAGGGCTTCGCGACCGTTGCGTAGCCAGGTCACCGTGTAGGCAAGCCGTTCCAAGGCCCGTTTGATGGCCGTGCCAAGTTGGGCGTCGTCTTCGACCAGAATGATGTGCACATGAATCTCCCTATGAGCGTCCCGCCGACCGAGTGGCGTCATGGGAGCCTTCTCTGGAGATTATCCGCTCGGTGGCTTATGAAGTACTTAAGCCACGTCTTGCCCATCAAAGGCCAAGACGCGGTTCTAACTCGATGCCCGGCCGAGACCCGCCTTTCCCCGGCAATGCGCTGCGCCAACATCGAGGTGGGACACATTGTTGTCGAGAGGTGGGCGGCCATCAACGAGGTATTCAGGCTGCCGACTTCCCGACGGACTACCCGCTATCTTCGAAGCGATGACCGTTGATCATCCCACTAAATACCGTCGCAAAATACAGGCAATAAGTGTCAGTGAGAAAGTTACTTTGACAATGTATCGCTGCAATTTCCCACCAAATAGTGTCAGTGGCACTCGGCCGAGGCAACTGTTGTAGCGTGCCTCGATCCAAAAATCTTGCGAAATTCACTTGGTGACTCATGGTTTTAGTCGCCGCCTTTAGGCCATCGCGCTGCTGCGGCAGACTAGTACTGTTGCAGGCGGTCCGTGTAAGCGAGCATGCGATAAGTTGGCACCTCGCGCGGGGATGAGCCTGAACAAGCCATGCTCAAAGTGCGGGGCGAGGCTGTTGTGGCAGGTGTGGCACAGGGTAAGGAAGTTGTCGTCCAACGTCATGCCACTGCCGCCGTGCCGGCAGAGCGACATGCCAGGCCGCCCGCCAAGCTTTCTCGCGGTCTGGCGCAAAGCGAATCTCAGACCCGCGGCATTTCCGATTCCAGGCAGCTTTTGCTCCCCAAAAACGTACACCCATAGAAAAATGGAAGCTGGTAGCGTTCGTCCATAAACAAACTTTTGACCAACCGCTAACGAACCTCTCGAACCACACACTGACAGCGTAGTTCGTCGGTCGGGTGCTTCCTGTCAAATGGGAATCTGATGAAATGGATGCTTTGCCCAGAGTGCTAAGACGTAGTGAAGCTGGATGGCCACGGTAGGTATTGCGAGTGTGGTCTGAACCGCCCCGAGTTCTGAAGGAGGCTCCAACTCTTGAGAGAATGGAGCCATGAACAAGTCCACCAAGTTTTCCCCTGAAGTCCGTGAGCGCGCGGTACGCATGGTGCAGGAGCACCGCGGCGAGTACCCCTCGCTGTGGGCGGCCGTAGAGTCGATGGCGCCGAAGATCGGCTGTGTGCCGCAGACGCTGCTGGGCTGAGTCCAGCGGCAAGAGATTGACACCGGTGTCCGCGGCGGCGTGACTACCGCCGAGGCGCAGCGTGTGAAAGAGCTTGAGCGCGAGGTCAAGGAGCTTCGTCGTGCCAACGAGATCCTGAAGCTGGCCAGCGCTTTTTTTGCCCAGGCGGAGCTCGACCGCCGACTCAAGTCCTGAGGGGCTTCATCGACGCGCATTGGAATACCTTCGGGGTCGAGCCGATCTGCAAGGTTTTGCAGTTCGCCCCGTCGGGATATCGGTGACACTCAGCGGATCGGCGCGAGCCGAGCCGGCTGTGCCCGCGACAAACGTGACGAGATGCTGGTGCCGGAGATCGAACGTATCTGGCGGGGCAACCTGCAGGTCTACGGTGCCGACAAGGTCTGGCGGCAGCTGGCACGCGAGGGGATGACGGCGGCGCGGTGCACGGTGGAGCGATTGATGCGTCGAGAAGGCTTGCGCGGTGTGATGAGAGGCAAGGTGGTGCGCACGACGGTCAGCGACAGCAAGGCGCCGTGCCCACTGGATCGGGTCAATCGGCAGTTTCGTGCCGAGCGACTGAACTAGCTGTGGGTCTCGGATTTCACTTACGTCTCGACCTGGCAGGGCTGGCTTTATGTGGCCTTCGTCATTGACGTGTTTGCCAGACGCATCGTTGGCTGGCGCGTCAG
>JBDTXA010000073.1:0-16433 GCA_040006415.1 Rhodanobacter sp.
CGAGCCAGTCGGAACCCTTGATCGTGTCGTAGAAATGAAAGCGCCAGTCGTCCTCACCCATGTTGCCCAACGCAGCAGAAATTCCGCCCTGTGCGGCCACGGTGTGCGAGCGAGTGGGAAATACCTTGGTGATGCACGCGGCCTTGAGGCCTTTCTCGGCCAGACCGAAGGTGGCGCGCAGTCCAGCGCCGCCGGCGCCCACCACGATCACGTCATAAAGATGTTGCTGGACCTTGTAGCTTTCCATGAAACCTTTTCCTCGAGTCTTTAAGGGGTCAGCGCAATGCGCAGCACGGCCAGCACGCTCGCAAGCGCGCCGAGGACCGCGAGGAACTTGATTGCCACCATCAGGACGACTTCCTTCCAGCGGATGTGCACGTAATCCTCGATAACCACCTGAAGGCCAAGGACTGCATGCCAGAACATGGTCAACACGAAAGCGATCAGCAGAAGCGCGTTCCATGGACGTCCCACGGCAGCGCGAGCCGTCGGGTAGTCGACATGCAACAGCCAGAGAACGGTGACGACAAACCATACGCCAAGCAGTACCAGCGCCGCCGCGGTCACCCGCTGCGTCCACCAGTGGCCGACGCCCGACTGGGAGGAGCCCAGACCACGTGCGGTCTTCAATGGCGTACGGCGATCCTTCAACACCACGTCCTTCGCACTCATGCCGCACCTCCGGCCATCAACACATAAGCCCAGACCAGAACAGTCAACACGATGCTGCCCGCGATCGACAACCAGCTAGAACGAATGAACTGGGGAATCTCGTAACCTGCCCCGGCATCCTGGACCAGATGACGAATGCCATTGCACAGGTGGTAGAAGAAGGCCCAGGTCCAGCCCAGCATGAGGATCATGCCGATCGGGCTGCCGATGATTGCGCGAAAGTGATTGAAACTCTGTTCGCCCGCAGCAAGGTGCATCAATCCAGCCACTACCAGCAGGCTGCCGACTGCGAGCGCAATGCCCGTAGCGCGATGCACGATGGAAGTCATCATCTGCACCTGGCGCTTGTAGATCTGCAGGTGAGGTGAAAGCGGTCGTTGCGTATCTGCCATGGCGGCTATCCTGAGTGGAATCGCTGATGTCCGTGCCACATCCATCCTGACCATGCTGCCGGCGACATGCGCCGCAGCATGCAGTCAGAAGTCGATGCAGCGCCCGTTCTTTTCCCAGTCCCCGTAACGCGTTGGATCAAGAGCTGGCTGCTCTACCGGCTTCTTTTGTTCTGCCGGATTTACAGGCACGGTCTCGTGTTCCGGGATATCGGAAGCAGGGCTGGATTCAGTTGGGGATGGGGTATTGGACATGGTTTTTGTTACCCCAAGAAGGTTAATACTTGCGGCAAAGCAGCACAACACTTGACGAATGCGCCAGAAGAACGCCCAGAAACCTTGTAGTCATTGCAGGCGCCCCAATCTCCAGACGCCTATGGCAAAGCACGCAGAAACTCTTTTGATCGAAGGTCCTGATGCCCGGGCGTTCGCACACGCGCAGTTCAGTAGCAAGGTCACCTCGCTGGAAGCAGGTGGATGGCAGTTCAGCGCATGGCTTGGCCCGCAGGGTCGCGTTCGCGCATTTTTCCACCTGATCAGGCTGGCAAAGGACACGTATCTGCTGCTGCTACGCGGTGGCACAGCCGCATCGATGGCCGAGGCGCTGCAGCCTTTTGTCTTTCGTTCGAAAGTGTCCATCAGTGCGCAGCTTCCTCGAAACCTGTCCGCGGGGGCAGCTCTGCCCACGCACGCCGTGCTCACGGAGGACGACGTGATCTGCCTCGGCTGCGATACCTATTCCATGCAGATTGCGGAAAGCATCGTCGATGACGACAACACATGGCTGGCGCCGCAGCTGCGGCTGGGGTGGCCATGGCTGCCCGAATCGGCACTCGATGAGCTCTTGCCCGCGGCGCTTTCCCTGCAGCGCCTGCAGGCCGTGGCCGTCGACAAGGGTTGCTATCCCGGTCAGGAGATTGTAGCCCGACTGCACTTTCGTGGCGGCCACAAGCGCCATCTTTGCAGCGGCACATTGTCGCAACCACGCAACCCCGGGGAGATACTTCGCATCGAGGGAAATGACGTGGGCAGAGTGCTTGACGTGATAACAGAGGACGCCGGCAACGAGGCACTCGTGGTACTGAACGATGACGTTGCGATACAGGCTAGGGAGGAGTGGCTGGATCTCTTTGATGACAAGACCGTGAAAATGCGCATAACGACATCCTGGCCCGCGTAACGACGCACCGCAGCGCAATCGACGTTGTGATTATTTTATGCGTGAACAGATGCTAAGTACCAGTAAGCTCGAGCCGTCAGGCACTTGTCAAAATGACGAACCACCACTAGGCTTCGTCGATTGAATATCGCGGCATCCGTGAAACGGGGTGCCGATTGACGCGACGAATCGGAAGATTCCGACTCAGCGCGACCCGGCAGGAACCCGCCGGATGGAATAACAGTCTCGCGTCCAACGAGAGCGCAGAGACAGTTGCAGGCAACACGGCCGACCCGGCACGCGCAACGCCAAGACAACCCAAACCTCCGATCGGCATTGTATGCCGCTCGACACGCCACAATCCCGTGGCAACGCGCTTGACCACTAGTTTCGGTCATGGCGATCGATCCAGGTGGAACGGCCTGCCCGCCCGTCCACCGCAACGGCAAACAAGGTTTTCCTACCTTGTTCGTACGGCAAGTTGGAGGCAGAACATGAAACTTTCCATGCTGTTATGGCTGACGTCCCTGATGCCCCAGCCGGTAGCTGACCAGGCCTGCCTGGCCACCACCGTTTACCTCGAAGCTCGCAGCGAGCCGACGGTAGGTCAGCTGGCGGTGGCCGAAGTCGCTTTGCGCAGGCTTGATCGGGGGCACTACGGCAACACCGTGTGCAAGGTCGTCACCGCACCGCATCAATTCGCCACCACCACGACGTCAGGCTCGTTCGAGATCACGAACCTCCAGGCCTTCAGCAAGGCATGGAAGCTTGCCGGAAGGTCGATTCTGAATTGGCAATTGCCGCTGGCCCAGAGAAAAATACTGGTGCCTCGCGCCGACCATTTCGCGACGACAGCGATTGCACCTGCCTGGTCGCTCAATCGACCCAGCGTGACCATCGGCGAACATTCGTTCTATTCCGTCAACTGATTTTTTTGAACCATGATCGATAAAAAAAAGGCCCTCGCGAGAGGGCCTTTTATTTTCTTGATATGGACGTCTAAACGTCCATATCAAGATCAGCGAGATGACAATCAGCGAGCATATACCTGATTGTTGCGAACCTCGACATAATCGCCGTTGCGAATGCCCGGGTTGTCACGCTGAGTGACTGTCTCGTATTGCCCATTGTCGAGACGAACGACGATGCGCCAGGCCTCTCCGCCACCGCCGTTGCGCTTGCCGACCTGGTTGCCGACGACACCACCCGCGACCGCGCCAGCGACCGTAGCGGCCTTGCGCCCATCTCCCTTGCCGACAGTATTGCCGAGGACGCCACCGGCCACGGCACCAATGATGGCGCCCAATGTGCCGCCATGTCCGCTGCTGCCGTCCGTGTGGACCTGCTGCACTTCCTTCACGACGCCACAGGTCTGGCATCGACCATTCCCGTTGCCATAGCCGCTTTGTTGACCCTGATAGCCAGAGTTGTATCCGTTATTTCCATACGGTCCGGTGGCGCAGCCTGCCAGTGAGAGGCCGCCAACGATCGCCATGGCCAAGCCCAATTTTCGTATCAATGGATTCATCGGTCGGTTTCCTTCTAGATGGGACAAATCAGTGAGCGTCGGAAACGGAGGTCACGCCCTCCTTGACCTCAACCCGATCGCCCGGATCGTGGTCCATGCGCACGGTACGGGTCACACCGTTGTACTGATAACGCACGTCGTAGCCGACGATCTTGTCGCTGGTGTTATTCACCGTGCTGCACTTGCGCTCTACCGAGGTGGTGACCTGCCCCTTCTGATGATGAGCTTCGATACGGTTGCCCGCGTAACCGCCACCAACGGCGCCGGCAACGGTGGCAAGCGTCTTGCCCTTGCCGCCACCAACCTGGTTGCCCAGCAGGCCTCCTGCAATGGCACCTATTGCTGTGCCTGCAATCCGATGCTGATCTTTCGGCGGAGCAGTATGCGTCACGGTCTCATCGTGGCAAACCTGCCTGGGATTGTTCGTCTTCGAATGCACCGGATCAACGCTGACGACCTTGCCATACTTCGTGCCGGAGTCCGTCGCGCCCGCCTGCGCGCTGATACCCGCATCACCGCCGAGGGATGCACCGGCATCTGCGTCACGATTGCACGCGGAAAGTCCGGTAACCAGCGCTGTCGCGATCGCGATGTTCAATAGATTGAGCTTCCAACTGTTCATCATCATTTTCTCCTCTGTTTGTTGTATCTGTACTGGACTGCCATCACGCATGCTGCCCTGACGGTGATCCTCACTCTTCCCCATTGAACCGTCACCCGACTGAATCGCAGCTAGCTCATCTTCATTACCTTGGTTTTACGTCCCCATCACATTTACCGATTCAGGAACGCAAACGATCATGTACGAACTCACTGACAGTCACGTCCACCTCAATGAGACAGCCTTCGATCATGACAGAGATGGAGTAATTGACCGTGCATCGAGCGCAGGAGTGAACACCATGATTGTTCCCGCGACGGATATGCAGAGTTGGGCACCCATCAAGTCGCTGTGCATTGAAAATGGCTCGATGTATCCGGCCTTTGGCCTGCATCCCATGTTCCTGAACAAGCATGCACCCCAGCATGTGGACGCATTGTCTTCATGGCTGGAACACGAGCATCCGGTTGCCGTGGGCGAGATTGGCCTGGACTTTCATCAGCACGACCTCGACCCGGATCTGCAGCGCGAGTATTTCGTTCGACAGCTTCGGCTCGCCCTCAATCATGACCTTCCGGTGATCGTTCACGCCCGTGCCGCTTTGGAAGAGGTAACCCTCACCATTCGCCGTGTGGGTAACCTTCGCGGTGTCGTGCACAGCTTTTCGGGCAGCGAACAACAGGCCGAAAATTTGTGGAAGCTCGGATTGCATCTGGGCATTGGCGGTCCCGTTACCTACGAGCGCGCGCATCGGTTGCGAAGAATCGTGGCGGACATGCCTCTCGAGTACCTTTTGCTGGAAAGCGACGCGCCGGATCAGCCGGACGCGGCGCATCGCGGCAAGCGCAACGAGCCCGCTCGGCTGACGGAAATACTCCGATGCGTTGCCTCCCTGCGCAACGAATCGGAAGCCGAGATTGCCTCGGCGACGTCAGCCAACGCCCGCAGATTGTTCAAACTCGACTAAATAACATCGTGGTGCTATCTTTTATTTCATCGGTGAAATATGAATTGGTGAAATGGCAGATCTGACCAGGTGCATCACGTTGATGGACGAAGGCATCGAGCGGGTGGGCCATATCATTCCGCAGCTGCCCGCCGTCGAAGCGCGCCTTTCGCGTCTGATGCTCATGACTGGTAGCGGTCTTGAGACCGAACTCGAGTACAAACTCAAGCCTCACAAGCTCAACCACAGCGAATTTCTGACCCTGATGGTTCTGTACAGTCGTCCGGATGGCAGTTCCACGCCAAGCGAGCTGTGTGAATATGCTTCCCAAGGCGCCACCAACATGACCCGGATCGCCAACGCGCTGGTCAAGCGCGGCCTGATCACACGCAGAGCCAGCCCCGAAGACCGTCGCCGCGTACTCATCCGCATCACACCGGCGGGTCGACGCTTTGTGCAGAAGATGCTGCCGTCGATGTTTCCCCTCATCGATGGCGTTTTTGCCGATTTCAGCGACACAGACAAACGTCATTTGAATCGCCTGCTCCGCAAGCTGGCACATAACATCGACCAGTTGCGCGACGCCACCAAACCATGAAGGACGCTGCAATGACGCACCCCCTGCCTCGCGCTCGCCCGGCAATGGTCGCGGTGATCACGCTGATTCTTTCCGCCTGTGCCGCGGCACCCGCAAAGATCGATCGACCCAAGCTGCGTGATGACGTGCCGCTGGCGGGCTTAGAGGCATCTGCGCGCAGCGGCTGGCCAGACACGAAGTGGTGGCATGAATATGACGATCCGCAGCTTGACCGATTGATGGCTCGGGCAATGGCGAACTCGCCTGACCTGGCATTGGCCCAGAGTCGCCTGCAGAACGCGGAACAGTCGGCGCGACTTGCCGCGGCGCAACTTGGATTGACCGTCAACGGCAACGCGCAGGTGGCGCGCCAGCGACTCAGTGATCACGGTTTCATTCCCAGTCAATTTCTGGGGTTTTCCTGGTACAACCAGGCCGATCTCGGCATACAGCTTCAGTACGACTTCGACTGGTGGGGAAAGAAACGAGCCGCCGTCGAAGCGGCGCTGGATCAGGCTCACGCCGCACAGGCACAGCAAAGCGCGGCAGCGCTGGCCATCCAGTATGCCGTGGCTGATACCTATTTCAGCTGGCTGGCGGATCACGTTCGTCTTGGGCTGGCTGATCAATTGGTTGCCACCCAGCAGCAGTTCACGCACATTGCCGAATTGCGAGTGACCCAGGGCGTGGACTTGCCCGACGAAGCCCAGAAGGCACGGGTGACGCTGGCGCGAGCTCGCGAGATGCGCGTTGCGCTCGAAGGTTCGGCAAAGATTCGACTGGCCGCGCTCGCCTCCTTGCTGGGCGTTGCACCGGCAGCGCTGCCGAAACTCCAACCGCTGCCGCTGCCGAGCGTGGACAGTGGCGTTCCGGCAAACGTGGGTCTTGATCTCATCGCCCGTCGCCCGGATATCGCCGCTAGTCGCTGGCAGGTGGAGGCGGCGCTGAAGAAAACCGACGCAGCGCGTGCCGAGTTTTTTCCCGATATCAGCATTTCGGCAATGGCTGGCCTGTCCAGCATTGATCTGGGCAAGCTCTTTACTTACGGCAGCCGCACGTTTGCGCTGACGCCGGCACTGCACCTGCCCATCTTCAACGGCGGCTCATTGCAGGCCAACTACGGCGTGAGTAAAGCCCAGTTGGACGCGGCAGTCGCCCAGTACAACGGCACCATCCTGACCGCCGCGCGCGAGGTGGCCACGCAGGCGCTTACCGCCAGGCAGATCGCCGCGCGAACACAGCAGCAGCGCGCTCAACTTCAAGCTGACCAGCAATTGCTGAGCAGCGCCCAGGCGCGGGCACGTCAGGGCGTGCGCGACGCCCGCGAAAGCTTGGGTGCCAAGGCCCAACTGCTGCAGCAACGCGATACCGCGGCGCAGCTGCAGGCGCAAATGCTGAGTACCGACCTGAACCTGATCAAGGCGCTTGGCGGCGGCTACCACTCACCTGGCCTGCCTGCTGTGCACGATTCAACTTCTTCCCATCCCGTTACCGCCGGAGCCGCCGATCATGAGCGCCACTGAATCCGACAAGTCGACTGACGATACCCAGGACAGCGGCATGGCCGCCAAGGATCCCGCCAAGCGTCGACGCATTCTGCTGATCGTCGCTGGCGTGTTCATTCTCGGCGGACTGATCTGGTTCCTGTTGTGGTTCTTTGTTTTTTCAACCCGGGAAAAGACTGACAACGCCTACGTCGGTGGCAATGAGGTCGCTATCTCGGCCCAGGTGCCCGGCACCGTCGTCGCCATCCTTGCCGACGACACGGCTCATGTTGAATCGGGGCAGGTTCTGGTTCGACTGGATAACACCGATGCCGAGGTGCGCTTGCAACAGGCGAGCAGCGCGTTGGCCAGGGCCGTGCGCGGCGTCAGGCAGCAAACGAGTTCGGCCGCGAGTGCCGATGCGCAGGTCACCGCGAGCCAGATTGATCTGAACAAGGCCGAGGCCGATCTCAAGCGCCGACTACCACTTCTCGCCGCCCACGCCGAGTCGCCTGAAATTGTGCAGCATCTTCGCGATGGCGTGGCCCAGGCCCGTGCGGGACTGAAGGTTGCGCGCGCGCAAGCCGCCGCTGCACATGCGGCCACGCAAGGCACCAAGACGGCGCAGAACCCGGAAGTGCTGCAGGCAAGGGCGAATTTTCGCGCCACGTGGGTTGCCGCGCAGCGCAACGCCATCTATGCCCCCGTCTCAGGTTACGTGGCGCAACGCAGCGTACAACTGGGCAACAGCGTCCAGGCGGGACAGCAGCTGATGACCATCGTGCCGCTGCAAAATCTCTGGATCGACGCGAACTTCAAGGAAAGCCAGCTCCGGCACATCCGCATCGGGCAACCGGTCAAGATCGTGTCCGATGTCTACGGGGATGACGCCGAATACCACGGCAACGTGGTCGGACTCGGTGCCGGCACCGGCAGCGCGTTCTCCCTGTTGCCGGCGCAAAATGCCACCGGCAACTGGATCAAAGTGGTGCAGCGGGTACCCGTGCGCATTTCGCTGGACAACAGGGAACTGAACAGGCATCCATTGCGTATCGGTCTTTCCACCCAGGCCACCGTCGACATTACCAACGACAAGGGTCGCGTGCTGGCCGACGGATCGGCACAACAACCGGTGGCACAGACCAGCGTCTACGACCAGATGGGCAGCAAGGCAGACGCCGAGGCGGATCGGATCATCCGCGCAAACCTGCCTGACCGTGCCCACTGAATGTAGTCCGGACTATGGCCGACACACCCAACGACGAACAACCACTGAAGCCGCTGCAGGGCTCCGCGCTGGTGCTCTTGACCATCGCGGTGGCATTCAGCACCTTCATGGAAGTACTGGACATGACGATCGTCAATGTCTCGGTCCCGCATATTGCCGGCAGCCTCGGCGTCAGCCCCAGCGAGGGTACTTGGACAATCAGTTCCTACGCGCTTGCCAGCGCGATCATGCAGCCATTGACGGGCTGGTTGGCGCGGCGATTTGGCGAGGTCAGAACATTCATTGTGTCGGTGGGATTGTTCGTTGTTTTCTCCATGCTTTGCGGCATGGCCACCAGCATGCCCATGCTGGTGGTTTTCCGTCTGTTGCAGGGTGCCGGATCCGGCCCGATGGTGGCCCTATCGCTTTCACTGCTGCTGGCAAGCTATCCAAAGGCCAAACAAGGTATGGCGCTGGCGCTATGGGCCATGACCGTCGTGGTCGCGCCGATATTCGGGCCGATCCTTGGCGGCTGGCTCACGGATAATCTGTCCTGGCCGTGGATCTTCTATATCAACGTGCCGGTGGGCGCTCTGGCTGCGTTCACTACTTGGGCGCTGCTGCGCAAGCGGGAAACCAAGACGCAGAAGGCACCGATCGACGTCATCGGTCTGGCGCTTCTGGTGGTCGGCGTGGGTGCCTTGCAATTCATGCTGGACAACGGCAACGACAACGACTGGTTCTCCTCGCCGATGATCCTGACGCTGGGCCTGATTGCGCTGGTCTGCCTTACTTTCCTGATCGTCTGGGAGTTGCTGGCAAAGCACCCGGTGGTGGACCTGTCACTGTTCAAACGTCGAAATTTCACCGTCGCCGTCATCGCATTGTCGCTCGGCATGATGGGGTTCTTCGGCATCAACGTGATCTTTCCGCTGTGGTTGCAGACCACGCTCGGCTATACCGCGACGTGGGCCGGGTTGGCCAGCGCGCCTGTCGGCATCCTGGCCTTTCTCATGGCGCCGGTGATCGGTGCCAATATTCAGCGCCTGGAATTGCGCGCCGTGGTGACGTTTGCGTTTCTGGTGTTTGCCGGCACGGCCTACTGGTTCGCCAGTTTTGACAGCTCAGCTTCTTTTTCGACGCTGATTTTGCCCCGCTTCGTGATGGGTATCGGCATTGCCTGCTTCTTTATTCCGCTCAACCAGATGTATTTGTCTGGGCTACCGGCAAACCAGGTCGCAAGCGCCTCCGGACTGGCGAATTTCTGCCGCACGCTGGGGTCCAGCATTTCCACCGCCGCCACCGTCACGCTCTGGCAGCACCGCGGGGAATATCACCACGCCGCGCTCACCGAAAACATCAATCCAGCCGCACCTGCGGCCACCCATTTTCTGCAGCAGTTAAAGCATGCAGGGTTCTCGCCGACTGAACAGCTGGGGATCATCAACCAGTTGATCACCCGCGAAGCGCTGACCTTGGCGGTCAATGACGTCTACCTGGTCTGCGCTGTGCTGTTTCTGGCGATGATTCCGCTGCTGTGGTTCGCGAGGCCGCCATTTGGCACCGCCGACGGCGCCGTCGGGCACTGATCCAGACTGGCAATGCTGCATTGGCGCCCTGCAGCATTGCCGCGCCGTCACCTGCTGGTGCGCCGCAATATCTTCTGCTAGCTTGTGTCGCATGGCACAAACCAAGCGCACCATCAAGAAATACCCGAACCGCCGTCTTTACGACACGGAAATCTCCAGCTACATCACGCTGGAAGAGGTCCGCCAGCTCGTTCTGGACAACGAGGACTTTGAAGTCCGCGACGCCAAAAGCGGCGAAGACCTGACCCGTGCGGTATTGCTGCAGATCATCTCCGAGCATGAAGACAAGGGGCAGCCCATGCTGTCGCCGCAACTGCTCAGCCAGATCATCCGCTTCTATGGCAATTCGCTGCAGGGCTTCATGGGGCCTTATCTGGAGCGCAGCCTGCAGGTCTTTCTCGATCAGCAGACCCAGTTCCGCAGTCAGCTCAACAGCCTGATGGGCCAGACACCGTGGAACACGCTCAATGATCTGACCGAGCGCAATCTGGCCGCTTTCCAGGAGATGCAGCGAGGGCTGATGGATTCCGCCGCTCAAGGCATTCCGACACCGGGAACCGCCAGCCACGGCGGCAAGAAACCCCGCTGACTCCGGCCTGACGTACGGCGCGCGCAGGCGCGCCATTCCCTACAGCTTTTCGATCCGATCGCCGCTGCAAAGCATGTGTTGCCATGCGGCATGATCAGGTCTGCGGACGCCTAACCGATGAGCCAAACTGCTCTCTCTCCACGTGTCGCCATGGTTACCGGCGGCATCGGTGGCCTGGGTACTGAGATCTGTCGACAGCTGGCGGGCGCTGGCCACCGGGTGATTGCGGTTGATCTCGCCAGTCGCAGCGACCGTATCGAAGCGTTCCATGCCGAGCTTGCAGATGTCGATCCGGCCGTCACTTTCGCGTCCGTCGACGTCAGCAACTTCGACAGCTGCCAGCAGCTCATTGCCGACGCCGAGCAACAGCACGGCAGCATCGACGTCCTGGTCAATGCCGCCGGCATTACCCGCGATACCAGCCTGCGCAAGATGTCGCCCGCGCAATGGCATGATTTGATGCACGTCAACCTCGATGGCGTATTCAATATGTGCCGTAACGTGGTCGAAGGCATGACCACGCGAGGCTTCGGCCGCATCGTCAACATCAGCTCGGTAAACGGTCAGACCGGGCAGTTCGGGCAGACCAACTATTCGGCTGCCAAGGCGGGTGTGCATGGTTTCACCATGGCTCTGGCAAGGGAGACCGCGCGCAAGGGTGTCACCGTCAACACGATCTCGCCCGGCTACTGCGACACCCCGATGGTGGCCGCCGTTTCCGCCGAGATACGCGCAAAGATCATCGCTGATATCCCGGTCGGCCGCCTTGGCTCGCCCGCCGATATCGCGCGCGCCGTCTGTTTTCTGGGCGCAGAAGACGCGGGCTACCTCACCGGCATCAACCTGCCGGTAAACGGTGGCTACTTCATGAGCTTCTGAGTCACTGACCTGGCGCAGAGGATCTCAGATGACAGATGAGTCCCGGGCCATGGCGCGAGTATCCAACCCATCCGATTCGAACCGCTTTCCAGTGCTCGAGGGAAATGCATGAGCAACAAAGCGAACCGAGGTTCAGCCACCTTCTTTGGACAGCCCCGGGCGCTGGCCTATCTGAGCTTTACCGAAGCGTGGGAGCGGTTCTCCTACTACGGCATGACCTCGATCCTGGTGCTGTACATGAGCCAGGGCTTGTTGATGCCCGGCCATATCGATGGCATTGCCGGCATGGCCATTTTCCGCCACGGCCTGGAATCGATTTTCGGACCCTTGAGCACGCTGGCGCTCGCCTCGCAGATCATGGGCTTGTACACCGGCCTGGTTTATTTCACGCCGGTGCTCGGCGGCTGGGTAGCCGACCGCTGGATCGGCCGCCGGCTGGCCGTCATGCTCGGCGCGGTGTTGATGAGTGCCGGTCACCTGGCCATGGCCTTCGACGCGTCGTTCCTGTTGGCGCTGACCCTGCTTGTTACTGGCAGCGGCTTGCTCAAGGGCAATATCTCGACCCAGGTCGGTGAGCTGTATGCCGAAACCGATGGTGAGGGCCGCACCCGCGCGTTTGCGATCTTTTCCGTCGGCATCAATGTCGGCGCGGTACTCGGCCCGTTGGTGGTCGGCCTGCTGGCCCAGCTTTATGGCTGGCACACGGGGTTCGGCCTCGCCGGCATCCTGATGCTGCTCGGCCTGGTCACCTATATTGCCGGCTTCCGCTATCTTCCCGCCGACCGGCGTCGCGAACTGCCCGCGAAGGCGAAGGCGAAGGCACCGTTTGATCGTCGCCAATGGCGCATCGTGGCGGCACTGGGGGTGATTTCGGCAATCACCATCTTCCAGAGCATTGCCTACCTGCAGAACGCGAACATGGGCCTGATCTGGATCAGTCGCAGCGTCGATCTGGACCTGCTCGGCTTCCACGTGCCGGTGGCGTGGTTCAACTCGGTCGACCCGATGGCCAGCATCGTCGGTGTACCGCTGTTGCTGGCACTGTGGCGGTGGCAGTCGGCACGCGGCAGCGAGCCGGACGACATCGGCAAGATCGCCACCGGCGCATGCCTGGCAACCGTGGCGAACCTTGTGTTGATGACGGCTTGCCTGCTGAGCCCGCGCACCTCGCTGCTGGTGCCGCTGCTCTCCAACATGATCCTGGGCGTCGCCTTCCTCTATTACTGGCCGACCTTGCTGGCGCTGGTATCGCGCACCGCGCCAGTGCGCATCAAGGCCACCTTGATGGGCGCGGTGTTTCTCACGTTTTTCATCGGCAACATCATCATCGGGAGGCTCGGCGGCCTTTACGAACACATGACCCCCGCCGCGTTCTGGGCCATGCACGCGGCCATTGCAGCGACCGGTGGCGTACTGGCGTTCGGGCTGAAGCGACCGTTGAAGCGGGCCCTGGAAATCGACTGAGCACGGGCTTTCCGTTGCCGCACGACCTCATTCTTAAGCTGGCTCCTTGAGCGGCGAGGGAAGCAACCAGACCGCTGATTTGACCATTCATCCGCAATAACCGCGATCGGATTTGCAGTCTGGCCGCGCTTTCGTAACAGTGGCCGGAATATTCCTACGGATCGCAACATGGCGAAGCCATCCATCACCCTCATTGGCGGCGGCCTGGTCGGCGCATTGCTGGCACTGCAGCTGGCCCAGCGTGGCTTTGCCGTCGAGGTATACGAAAAACGACCCGATCCGCGGCGCGCAGGGTTTCTGGGAGGGCGCTCGATCAACCTGGCACTGGCCGAGCGCGGTCTGCAGGCACTTCGGATGGCAGGCCTCGCCGACGAGGTTCTGCAACATGCCGTGATGATGCGTGGTCGAATGGTGCACGACCGCGATGGCAACGCCAGCCTGCAGCGTTACGGTGTCGACGACACCGAGGTCATCTGGTCCGTTTCGCGCGGCAGCTTGAACGTCCTCCTGCTGGAGGCCGCCGAGGCAGCGGGAGTGGCACTTCACTTCGGGCATGCCTTCCTCGGCGCGGATTTCGAACACAAGACGCTCCAAATGAGTGACGCCTCCGGAATGGAACAACAGCGGCCCTTCGACATGCTGATCGGCGCCGACGGCGCCGGTTCCGCGGTACGTGCGGCGATGAACGCGTCCAGCCCGCTGGGCGAGCGCGTCGAAATGCTGGGGCACGGCTACAAGGAACTGGAAATCCCACCGGCCAGCGAGCTGCCTGCTAGCGTCCTGCAACTCAGTGGCGGGTGCGATCAGTACGCACTGGAACCGCATGCGCTGCACATCTGGCCCCGTGGTGGCTACATGTGTATCGCTCTGCCCAATACCGAGGGCAGCTTCACGGTCACCCTGTTCCTGCCGACGGCCGGCGATGGCCCAAGTTTCCGCAACCTGCCCGATACGGGCTCGGCGGCCGCCTTTTTTAGCGAGCAATTTCCCGGACTGCTATCGCTGGTGCCGAATTTTACCGAGGACTACGACGGCAACCCGGTGGGCAGCCTGTCGACGCTGTATCTGGAGCGATGGCATCTGGGTGGTCGGGTCCTGCTGGTCGGCGACGCGGCGCATGCGATCGTGCCTTTTCACGGCCAAGGGATGAACAGCGGCTTCGAGGACACCGTGCTGCTCGCCAACCTGCTGGCAGCGGCGGCGGACGACACTGAAGATGTCTTCGCCGAATTCCAGCGCGTACGCCAGCCCGATACCGACGCCATCGCCCTGATGGCGTTGGAGAACTACGTCGAAATGCGCGATTCGGTAGCCGACCCGCACTATCTGGCCAAGCGCGAGTTGGGTGCTCTGCTGGCCGGGCGAGCGCCGGAGCACTACATGGCACGCTATCGGCTGGTCACCTTCAGCCATGTTCCGTATGCCTACGCGCTCCAACGCGGGCAGGCGCAGGATGCGTTGCTGGAGCAGCTGCTGCAGCACACCGGTCGAGTGGAGGATGTCGACCTCGATGCTGCGGTGGACCTTCTCAAGTCGTCGCTGCCCGCGCTGCCTCCGTTGCGATATGGATAAAGCGCTGCTTGACGCCTTTCGCGCCACCTGTTTCATGGTCTGCCTGGACGAGGTCGAGTGGGCCGGGATTCGCATCGACCAGCCTTTGCCTGCCTCACTGCACGCCCTGGTCGGTGACCGTGCCTGGGGCTTCATTACTGCCTGGAATCCGCTGGCCACAGCGCGCCCGGAAGCCGAAAATCTCGCCGCCGAGCGTGAATTGCACGCCGCCTTGAAGCAGTTGCCGGATACGATCGTTCGCCCGGCGATCGGCGTGGGCATCGACTGGCACGAGCCAAGCCTTTTCGTGGTCGGTGCTGATACCTCTGAACTGGATAGCCTGGCCAGGCGCCACCGACAGTTAGCCTATGTGTATGGCGAATCCGGTACGCCCGCCCTGCTGCGCGTGATCGAGTGATCCGACCAGCGGCAGCGCACCGCATGGACAAGCCCCACCGGCATTGCGGACAATTGAAACAATGACTGCCGCAGACACCTCCACGCCGCTGCTCGAAGCACGGGGTTTGACGTTCCATCGCCAGGACGAACCGGTGTTCGCACCGCTGGATTTCCAGTTGCGGGGCGGCGAACTGGCCCTGATCGAAGGTGACAACGGCAGCGGCAAGACCACCTTGCTGCGCATCCTCGCCGGCTTGCTGCATCTCGACGCGGGTGAACTGCTTTGGCATGGCGAAGTGCTGCAACGTGATCAGTGCGCCGGCGACATTCTTTTCCTCGGTCATCAGCTGGGGCTGAAGGCTGATCTTAGTCCCCGCGAGAACTTGCGAATCGCTGCCGGCCTGCACGGCTCACGCGACGGCTTGAGCGCGGCGTCCGTGCTTGCCAAGGTCGGCCTGCGCGGCTACGAGGACGAGCCCATACGCCGGCTGTCAGCTGGCCAGAAGAAGCGCGCGGCGCTCGCCCGACTGGTCCTGCTCCCGGCCGCGCTGTGGCTGCTCGACGAACCCTATGCGAACCTCGACCGTGGCGGCATTGCGCTGATCAACGACCTGCTGGAACGACATACCGATGCCGGCGGCGCGGCAATGGTCACCAGCCACGGCACGGTGAGCTTCCACGGCGGCGAGCCGCGACGGATTCGCATGCATGGCTAAGCACCCGCCCGGTCTTGCTGCTGCCTGCGCCGCGATGCTGCGCCGCGACCTCACGCTGGCATGGCGCCGCCGCGGCGACATCGCCATGCCGGTGCTGTACGCGCTGATCGTCACCATGCTGTTTCCGTTCGCGCTGGGGCCGGAAGACACCTTGCTGCAGCGGATTGCCGCCGGCGTGGTGCTGGTCACCGTGTTGCTGGCGATGCTGCTGGCGCTGGACGCGATGTTCTCCAGCGATATCGAGGACGGCTCGCTGGAACAACTGGTGCTGGCGCCGCAGCCGCTGGCACTGATGATGGGCATGAAAATTCTGGCGCACTGGATCACCACCGCGTTGCCGCTGATCGTGATTGCGCCGTTGATGGCCGCAATGCTGCACCTGCCCGGCGCGGTGATTCCGGTGCTGGTGCTGGCCCTGCTGCTGGCCACGCCGCTGCTCAGCCTGTTCGGTGCGGTACTGGTCGCGCTGACGGCCGGCACCCGCCGCTCTGGTATGCTGCTGGCCTTGATGCTGCTGCCTTTGTGTGTGCCGGCCGTGATCTTTGCCGCAGGTGCCGTGGCAGCAGCGCAAGCAGGATTGCCGTGGCTCGCGCCGATCACATGGCTCGCGGCCGCGCTGGTGCTGGCCGTGGTTCTGGCCCCACTCGCCTGCGCTGCTGCCCTTCGTATTGCCCTGGACGCCT